>NZ_POUD01000038.1 GCF_003236395.1 Nonomuraea aridisoli | reverse complement strand
CCGCCCACCCGGCCGCCCGCCGTCCGGCGGCGACGGCCGTGAACACCGCGATCAGCGCGGGCACCGGCCACAGCGCGATGGCGTACCCGAGCGTGAAGATCACCGCCGCCGCGCCCACGGACACGGCCAGCGCCGCCTCCGGCCGCCTGCGCCACCACGTCAGCCCGAGCACGGCGGCGGCCAGCAGCGCGTACCCGAGGGAGTCGAGGGGCCGGGCGCCCGGCTGATTGCCGTAGGCCATGAGCGTGGAGAAGAAGACGGCCGTCGCCAGGACGCACACCAGGGCAATCGTCTTCACACCTGCACGGTAGTGCGCCCCTTCCCGGCAGGGCGATACTCCCGCCGCGGTACCCGGGTACGGCGGGCGCGGGAGCCTAGGCGCGCCCGGAGGCGGCCTTCCGCCGGGCGGCGGACACCGCCCGCCGGATGGCGGGTGCCGCGGCCACGCAGGCCAGCGGGATGGCGGGCACGACGTAGCGGTGGTCGAAGTCGAGCGCCGCCACCGGCCCGACGAGCAGGACCATCGCCAGCGACCACGGCAGCAGCGCCTCGCTCCGCCGCCGCAGCGCGCCCAGGCCGCCCGCCACCAGCAGCACGGCGAGCAGCGGCCCGTGGAGCGGCCACGGATACCGGTAGGCGGCCAGGATCGACGCGTACGGCTCCACCGAGCTCATGCCGCGAATGTCGGGGTCGTACTCGCGTCTGACCTCCCCGATGAGGGCGTGCTGCTCGGGCAGCGGCCACGCGCCGCGCGGGAAGGACGTGTGGGGGCGCACCCGCTTCGGGTGGGCGACCGGCTCCCAGGTGAAGGCGAGCGAGGTGTCCCGGACGACCTCGCGCAGGTAGTCGAGCGGCTGGGCGGCGATCACGCGCAGGGCGAACGACCGGGCCAGGTCGTTGTGGGAGAAACGGTCGCCGGGCAGGAGGTTGAGCGAGGAGCGGGGGTGCCAGACGTACTCGGAGGCGGCGTCGGTGACGGTGCCGTTCGGGCAGAGGGCCGCCTCGGCGGGCGGCGGCCGGACGATCGAGCAGTCGGCGAAGGTCATGGTGCGGGCCCACAGGGCGACCCCGTCGGAGCCGGTCAGGGCGAATCGGCCGTGGTGCTGGGCGTACCAGCCGGCGTAGGCGGCCAGCGGCAGCGCCGCCGCGACCAGCAGGGCCGTGGTCCTGCGCCACGGCGTGCGGCGCACGAGCAGCCAGAGCGCGGCCACGCCGATCAGCGGGACGGCCGCCGTCCGGGTCAGGCCCGCCAGGGCGAGCAGGACGCCGGCCGCCGCGGCCGCCCGTACGGACGCCTCGGGCCGCCAGGTGAGCACCAGCAGGGCCGCCGTCACCAGGACGATCACCTGCAGGTCGGACAGCACCGCGTGCTCCAGGCGCAGGAACGCCGGGTCGAACAGCACCGGCACGGCCGCCGCTGCCGCCGCCCAGCCGGGCAGCGACCAGCGGCGCAGCAGCGCGTAGATCATCATGCCCACGCCGAGCCCGAGGGCGTGCTGCACCCCGGCGATCAGCTCCACGCTGCGGAACGGCCGCAGCAGCCAGAGGAACCACGAGTACCCCGCCGGATGGAAGGCCCCTTGCGGGCGCAGGTGCACGGCGGTGTCCAAGTAGGTGAAGGAGTCGTACCAGTAGAGCTGGGCGGTGTCGTAGCCCAGCATGACGAGCACGCGCAGTGCGACGGCCGGCACGAGCACCCACCAGAGCGCCCGGTGACCCCTGGACGTCCTGATGAGCGAGCCGTCCGGGTGCGGCCGTGTCGTGACGGCTGTCATGAACCACCCCTGAGACGCGGGCCGGGCGGTTCCCGGCCGTGGGCAGGCAGTTCAGCCCGTGGCGGATAACGCCGGCGTCACCCGAAGTGGTTATGCGCGCGTTATGCGATCTGGTCCACACTGGTTGCTCTTTGCCGACTGTCTGGGGGTACGGGGTGCGTGTTCTCGTCGCCGAGGACGAGCGGATGCTCGCCGACTCGATAGCCGAGGGTCTGCGGGGCGAGGCGCTGGCCGTCGACGTCGCCTACGACGGCGACGCGGCGCTCGAGCGCCTCGGCGTGCACGACTACGACGTGCTCGTCCTCGACCGTGACCTGCCGGGGACGCACGGGGACGAGGTCTGCAGGGCGGTCGTGGAACGCGGCCGGCTGGTCAGGGTGCTCATGCTGACCGCGGCCGGCGACGTGCGCTCCCGGGTGGCGGGGCTGGCCCTCGGGGCGGACGACTACCTGCCCAAGCCGTTCGCGTTCGAGGAGCTGGTGGCCCGGGTGCACGCGCTGGGCCGCCGGTCCAGGCCGGCGGACCCGCCGATGCTGGAGCGGGCGGGGGTGCGGCTGGACTGGGCGCACCGGCAGGTGTTCCGCGACGGCCGGTACGTGCCGCTGGCGCGCAAGGAGTTCGGCGTGCTGGCGGAGCTGCTGCGGGCGCGGGGGGCGGTGGTCTCGGCCGAGCTCCTGCTGGAGAAGGTGTGGGACGAGCACACCGACCCGTTCACGAACACGGTGCGCACCACGATGATGAAATTACGCAAGAAACTGGGTGAGCCCCAGGTGATCGTGACCGTGCCGGGAGCGGGGTACCGCATCCCATGAGCGTGCGCCTGCGTTCCGCGCTGGCCTGCGCGGCCGTGTTCTTCATGATCTCCGCGCCGGTCGTCGCCGGTCTCTATCTTGTCGTGCGATCGAGCCTGGAGTACCGGGGCTCGGTCCTCACTCCCGACTTCATCAGGGTCACGCGCGACCACCACCTGTACTTCGCGCCGCGGTACTCCGACGGGTACGAGCTCGCCCGCGGGTTCGGCATGCACGTGCGGAGCGCGTACCAGGACGACGTCCTCGGCGACCTGCGCACGTTCGGCTGGATCGCGGTGACCGCCGGGACGGCCGCCGCGTTCGGGCTCGGCTGGCAGGCGTCGGGCCTGGTGCTGCGCCCGCTCAGGAAGGTCACCGAGACCGCGCGCAGGGTGGCCCAGAGCCACGACCTGACCGAGCGCATCGGCCACCGGGGGCCCCGGGACGAGGTCGGCGAGCTGGCCGAGACCTGCGACACTATGCTCGAACGGCTGGCGCGCGCGTTCGACGGGCAGCGGCGCTTCGTCGCCAACGCCTCCCACGAGCTGCGCACGCCCCTGACGATCAACCGGACGCTCGTCGACGTGGCCGTGCGGCGGCAGGACGCCACCGAGGACGTCAAGCGGCTGGGCGAGTCGCTGCTGCTGGTCAACGCCCGGCACGAGCGGCTCATCGACGGCCTGCTGGCGCTGGCCGAGGGTGAGCGGGCCGTGCTCGACCGGCGGCCGTTCGACCTGTCGGACGTGGCCGAGCACGTCCTCGACCAGGCCGCGCGGGAGGCGGCGGAGCGGAAGGTGACCGTGCACCGGCTGCTCGATCCGGCCCCGACGGCGGGCGAGGCGGTGCTCGTCGAGCGGCTGGTGCAGAACCTCGTGGAGAACGCGATCCGGCACAACCACCACGATGGCGAGGTCTGGGTGACGACGCGGCGGCGGGCCGAGCGGGTGGAGCTGCTCGTGGCCAACACCGGGTTGCAGGTGCCGCCGTACGAGATCGAGACGATCTTCGAGCCGTTCCGGCGGCTGCACGGCGACCGGCTCCGCTCGGAGCGGGGCAGCGGACTGGGGCTGTCGATCGTGCGGGTGATCGCCGACGCGCACGGCGGCACGGTGACGGCGACCCCTCGCGAGGAGGGCGGCCTGACGATCACGGTGGAGCTGCCCGCCGAGCCGGCATGACATCCGTCATACGGGCCCGGCTGACGTACGGCACTACACCCGGTCCCCCTGCTCCGAGCAGGCTGTTCCCATGAACGCATGGGAATTCAAGGGCGTGACCAAGAGGTACGGCCCCGTGACGGCGCTCGGCGGCGTCGACCTGGACGTCGGCGAAGGGGAGACGGTGGCGCTGCTCGGCCCCAACGGCGCGGGCAAGAGCACGCTGCTGTCCATCGGGCTCGGGCTGGTCGCCCCCGGCTCGGGCACGGCCACGGTGCGCGGCCGCCCGCCGCTGGAGGCGCTGCGCGCGGGCGGGGTGGGGGTGCTGCCGCAGGACTCCGGGCTGCTGGAGGACGTACGGGTGGGCGAGCTGGTGACCGCGGTCGCCGGGATGTACCCGAGGCCGCTGCCGCCGGAGCGGGCGATGCGGGCCGCGGGCGTCGAGGAGCTCGCCGGCCGCCGCGTCGGGGCACTGTCCGGCGGGCAGCGCCAGCGGGTCAGGTTCGCGCTGTGCCTGGCGGGCGACCCCACCCTGCTCGTGCTGGACGAGCCGACCGTCGGCCTGGACGTGGAGGGCCGCCGCGCCCTCTGGCAGGAGGTGCGGGCCAGGACGGCGGCCGGGCGCACGGCCGTCTTCGCCACCCACTACCTGACCGAGGCGGAGGAGTACGCCGACCGGGTCGTCCTGCTCGCCGCGGGCGAGGTGGTCGCCGACGGCCCGGTGGCGACCGTCAAGGCGCTGGTCGGGGGCGCCGAGGTGCGCTGCACGCTCGACGGCGCGGACCCGTCCGGGCTGGAGGCGCTGCCCGGCGTGCGGCAGGTGAGCGTCGAGGGCCGCGCGGTCACGCTGCGCACGAACGACTCCGACGCGACGCTGCGGGCCCTGTTCGCCGCGTACGAGGGGGTCAGGGACGTGCGCCTGGAGGGCACCGACCTGGAGAGCGCGTTCGTGACGCTGACGGGAGGGCGGGGCTGATGGGCGCGTACCTGAGGCTGGAGCTGGTGCGCGGCTTCCGCAGCCCGGTGAACCTCGTCATGCTGACCGGGTTCCCCGTGGTCCTCTACCTGCTGTGGACCAACGTGCTGGACGTCGCGCCGCGGGGCTGGCAGGGCGACGCAGCGGCGTACGCGATGGTGTCGATGGCCACGTACGGCGCCATGGGCGGCGCCCTCTTCGTCGGGGGCGCCATCGCGCTGGAGCGGGGCAACGGCTGGCTGCGGCAGCTCGCGGTGACGCCGCTGCCGGCGCACGGCTACGTGACGGCCAAGCTGGTCAGCGCGGCGGCCGGGGTGCTGCCGAGCATCGTGGCGGTGCTGGCCGCCGGGGCGCTGCTGTCGGGCGTGCGCCTGCCGGCCGGCACGTGGGCGGCGCTGGTGCCGCTGATCTGGGTGGGCGTGCTGCCGTTCGCGGCGCTGGGGGTGGCCTTCGGCTACACCCTGAAGGGCCAGGCGGCCACCGTGGCCATGATCGCCGTCTACTTCGCGCTGTCGGTGCTGGGCGGGCTCTGGCTGCCGGTGGAGACCATGCCGGACGCCATGCGGACGCTGGCCGAGTACAGCCCCGCCTACCAGGCCGGCTCCATGGGCTGGCGGGCCCTGGCGGGGCAGCCGCCGGAGGGCGTCTCGCTGGCGGTGCTGGCCGGGTGGACGCTGCTGTTCGCCGCCCTGGGCCTGTGGCGTTACCGTCGGGCACTGTGACAGGCACTGTGACGGGCACTGTGGTAGGGACTGTGACGGGTGCTGTGACGGGTGCTGTGACGGGGGTGCAGACGCCGGTGCAGGAGCTCGACTTCAGCCGGGGCCGCAGGGCCGGCCGGGTGGGCTCCTGCGTCTGGTTGCTGCTGGTGGGCTGGCCGCTGTGGTCGTTCCTGTCGGGACGGCCGGAGCCGTGGGCCGTGGTGGCGGTGGTCGCCGGGGTGGCGGTGTTCGCCGCCTGCTGGGTGGCGATCATGTGGCGGATACTGAGCGGGCGGGCGGCCGAACCGCGGCCGTGGGCCCTCGCGGGGCTGGTCGTCACGGGGCTGGCGCTGATGCCGGCGTTCGGGCCGCCGTGGGCGTACGTGTCGTTCGTGTTCGCGGTGAGCGCGTTCGGCACGACGTGGGGCGGCCGGGCCTTCGCCGTCGCGTGCGCCGCGACGGCCGCCTTCGAGGTGGGCGTCCTGCTGTGGTATGGCGAGCCGTTCGGGCGGGTCTGGTGGGTGCCGCTCGTGGTGATGGCACAGGCGATGGCGGGCGACAGCCTGAAGCGGATGGGGCTGCTGATCGCGCGGCTGAACGCGGCCCGCGCCGAGGTCGCCCGGCTCGCCGTCGAGAACGAGCGGCTGCGCTTCGCCCGTGACCTGCACGACACGCTGGGGCACACGCTGACCTCGATCACCATCAGGAGCCAGCTCGCCGCCCGCCTCGCCGCCACCGACCCCGTACGGGCCTCCCGGGAGATGACCGAGGTGGAGGGGGCGGCGCGGCGGGCGCTGGACGAGGTGCGGCACGCCATCGCGGGCTACCGCGCGCCGTCGCTGTCGGAGGAGCTGGAGACGGCCGCCCGCAACCTGAAGGTGGCCGGGATCGAGGTGGCGGTCTCCCCCGCCGACGGGCCCATCCCCGCCGCTGCGGAGACCCTCCTCGCCTGGGCGGTACGCGAGGCCGCCACGAACGTCCTGCGCCACAGCCGCGCCCGCCACTGCTGGATCGACCTCGGGGTGGACGAGACGTCCGCCACCCTGGACGTCCGCGACGACGGCCGCCCGCCCGAGCCCGCGCCGGGCGGCGACGCGGCCGCCGCGCAGGACGCCGGGTCCGGGGGGAGCGGGCTGGCGGGGCTGGCGGAGCGCGTCGGCGCCGCGGGCGGCCGGCTGGAGGTGGGGATGCCGCCCGGTGGGGGCTGCCGGCTGCACGTGCGGGTTCCGCTGGGTGGCGGCTCGTGATCCGGGTGCTGATCGCCGACGACCAGGATCTCGTCCGGGGCGGGCTGGCGGCGCTGCTCGGGCTGGAGGACGACATCGACGTCGTGGCCGAGGTGGGCCGCGGCGACGAGGTCCTGCCCGCCGTACGGGAGCACGCGCCCGACGTGGTGCTCCTCGACATCGAGATGCCCGGGATGTCCGGCCTGGCGGTCGCCGAACGCCTCCGCGACCGCAAGGTGATCATCGTGACGACGTTCGGCCGGCCCGGCTATCTCAGCAGGGCGCTCGACGCGGGAGTCGCCGGGTACGTGGTGAAGGACGCCCCGGCCGCCGAGCTGGCCGCCACCGTCCGCCGGGTGATGGCGGGCGAGCGGGTCGTCGACCCCAGGCTGGCCGTGACCGCGCTGACCACCGGCCCGAGCCCGCTCACCCAGCGCGAGGCGGAGGTGCTCCGCACGGCCTCGGTCGAGGCGACCGTGGCGGACATCGCCCGCCGCCTGTTCCTGACGGAGGGCACCGTACGCAACTATCTGTCGTCGGCCATCGGCAAGACCGGCGCCCGCAACCGCGCGGAGGCCGTCAGGGTGGCCGAGGAACGCGGCTGGCTCTGACGTTCAGTCGAGCCGGCGCGGGTCGCCCGGGAGGAGGGCGTCCTGGTGGATCTCCCACAGGGCCGACTCCGGGATGCCGGCCTTGACGAGCTGGTCCCAGGTCGACAGCCGGTCGGTGGGGTCGGAGAGCAGGACCTCCAGGAGGGGGCGCAGCTCCGCCTGGTCGGCGTCCTGCTCGCGCCACAACGCGCCGAGCGCATGGTGCAGGGCGGGCGTGCGGACGCCGGCCGTGCGCAGCAGTTCCTCCAGGATGCCGGCGCGCTCCCGGAACGGCAGCGACCGCCCCTCCCCCACCGCCCGCAGCAGCAGGTCGAGCAGCCTGCGGTGGCGGGGGGTGTGCCCGGTGGCGACCGCGACGACCACGTCGCCCATGCCGCCGGCGTCCGCGCCCGCCCCGAGCAGGACGTCCTCCACGCCGTCCGTCATGATCCGGCGGGCCGCGAGGGCGGTGACGAGCCCGTCCCAGCCCTCCTGCCCGAGCTGCCCCTTCCACAGGTACGTCAGCGACGACCACCGCTCCAGATGGTCGGGCCCGCGCAGGATCGACGAGACGGTGACCGGCTGCTCGGAGGCGGCCACGATGAGGAGGGTGAGGTTCGCGGAGTAGGCGGCCAGGCGGCGGGTCATCGTGTGCCGTACCGGGCGGAAGCCGGTGAAGTGCCGCCGCGGTCGTTCGTGCAGGGAGCGCCGCAGCAGCCCGGCCAGCTGGTCCACGCAGCGGGCCCGCACCGCCGAGGGCACCTCGGCCAGCAGCTCCAGGAGGAACCCGACGGCCGGCCCGCGCTCGGCCAGGCACGAGTGGGACGTGACCGCGTACAGCAGGTCGTCGTCCACGGCCTGCACGAGGGCCAGCGGCTCGTCGCCGACCAGGCGGCGGCGCCGGTCGAGGTCGCGCACGGCGTACAGGGTCAGCCAGGCGACGAGGAACTCGGCGAACGTCGAGTGCAGGAAGGCGTGGCCGCCCCGGCGGACGAAGAAGAACCGCTCGGTGGCCCGGCGCGCCCAGTCGACCCGCGGCTCGTCCTCGCCCGGGTCCTCCTCGCCGCCGTGGCACAGGGCGGGCAGGTCGCGTTCGAGCGCCTCGTCGGTGATGACCTGGCTGCCGCGCGCCAGCATGGACAGCGCCACCGCGCCCAGCAGGACGAGCTCCTGGTCGATCGCCACGCGATGGGCGCCGCCGGTCTCGCGTTCGGTGTAGTCGCGCAGCAGCACCTCGTACAGGCGGGAGCGGGCCAGGGGGCCGTGGTCGTGCTGCAACGCGTTGCCGCCGGCGTCGTAGAGGGCGAGCAGCAGCAGGAGCAGCGGATGGCGGGCCATCTCGCCGTGCACGAGCGCCGCCTCGGCGGGCAGCGGCTTGAGGTCGCGGCGGGCGAGCAGGGCGCGGTTGGCCTGGTCCCAGATGTCGAGCCACTGGCGTACCTGGTCGTCGTCGAACGGCTGCAGCTCCAGCGCGAGCAGCCCCTCGGGGAAGCGGATGCGGTCGGCCACCACCGTGCGGCTGGTCACGATGACCGCGACGGGACGCCCGTGGCCGGCCTCGGCGGCCTGGAACTCGCGGACCCGCTCCAGGTAGTCGTAGCGGTGCACGCCGCCCTGGACCAGCTCGTCGAAGCCGTCGAGCAGGATCACCGGCAGCGCGCCGTCGCCGGCCGCCACGAGGTCGGCGTAGGCGACCCGCTCCCCCGGCACGGCGGCGACGGCCTGCTCGATCTGCTCGGCGACGCCGGCGCGGGCGCGTACGGCGCCGAGCTCCACCCGGATCGGCAGGAACTCCGAGCGGGCCAGGCGCGCGGCCAGCACCTCGGTCAGCTTGGTCTTGCCCGAGCCCGGCTCGCCCAGCACGAGCAGCGGCGCCTGCGTGGCGCGCAGCGAGGTCAGGTGACCGACCAGGAACGCCTCCGGGTCGGGCAGCAGCCGCCGCTCCTCCCACCAGGCGCGCTCGGCGGGCGCGGACTCGCGGGTCAGCTCGGCCACCCGGCAGCGCGGGCTCAGGTAGCCCTCGCCGAGCAGCGGCAGCGAGACGTCCTCGGGGAGCTTGCCGGCCAGCAGCAGCGGCTGGTCGAGGGCGTTGGCGGCCATCCTGACCCGGTGGATCAGCGGCCGGTCGCCGACGCGGGGCGGGGCCAGCTCGGCCAGCAGCCAGGCCACCCGCGACAACGCCGTGGCGCGCTGCGGGCGCTCGGTGACGAGGCTGCGCACCCCGAACTCATGGCTGTCGAGCGCCAGCGACCGGTAGTCCTCGTCGTAGGCGCGCAGGGCCAGGGCGGGCGGGCCCTCGGCGAGCAGCCGGGGCAGCAGGAGCCGCTCGTCGCCGCTCAGCTCGTCCCAGACGCTCAGGCCGCCGACGTATCCCGCCACGGCCTCGGACATGCGCTGGAAGACGCGTTCGACCTCCTTGCGGGTGTCGGCGTACGGCACGTGCGGCTCGGGCGTGGGCAGGCGCTCCAGCAGCAGCGCGGCCACCAGCCGGGCGAACCGCTCCCGGGTCGGCACGCCGTGGGAGATCGTCCCGCCGCGGTCGAGCCGCTCCAGCGTGAACGGCAGCCGCGCCTCCCCGAGCGCCCGGAAGTACGCCGACACGACGATGACGGCGTGCGCCGCGGCCAGCCGCTGGGTGCGGGTGAACCGGTCCAGGCCGCCCCTCGGCTCCGGCATGCGGCGCACGACGTCCTCGCCGAAGGCGACGATGGCCTCGCGCATGTCGCGCAGGCTCGTCGTGGCCAGCTGCCCGCTGCCGGCCAGCGCGTATCCGGTGCGCGCCGCGGTCGAGGCGAACCCGACGACCTTGACGAGCCTGCCGTCCTTGCAGCCGAGGATCCTCAGGGCATCGGCGTAGCTCGGGGTCTCGATCATGGCCTGCTCCCGGGGGACTGGGGATGTCCCATCATGCGTCGTACGCCCCGGTCGCGCAGGCGCCTTCGCCAGACGATCTCATGTCCCTTTCAACGGCGTCCTCACGGCGTCTTCACGGCGTCTTCATGGCGTCGGCGATCTCCGGCAGCGCCGCCGGGTCCTCGATCGTGGACGGCGTCGTGTACGGCCGGCCGTCGGCGATGTCGCGCATCGTGGCCCGCAGGATCTTGCCGGAGCGGGTCTTCGGCAGGCGGGCGACCACGACGGCGCGACGGAAGGCGGCGACGGGGCCGATGCGCTCGCGGACGAGGGCGACGAGCTCGCGCTCGACCTCCTCCGGCTCGCGCCGCGCGCCCGCCTTCAGCACCACGAAGCCCATCGGGGCCTGGCCCTTGAGCGGGTCGGCGACGCCGATCACCGCGCACTCGGCCACGTCGGGGTGGGCGGCGACGACCTCCTCCATCGCGCCGGTCGACAGCCGGTGGCCGGCCACGTTGATCACGTCGTCGATGCGGCCCATGACGTAGAGGTAGCCGTCCTCGTCGAGATGGCCGCCGTCGCCGGTCAGGTAGTGGCCGGGGTAACGCTCCAGGTAGGAGCGGGTGAAGCGGGCCTCGTCGCGGTAGAGGGTGGGCAGCGCGCCGGGCGGCAGCGGCAGCTTGACGGTGACCGCGCCCTCGACGCCGGGCGGGCAGTCGTTTCCGTCGGAGTCGAGGATGTGCACGTCCCAGCCCGGCACGGCCTTGGTCGGGGAGCCGGGCTTGACGGGCAGCCGTTCGATGCCGACGCAGTCGGCGGCGATCGGCCAGCCGGTCTCGGTCTGCCACCAGTGGTCGATGACGGGGATGCCGAGCAGGTCGGAGGCCCAGTGGTAGGTGTCGGGGTCGAGGCGCTCGCCGGCGAGGAAGAGGTAGCGCAGGCCGGACAAATCGTACTTTTTCGCGAAATCTCCGGAGGGGTCCTCTTTCTTGATGGCGCGGATCGCGGTCGGCGCGGTGAACAGCGTGCGCACGCCGTGCGCGGCCACCACCCGCCAGAACGCGCCGGGGTCTGGGGTGCCCACGGGCTTGCCCTCGTACAGGACGGTCGTGCAGCCCGCGAGGAGCGGGGCGTAGACGATGTAGGAGTGGCCGACCACCCAGCCGACGTCGGAGGCGGCCCAGTAGACCTCGCCGGGGGCGGCGCCGTAGACGTTGGACATGCTCCAGTGCAGCGCGACCGCGTGGCCGCCGTTGTCGCGGACGACGCCCTTGGGCGAGCCGGTGGTGCCGGAGGTGTAGAGGATGTAGAGCGGGTCGGTGGCGGCCACGCTCACGCAGCCGGCCGGCTCGGCGCCGGCCACGGCCCGCGCCCAGTCGAGGTCGCGTCCGTCGCGCAGCTCGGCCGCGCACTGCGGCCGCTGCAGGATCACGCACCGGTCGGGCGTGTGCCCGGCCTGCTCCAGCGCGGCGTCCAGCAGCGGTTTGTACGCCACCACCCGCGCCGGCTCGATGCCGCACGACGCCGACAGCACCACCTTGGGCCGGGCGTGGTCGATCCGCACGGCCAGCTCCCCGGCCGCGAACCCGCCGAACACCACCGAGTGCACCGCCCCGAGCCGCGCGCAGGCCAGCATGGCCACCACGGCCTCGGGGACCATCGGCATGTAGATCACCACGGTGTCGCCGGCCGTCACGCCGAGGCCGCGCAGCATGCCCGCCGTCCTCGCCACCTCGTCGAGCAGCTCGGCGTAGGTGTAGGTGCGGGTGGTCCCGGTGACCGGGCTGTCGTAGATCAGCGCCGGCTGGTCGGCGCGGCCCGCCGCCACGTGCCGGTCGAGGGCGTTGTGGCAGGTGTTCAGCCGGCCGTCGGGGAACCACCGCCCGCCGGCGTACACGGTGGCGGGCGTCTCGTCCCAGGAGATCCCGAGCGCCGCCTCGCCCCAGAACGCCTCGGGCCGCTCGATGCTGTGCCGGTAGGTGTCGTCGTAGCCGCTCACTTCTCGATCAGAACAGGCGCTCCCCCATGGCGCAAGATATGTCGGGTGAGCGAAGACATGATCCTTTCCGTGGTGGTGGGATCCCGCGCGTACGCGCTGGAGACGGACGCCTCCGACATCGACCGGCGTGGCGTGTTCGCGGCCCCCACCGCCGCGTTCTGGCGGCTGGACAAACCGCCCACGCACCGGGACGGGCCCCTGCCCGAGCAGTTCTCGTGGGAGGTCGAGCGTTTCTGCCGCCTCGCCCTGGAGGCGAACCCCACCGTTCTGGAGTGCCTGTGGTCGCCGATCGTGGAGGTGGTCACGCCCGCCGGGCGGCGGCTGCTCGGCCTGCGGGAGGCGTTCCTGTCGCAGCGGGCGCACCGGTCGTTCGCCGGTTACGCCCAGGACCAGTTGCGCCGCCTCGATCCGGAGCGGCCGAAGTGGAAACAGGCCATGCACATGATCCGGTTGCTGCTGAGCGGCCTGCACCTGGTGCGGCACGGCGAGCCGCTGGTGCGGGTCGGGGAGCACCGGGAGCGGCTGCTCGCGATCCGGCGCGGCGAGGTGCCGTGGGCGGAGGTGGAGGCGTGGCGGGCGGCCCTGTCGGCGGAGCTGGCCGCCGCCCCGAGCGTCCTGCCGCCGCTGCCGGACCGCGACCGGGTGGACGACTTCCTGGTCGGCGTACGCGAGGAGTTCCTGTGACGGCGTTGCCCGGCTGGCTGGCGGAGATCCCGGGCGGGCAGCCGTACCCGTCGGTCTTCGCGACGGTGAGCGGGGCCCACCTGTACGGGTTCCCCTCGGCCGACTCCGACGTGGACCTGCGCGGAGCGCACGTGCTGCCGGTCGCGGAGGTCGCGGGGCTGCGCGACGGCCCCGCGACGCTCGACCGCACGTGGACGCGCGACGGCGTGGAGGTGGACCTCGTCACCCATGACGTGGCCAAGTTCTGCCGGCTGCTGCTGGGGCGCAACGGCTACGTGCTGGAGCAGCTGCTGTCGCCGCTGGTGGTGGCGTCGTCGCCGGTGCACGAGGAGCTCGTCGCGCTGGCCCCGGGGTGCGTGACCCGGCATCACGCCCACCACTACCTCGGGTTCGCGCGCACGCAGTGGCGGCTGTTCGGCACGAGCGGCGAGCTGAAACCGCTGCTGTACACCTTCCGCGTGCTCGCCACGGGCATCCACCTGATGCGCACCGGCGAGCTGGAGGCCGACCTGACCCGCCTGTACGCGTACGGGCCCGCGTACCTGCCGGACCTGGTGGCGACGAAGCGGGCGGCCGAGCACGTCGCCGCGCCCGCCGGGCTGGACCCGGAGGCGGACATGGCGCGGATGACGGCCGCGCTGGAGGAGGCGCGGGAGGCGTCGCGGCTGCCCGAGCGGGCCACGGCCGGGGACGCCCTGCACGACGTCGTCGTCCGCGCCCGGCTCTCCGGCGGGCAGAATCGCTGACGTGGACCTGGTGGGCAGGCGCGACGCGCTGAACGCGGTCGCCGAGGTGCTGGCGGCCGGCTCCGGCGCCCTGGTCGCCGAGGGGCCGGCCGGGATCGGCAAGAGCCGCCTGCTGGAGGAGGCGGCGGGGCTCGCGCGTGCGCGCGGCATGACGGTCGCGTACGGACGCGCCACCGAGCTCGACCGCGTCGCCCCCCTCTCCACCCTCCTCCGCGCCCTCGCCCGGCTCGACGCCGGTGGACGGGATGACGGGCCCGTGAGTGTACGCGGCGGTGGCGGGGCCGACGGGTTCGCGGCCGTCGAGCGGGCCGGGGCGGTGATCGGGCGGGCCGCCCTGACCCGGCCGGTGGCGGTCGTGCTGGACGACGCGCAGTGGGCCGACGAGCTGACCTGCCTGGCGTTACGGCATCTCGTCCCGGAACTCGCCGGGTCCCCTGTGGTGTGGCTGCTGGGGCAGCGGCCGTTCCCCGCGCGGGCGGCGATGGACGCTCTCGTCTCCGGGGGCGCGCGACGGGTGACGCTGCCGCCGCTCGATCCCGGCGAGGCGGCCCAGTTCTGCGCGCTGCTGCTCGGTGCCGAGCCGGGCCCGTCGGTGCTGGAGCTCGCGCGGGCCGGTGGCGGCAACCCGTTCCTGCTGGAGGAGGTGCTGAACGGGTTGCGCGCGCAGGGCCGGATCTCCGTGACCGGCGGCGTGGCCGAGGCCGAGGGATCCGAGTTGCCCGCCGGGTTCGGCGCCGCCGTCGAACGGCGTCTGCGCGACCTGCCCGCCGAGGCGCGGCGGCTGCTGGAGGCGGGCGCGGTGCTGCGGCGGCCGTTCACCGTGCACGAGGCCGCGGGCCTGCTCGGCGCGCCGCCGGGCGCCCTGCTCGGTCACGTCGAGGCGGCGGTACGGGCCGGCGCGCTGGCCGGGACCGGCGACCGGCTGACGTTCCGGCACGACCTCATCCGCGAGGCGGTTTACGACGGCCTGCCGGCGGCGGTCCGGGCGGCGCTGCACCGCGAGGCGTCCGCCGTGCTGCGGCGCGAGGGCCGACCGGCGGCCGAGCAGGCCGAGCACCTGCGTCACGGGGCGCGGGCGGGCGACGTGGCGGCGATCCGGGAGCTGCGGGCCGCCGCCGAGGACATGACCGACGTCGCGCCCTCGGCCGCCGCCGACCTCATGCTGCGCGCCCTGGAACTGGCGGCCCCCGCCGCCCCGGGCACGCCCGCCGCACATGAGCGCCAAGGGCTCGCGGCGAGGGTGGTGCGGCTGCTGGCGTCGGCGGGGCGGCTCGCCGAGGCTCGTGAGGTGGCTGACGCCCGTGACGTCAGCCTGGGGCCGGCCGAGGCGGCAGGGGTGGCGCTCGGGCTGGCCGAAGCGCTCAAGCACACCGGTGACGACCGCGGCGTCATCCGGCGCACCGCCCGGGCGCTCGCCCTGCCCGGGGTGCCGGCGCGGGAGCGGGCGAGACTGCTGGCCGTACGCGCGCACGCGCTCATGATGGCGGGCGAGATCGACGCGGCCGACCAGGCAGCCGCCGCGGCGGTGGCGTCAGGCGAGGCGTTCGCGCAGGTGGTGGCGTTGGAGGCGCGTTCAGCGGTGGCGCTGTTCCGCGGCGGCGCCGAGGACGCGCTGCGGCACGCCGAACGGGCAGTGGCGCTGGCGGACGCGGCCGGGGGCGAGGCGGCACACCGTCATCCCCGCCTGTGGCTGGGCGCCGCGCTGACGGCCCTGGACCGGTTCGAGGAGGCGGAGGAGACGTACGCGGTGGTCGAACGGGAGTCCGGACGTCTCGGCACGGCGTGGTCGTCCCCTCTGCTCCACCGCTTCAGGGCCGGCCTGCTGCTGGCGGCGGGGCGGGTGGACGAGGCGGCGGCGGAAGCGGAGACCGGCCTGCGCGTGGTCCACCGCCTCTCCGCCTCCGCCCTCACCCCGGTCCTGCTCGGGGTGCTCGGCCAGGTCGCGCTCCTGCGCGGCGACCTGGAGGCGGCCCGCGCGCACGTGGACCGCGCCCGCGACCTGTGCGGCGACACCCCCGGCCTGGTGGCCGCCGAACTCCACTGGCGCCGCCTCCTCCTGGCCGCCGCCCCTCCCGACCGCACGCTCCCCCCGGCCGACCCGTTCAGCCAGGGTGGGAGGCCCGCTCGGCACGAGCGGGCGGGGGCGCTGGCGTACCTGGTCGTGCAGGAGCCGTGGGAGGCGGCGCGGCTCCGCGCGCTGCCGGGCGTGCGGGAGTTCGTCCGGGACCTCGCACGGCGCAATCCCGGCGTCAGGTCCTTGACGGCCGCGGCCGCGCACGTCGAGGGGCGCCTGGAGGAGGCGATCGAGCTGTATCGTGACGCGCCCCGCCCGCTCGGGCTGGCGGCGGCGCTGGACGCGGCGGGCCGGCACGCCGAGGCCCGCGAGGTGTATCGGCGGTGCGGCATCTTCCGGAGCCCCTCCGGCGATCAGCCTGAGGGTGCGGGCGACGACCGGCGGGGCGGCGGCGGGACCGGGCCCGCCTCCACGGCGGCGGGCGCTCACACCTGTACGCCACGGGACTGCGGGTGGGCGGCGTTGACGCCGGCCGAGTTGCGGGTGGTGCGGCTCGTCGCGCAGGGCATGACGAACAGGGAGGTGGCAACGGCCCTGTTCCTGTCACGGCACACGGTCGACAGCCACCTCCGCCACGCCTTCGCCAAACTGGACGTGCACAGCCGAGTGGAGCTCACCCGCCACGTCCTCACCCACGACCACCCGGACTGACCCGGAGGTCACGCCGGTGACGGGTCACCCGTGCGGGGAGATGGCCTCGTACAGGCGTCGAGCCTCGTGCAGCACGAGGCTCGACCCCTTGCGCGCGGCCATCTCCGCCAGCCCCGAGATCTCGCCTTCCGCGCCCGCGAGCACGGCCGCCCGCGCGGCGACCCCCAGCAGCTCGCCGAGTCCGGCGCGCGGACGTTCCCCCGGGCGGGGCAGCAGGAGCGGGAGGGCGACGGAGAGCGTCCGCCACACCTCGGCGTGGGCGCCGGCCGCCGTCAGGTCGCCGAGCCCGGCGGCGATGCGCTTGAGGATGACGAGTTCGTGCCGGATCAGCTTCCCGACCGCCTGCCCGAGCTCGGTGGCCGGGAACTGCCCGCGTGCGGCGAGCGTGAGCGCCGCGTCGGCCGCCGCCGCCCGCTGCTCGTCCCGGCGGTTCCCCAGCCCGGCCGCGATCGCGACCGCGGTGGCGGCGCCCACGGGCCCGTCGCCGTGGGCCAGGGCCGCCAGGGCCGCCATCCTGAAGTCGCCGGAGGCGTCGGCCGGCCAGGGACGGCAGCGCACGAGAGAGGCGGCCACGACCTCGCGGTGCGAAGGCATGATCACCGGCCACCACAGGGCGTCGCTCCGGTGGGACAGATAGACGTTGTGGGGTCTGCCCACCCACAGCTCCTCCAGCCAGGCGGGCAGGCCCGCGGGCGGCACGACCCTGGGCCGCAGGTGGCGGCCCCAGCCGCGAGAGGCATGGCCCGACGTCTCCTCGAGCGGCTCCCACTCGACGGCAGGGTCCGGCCACCCGCCGTCGCGGAACCAGGCGGCCAGCACGCGGCCGGCCTGCGAGGGCAGCTTCTCCGCGCGTACGAGGAGGTCGGGGTCGATGCGCCGGGGCAGCCGCAGCAGCGCCTGCCGGAAGTCGGCCGCGAGCGGCTCCGTGTCCCCCAGCCGCTCCATCCGTCGCACCACGGTCGCGGGGTCGACGTGGCCGGTGGGCGCGGTCGGCGTGGCGAGCAGCGCGGGAATCGTCTCCCCGCGTTCGAAGAGCTCGATCACCTCCTCCAGGCGCCGCCGGACGAGGCTCTGGGGCGGCCACTCGCTGGAAACGCGGTACGGGCTCATCCGGGCCAGTGACGTGCTCACGTGCCGGCTGTGCTCGGGCGCCACGACCGCCAGCGCGCAGCGGATCAGCAGGCCGTTGACGCTGTCATCGTGCAGGTGGCGGCCGAACAGATAGAGGTCGGGTTCGCCAGGCCGCGGCCGGGTCTCCTCCCACCACGGCCGCAGCGCCGCCGCCACGCCGTCGCGGTCGCGGTGGGTCAGCTCGACCAGCCCGGCCAGGACGCGCTCGCACCGCTGCGGCTCCTCGGACCAGCGCGCCCGCAGCTCCGCCACCAGCTCGCCCGGCGAGGCGAACGGCGGAGCGAGGGCGGGCGGCGCGGGCGCGTGCAGGACGGCTGCGACCGGGCGTTCCGGCTCCGCCGGGGCGATCGCGCCGTACGCGCTGGCCACGCGCTCACGCAGGTCGGCGGGCAGCCGGGCGGCGGCCTCGCGGATCGCCTCCCGGCCGGCGTCGTCCGCGTGCGGGGCCAGCTTGACCGCGAGCCGCACCGCGCGTTCCCTCAGCGCCGGGACGTCCAGGTCGAACACGGTGGCCAGCGCCGGCACCGCGCCGCCGCCTCTCGGCGCGGGCGCCCCCGCCAGCCACCGCACGGCGTACTGGACGAGCTTCTTCTCCGGACGGTACGCCAGCGACCCCACGGCCTCGGCGAACAGCTCGTCGTCCAGCAGCCCCGCGCTCTCGGCCCGACGCAGCTCCTCCAGCGCGAGCTGCGCCAGCGGCGGGGCAGCCGCCGGCAGCAGGCGGACGAAGTCGAGGACCGGGATCTCCTCCGGCTCCGGCCGCAGCAGCCGCCACAGCCGGACGAAGGGGGCGATCTGCTCGGCCGGGCCGCCGGTCAGGAACCGGCGCGCGCAACCGTCGATCACCGTCCGGCGCCGCCCCCGGCCCGCGGCGGCCAGCTCGGCCAGCTCACCGAGAACGCCGGAGTTCCGGCGCCCGTCCAGTGCCAGCGGCTCGGCCACGTCCTGCGCCTCGAACAGGCGCGGCAGCAAGGGCCCGAGCAGCGGATCACCGTCGAGGCCACGGCCGCCCATGCCTCGCCGCAGGACCAGCCGCCAGGCCCACCCGGCGACGAAGGCGTCGCCGTCCGGCGGCTCCATGCCCGTCTCGGCCACCAGCGCGGCGACCAGATCCCAGCCAGGCACGCCCTCCGTGCGCTCCCACCTGCGCCCGGCCGGCGGCCTCAGCCGTTCCGCCAACCGGGCGGCCAGGTCACGGCGCCACTCCACGGGACGGCGGCGCAGCAGGGACACGATGCGGTCGGCGTCCTGCTCAGGTGCGCGCGGCCGGCGCAACTCCCTGCGGTTCAGCCAGGCCGCCACCTGCTGGGCGCCGGTGAGGCAGGCCGCCCCCGCCAGCCGGTAGCCGGACGCCAGGCCCTCGATCTCCCACCGGGCCTCGAAGCCGCCGCGCAACTCCTCGGTCAGGTGGCCGGGGAGCCGGACGGCGACCGCCCGCCGGCCGAGGTCGCTCAGCCCGTCCAGGAACGTCACGAGGTCCTCGTCGTCGCCCGCCTCGATGCGGTCGAGAACCTCCAGCCAGGGATTCATGCGGCCACCTCGTTCGCCCGCGCGCCGCCGGCGGCGCGGTGCGCCTGCCCTAAACAAACGATCATGGCCCGGACCCTAACGACCGCCTCCGACAGTCCGCGCCGACGTGGCCCGACACGTCTGGGCGTTCGGCGACGCCGAAGGGATGCTCGATCGGGGGGCGTGCGGACTGGCCGATCCCACCGATCCCGGGTCCGCGATGCGGCCCGACACGCTGTTCGACCTCGCCGGCCTGACGAAGATCGTCGCCGTGTGGGCCGTCATCGGCCACCTGTGGGAGGAGCGGCGGCTCGCGCTGGACGATCCGCTGGCCGGCTTCTGGCCCGAGGTCGCCGGGCATCCGCTCGGCCAGGTCACCGCCCGGCATCTGCTCACCCACACCGCCGGCGTACCGCTGCGGGCCAACCTCCAAGCCCTCTACGGAACGGACCCGCGGGCCGTCCGGGACGGCGTCCTGCGTGAGGCCCTGCACCGCCCGCCCGGCGAGGCCGTCGAGTACACCGACCGCGCCGCCCTGATCCTGGGGTTCCTCGCCGAGTACCTCACCGCCGTCCCGCTGGACCGCCTCGCCACCGAACGGATCTGGCGGCCGCTGGGCATGACGGGCACCCGGTTCGGTCCGCTGCCGGCCTCCGAGCGGGCGCGGTGCGCGCCGACGGAGTTCGACCCCGGCCTCGGCACCCACCTGCGGGGCGTCGTGCATGACTTCTCCGCCCGCCTGCTCGGCGGCGTGTGCGGCGTCTCCGGCGTCTTCTCGCACCTGGACGACCTGGCTCGCTTCCAGCGGCACCTCCTCGGCCCCTCATCCGGGGTCGGTCACGGGGACGCCTGGATCACGGAATCCCTCCAGATCCACACCGGCGACCTCACACCCCGGCGCGGCCTGTTCTGGTATCCCAGCCGGGACAGCGGCGACGTCTTCGTCCATTACGGCTTCACCGGGACCGGCCTGTGGGTCTCGCCCAAGCGGGCGCGATGGGCCGTCCTGCTCACGAACAAGCTGTACCACTCGCGGGATCGACAGCCGTTGATGACCATCCGTCACGCGTTCCGCGCGCTCGCCTTCGGCTGACGACCGGCCATGTGTCGCTCACCACGCCGATCGAGGGCGGTCACCGCCCGAGGTGGGGCAGGAGGGCTTCGACGTCGTCGGGCGGGAGGTCCAGGGCGAGTTCGGTGGTGAGCCAGTCGGCCAGGTCTGGGGCGGTGGTGAAGGTGTGGTCCTGGAGGCGGATCCGGGCGCCGGCGGTCGTGCGCTGGGCGAGGACGTGGCGGGTGAACAGCGAGTGGGGGTTGCGGGAGACGTAGAAGTTCGCCACCTCGAAGTCGCTCGGGAAGTGCGGCTCGTCGGGCCGGAACGCGTACAGCTCCGTCTCGCCCGCGCGCAGGACCCAATGGTCGTCCTCGCGGCCGAGCCGCCACCGCCACGGGCCCGACTCCAGGGTCGCGCCGTCCTCGAACGGCATGGGCGCGACCAGCCCGTCCCCGCCGAACCCGACGTCCGCGAGCCACGTGCGGCCCTCCGCCTGAACGGTGAGCGTGGCGTGCGAGCGGGGCAGGTGGCGGCGGCCGAGGCGGATGCGGGCCAGGTGGCGGGTCACGGTGAAGCCGAGCCGTTCCAGCGCGGCGGCGAACAGCAGGTTGTGCTCGTGGCAGTAGCCGCCGCGCCCGCCGGTCACGAGCTTGTCCTGCAGGCCGCCCAGGTCGAGGAGGATCTCCCGGCCGAGGATCACGTCGAGGTTCTCGAACGGGATGGCCCGCACGTGCGCCAGGTGGACGGCGCGCAACGTGCGCGCGTCAGGGGTGCGCGGCCCGCCGTGACCGATCCGGGCGAGATAGGCGTCGAGGTCGAGCTTGTCGATGTCCCACATGGGGCCCACCTTCGCCGGTACGGCGGGCCAAGCGCATCACGCGTTCACGGGATTCGCCGACAGGACCAGACGGATGGCGAAATTTCGGTATCCGGCGCGTTCGAAGGCCCGCGCCATCGGCACGTTGCCCGCGTCCGTGTCGGCCACGATCCGCCGCACCCCGCGCCCGGCGTGGCAGCGGATGATCTCGCCGAGCAGGTCGTCGACGTACCCATGGCCGCGACGTTCCGGCACCACCCCGAGGTAGCCCACGACCGGCCCGGCGTCGTTGGCGGACGGCAGGGCCACGCCGGCCAGCTCCCCGTCCCGGTCGTACGCCAGCCGCCACCACGCCCGGTCCCCCGGCATGGAACGGTAGTCGCGCACGTCCTGCCGGGCCTGCTCCACCGGGTCGGTCGTGCGCAGCGCCTGGCGGGTGTGGAAGTCGAGCGTCCCCACCGCCACCCGGCGGAAGGCCGCCACGAACGCCTCGTCGTCGTCATCGCCGCGGAACTCCAGCCGCCGCGACGGCTCAGGGACTGGCGCGTCGTCGGCCGTCCAGGCGTAGCGCAGGCGTTCGAGCTCCTCGGTCAGCCCGGCGCGCCCGGCGGCCTCCCACCGCCAGGCCACGGCCGCGCCGGTCGCGGGGTGGTCGCGCCGGCCGTTCATGACGAAGACGTGGTACTCGGGCGCCTCGCCGTACCCGGCGTGGGCCCGCCGCAGCAGCTCGGCGGCCAGGCCCACGCGGTCGGCGGCCGACGGGTGGACGTAGAGGCAGTCCAGGGCGAGCGGGCGGTCGCCGTCCGGGAAGCCCCACCAGACGGCGCGGGCGAGGATCTCGCCGGTGCGCTCGTCCTCGGCGAGCCAGATGCGGTCGAGGCGGTAGTTGCCGCTGTCCAGGTACGACAGCAACCGTCCGGGATGGGCCCAGCTGATCGATTCGTCGACGACGCAGCCGAGCAGGCGGTCTAGGTCGTCCTTGACGGCCGTGCGGAAACGCATGCTTCCTCCGAGAAGCAGAAGCGGGCGCGATGGGCGCCCGGGAACGAGCGGAACATCACAGCGCCTCCTTTCTTCCTACTTTTCGGTTTCAGCGGCACTTTAGTCGAAATCTCGCGACAGGATGGGCGGGTGAGCTCCTACGACGACTACACGCTGCCCCTGCAGCCCCCGGTCCGGCTGCCTGGCGAGGCCACGCTCGCGGCGGCCGTGCGCGCCGCCCCTCTCGCCGCCGAGCTGAAACCGGAGGGCGACGACGCCGCCGTGCTGGCCGCCTGGACGCAGCACTGCCGCGAACGGCTCGCCGCCGACGAAGGGCTGCTGCTCGAACTGATCAGGATGTACCTGTCGCGCGAACCGCTCAAGGACGCGGCGCCCGAGACGCTCACGGGCCTCGGGCTGGTACGCCAGGAGGAGCCGTACACGCTGAGCTGGCTCGGCCTGTGGGCGGCGCGGATGGTCATCGCGGAGACCACCGGGCAGGACATCCCGGTCATGGGCTCCTTCGCCGACGCCGACGCGGCGACCCTGCTGCACGCCCTGCGCTCCTACCCGCGGGCCGAGCGGGCCGAGGAGCTGGAGGGGTGGCTGAAGGGCCGCGAGCGGGCCGCGGCGGCGTTCGAGATCGCCTCGGTGATCGGCGAGGTCAGCCCGCTCAGCC
Source organism: Nonomuraea aridisoli (assembly GCF_003236395.1). GTDB lineage: Bacteria > Actinomycetota > Actinomycetes > Streptosporangiales > Streptosporangiaceae > Nonomuraea > Nonomuraea aridisoli. Next base: position 24,052 of record NZ_POUD01000038.1, on the reverse strand, counting down.
GCGCGGTCGGTGTGGAACTGCTGGGCTCCAGCCTCGGTGACGAGGGGCGGCTCGCGTTGTCGGGGCTGATCGGCGAGCCCCGGCTGGGCGCCGTGATCGCCGCCAGGGTCGGGCGGGAGGACCGCCGTCCCGCCCCGGAGGAGCTGGCCTGGGTGCTGGTGGACATGGCCGCGGCGCTGCTGGAGTTCGGTGGCGAGACCGGCGAGGTGATCGAGTCGGTCGCCATGGGGATGGACGCCGAGGAGCAGGCCGGGACGATCGCCATCCTCGCGTTCGGCGACCATCCGTGGACGGCGCGGGTGCTGCGCGTCTTCATCGACCACCACCCCGACGAACGGGTCTCCGCCGCCGCACGCAAGGCCCTGCGCCGCCTGCACGGCCTGGCGGACCTGCGCGCCTGACCCGGCGGTAGAGTCGAACCGATGACGAATCATGCGATCTCCCCTCAGACCGGGATGCCCGGCGACGCGTACGCCTGCACGTGCGGAGCCGTGCTGACCGGGCGGATGACGGCGGAGGTGCACGCCGCCGAGAACGGTCTCTGCTCGGCCTGCCTCGGCTCGACGGAGGAGGATCTCGCTCCGGGCCTGCGCCGGCCGTGCACGTCCTGTGCCGGTACGGGGCGGCGCAGCGAGCAGGTCACCTGGCAGCTCGCGCACGCCGAGGCGGAGCACCTGATCACTATGACCATGGTGCGCGGGGTGGTGGAGCACTTCGACGGCCCGTTCCGCCTGTCGGAGATCGCCGACACGATCAGGGACGGGCTCGGCCTGCCTCCCGGGCGGCTGCCGGTGGGGCCGCGGGTGCGGGACCTGCTGCTGCAGCTGCAGGCCGCGGGCGAGATCACCATGTTGTCGGCCCCGGACGAGATGGTCGGCACGGACATGGTGATCTACCGCGACCCGCAGTGGCAGCGCGCCCACACGCTCGGCCTCTGACCCGAACCCGAGCGAGGGGTCCTAGCCGGCCCGGCAGATGATCTCGCCGTGCAGGAGGGAGAGCCAGCCGTCCTCGGCGGCGGCCCACTCCAGCCAGCCCTCGGAGATGCGCCGCAGGTCGGCCTCCGTGGCGGCGCCGGTGGCCAGGGCCCGCTCGGCCATGGCGGAGCGCAGGACGCGCTCGCTCCACATGCCGCCCCACCACGCCCGGTCCTCCGGCGTGGCGAAGCACCAGGTGGACGAGGTGGCGGTGACGTCCGTGAAACCCGCCGCGCGGGCCCAGGAGAGCAGCCGCCGCCCGGCGTCCGGCTCGCCGCCGTTGCCCCGCGCGACCCGCTGGTAGAGCGCCATCCAGTCGTCCAGCGCGGGCACCCGCGGGTACCACACGAAGCCCGCGTAGTCGCTGTCGCGCACGGCCACGTACCCGCCCTGCCTGGTCACCCGGCCCATCTCGCGCAGCGCCCGCACCGGGTCGCCGACGTGCTGGAGCACCTGGTGGGCATGGACGACGCAGAACGTGTCGTCGGGGAAGTCCAGCGCGTGCACGTCGGTCACGGCGAAGTCGACGTTGCCCAGCCCGCGGGCGGCGATCTCGGCCCTGGCCAGGCCCAGCGCGTCCTCGCTCACCTCGGACGCCGTGACGTGGGCGACCCGGGCGGCCAGGTCGGCGGTGATCGTGCCGGGCCCGCTGCCGACGTCGAGCAGCTTCATGTGCGGCTTGAGGTGCGGCAGCAGGTACGCGGCCGAGTTCTCGGCGGTGCGCCAGCGGTGTGAGCGCAGCACGGACTCGTGGTGGCCGTGCGTGTAGACGGCGTCCATCGGCAAACCCCTTCGTTCGGCTCCGATCACGCCACCATAGCGCCATCTCATTATTCAAGAGAGAATGTCTTGAAATATGAGACATAGCAGGACATGTGCCTTCCGCTCGTACACTTGTCGCGTCTACCTGGAGGGAGAGCCGTGGGAGAGGTCCGGCCGATCGTGCACGTGGGCGACCCGGTGCTGCACCACCCGTGCGAGCCCGTCACCCGCTTCGACGACGAGCTGGCGGCGCTGGTCGCCGACATGTTCGCGAGCATGTACGCCGCCGAGGGCGTGGGCCTGGCCGCCAACCAGATCGGCGTGCCGCTGCGCGTGTTCGTCTACGACTGCCCCGACGACGCCGGTGAGCGGCACAAGGGCGTGGTGGTCAACCCCGAGCTGGAGCTGCCCGGCCTGGGCGAGCGGCGGCTCGACACCGGCGACGAGGGCTGCCTGTCGGTCCCCGGCCAGTACGCGCCGCTCCCCCGCCCCGACCGCGCCACGGTGCGCGGCCTCGACGCCGACGGCCGGCCGGTCACGGTCGAGGGCACCGGGCTGCTCGCGCGCTGCCTGCAGCACGAGACCGACCATCTCGACGGCCACCTCTACATCGACCGGCTGCCGGCCAAGCGCCGCAAGCAGGTGCTGGCCGCGTACCAGGCGGCACAATCCACTAAAGCGGACATTTCGCCGCTATAGTGGAAAACATGGACGGCGAAGGGGTGTTGTCCAGCGGGCTGTCCATGGCCGAGCTGGGCATGCGGGTCCGCGGCGAGCGGCGGGCGCGCGGGTTGTCCATCGAACGGCTGGCCGCGCTGAGCGGCATCAGCCGCAGCATGGTCTCCGAGGTCGAACGGGGCGCCAAGACGCCGACCGTGCTCGTGCTCGACCGGCTGGCCACGGCGCTCGGCACGTCCATCTCCCGGCTGCTGGACGAGCCCGCGCACGAGGCGGTGCGGGTGCTGCGCCACGCCGAGCAGCGGGTGCTGCGCGACCCGTCCGGCTGGGAGCGGCGCGTGTTGTCGCCGGTGCTGGACGAGGTGGAGTTCGAGTTCATGCGCACGACCCTCGGTCCTGGCGTGGACGCGGGCGAGTTCGCGCCGCACGCGCCGGGGTCGCGGGAGTACCTCGCCGTCGAGAGCGGCAGCCTGCGGCTGACCATCAACGGCAGGCCGTACGCGCTGGCGGCCGGCGACTCGGCGTACTACCCGGGCGACTGCCGCCACTCCTTCGCCAACGACGCCACCACCGACTGCGTCTACTACCTGGCCATGGAGCTGGGCGGAGTCGGGCAGCACGACATATGGAAGGACACGCCCGATGGATGAGCTGCGCCTGGCCGGAGCCAAGGCGGCCGAGATCATGGCCGACCACCTCGCGGGCGTCGCCGACCGGCCGGTCTGGCGGCCGGTGCCCGGCGACGAGCTGGCCTGGCTGACCGGACAGGACCTGCCCGAGGAGGGCCGCCCGCTCGACGCGCTGCTGGAGGACGCGCGCGAGCACGTGCTGCCGTACCCGATGGGCAACGGGCACCCGCGGTTCTTCGGCTGGGTGAACTCGCCGCCCAACCCGGCGGGCGTCGTCGTGGAGCCGCTGGCCGCGGCGTTCAACCCGAGCTGCGCGGGCGGCGACCACGCCGGGCCGCACCTGGAGCGGGCGGTGGTGCGCTGGCTGGCCGGGCTCGTCGGCTTCCCGCACCCGCCCGGCGGCGGGCTGCTGACCAGCGGGGCGTCCATGGCCACGGTGATCTGCCTGGCGACCGCCCGGCAGCGGGCGGCGCTGGCCGACGGGTGGGACGCCCGTGAGGAGGGGCTGTCCGGCCGGCCGGCCATGGTCATGTACGTCACCGAGGAGGGCCACAGCTGCCTGCACAAGGCGGCCCAGCTGCTCGGCCTGGGGGCGCGCAACGTGCGGACGGTGCCGGTGGACGCGGCGTACCGGATGGACGTGGCGGCGCTGCGTTCCATGGTGGCCGAGGACCTGGCGGCCGGGCTGCGGCCGTTCTGCGTGGCGGGCAGCGCGGGCACCGTCAACTCCGGCGCGGTGGACCCGCTGGACGAGATCGCCGACGTCGCGGCCGAGCACGGGCTCTGGTTCCACGTCGACGGCGCGTACGGCGCGCTCGGCATCCTGGCCGACGGCGCGGCGCCGCACTACGCGGGCCTGGAGCGGGCCGACTCCCTCGCCCTCGACCCGCACAAGTGGCTGGGCGTGCCCGTGGGCTGCGGCTGCGCGCTGCTGCGCGACCCGTCGGCGGCGCGGGCGGCCTTCAGCCTGGTGCCGTCGTACCTGGTGGACGAGAACGCCGGCGACCTGGGGTGGTTCGCCGAGTACGGTCCGGAGCAGACCCGCCCGTTCCGGGCGCTGAAGACGTGGGCCACCATGTCGTACCTGGGCCGGTCGGGCATCACGCGCCTGGTGAACCACACGACGTGGCTGGCGCGCAGGCTGGCCGAGCTGGTGGCGGAGTCCGGCGACTTCGAGTTGCTGGCGCCGGTGACCACCTCGATCACGGCCTTCCGGTACACGGCGGGCGCCGGCGACCTGGACGCGCTCAACCGGGCCCTGCCGGTGGCGGTGCAGCGGCGGGGCAACGCGTTCATCACCGGCACGCGGCTGGGCGGGCGCGACGCGCTGCGGGCGTGCTTCCTGCACCCGGACACCACCGAGCAGGACCTGGTCGTGCTGCTCGACGAGATCAGGCTGGCGGCCAAGCGGCTCTGACGCCGGATGCGGGTCGCGTCGTGATTCGCCCATCGACCCGGGTAGAGGGTGCGGCGACCGACCTACCAGGAGGTTCCCATGGCGAAGACCGTCGCAGATGTGATGACGTCGCACCCGGCGACCGTCGAGGGCGATCAGCCGGTGTCCGTCGCGGCCGCGCTGATGCGCGACAACGACACCGGGGCCATCATCGTCAACGACAACGGCCGCATGCAGGGCATCGTCACCGACCGCGACATCACGGTGCGCGTCATCGCCGACGACCGCGGCCCGGACACGCCGGTGCGTGAGGCGTGCAGCCCGTCGATCGAGGCGGTCGGCCCCGACACGAGCATCGACCAGGCCGTGCGGCTCATGCGCTCGCACGCCGTACGCCGCCTGCCGGTGGTAGAGGACGGCCGCGCGATCGGCATCGTGAGCCTGGGCGACCTGGCCGTCGAGCGCGACCCGGACTCGGCGCTCGCCGACATCTCGGCCGCGGAGGGCAACCGGTAGCGTGGCCGCATGGTCACCGTCGAGGACGTACGCCGGTTCGCGCTCACGCTCCCGCGCACGTCGGAGCACCTCATCCGCGACCGGGTGAAGTTCCGGGTCGGCAGCATCGTCTACGTGGCGTTCTCGCGCGACGAGACGCTGATGGGCTTCGGCTTCCCGAAGGAGGAGCGGGCTGCGCTGGTCGCGGCCGAGCCGGCGAAGTTCCTGCTGCCCCGCGAGTCGGACCTGCGGTTCAACTGGGTCGTGGCCCGGCTCGCCGCCCTCGACGCCGCCGAGACGCGCGAGCTGGTGCTCGACGCCTGGCGGATGTGCGTGCCCAAGAAGGTGCGCCTGGAGCAGGAGCGCGCCGCCCAGCCCTAGGCGAAGTCGGCGGCGTGGTCGCGGGCCCACTCGGCGAACGTGCGGGCGGGCCTGCCGGTGACCGCCTCGGCGGTCGGCATCGGCCCGAACGCCGCCGGGCCGGGCTCCTGCTCCTCCTCCGGGTCGGCCGCCTCTCCCGAGTAGTCCTCGAAGCCGGTGAGGAAGTCGGCGTTGGCCGCCGCGAAACCGCCCTGCGCCAGGTAGAGCTCCCTGGCGTGGGCCGCGGTGACCTGCTCCAGGCGGATCTCCTCGCCGACGGCCGCGGCGATGGCGCGCACCTGGTCACGGCGGCTGACGAACTCGGGGCCGTTCAGCGTGTACGCGACTCCGTGGTGGCCGTCCTCCAGCAGGGCGGCCACGGCCACGTCGGCGATGTCGTACTCGTGCACCGGGCACCAGGCCAGGTCGGGCAGCGGCTCGCGGACGACGCGCTCGGCGCGGATCGACGGGCCCCACAGCCAGAGCTTGTTCAGCATGAACTCCCCCGGGCGCACGTGCGTCCACTCCATCCCCGACTTCTCCACCGCCTGCTCGACCGGCAGGTGGAAGTGGTCGTCGTACCCGCCGGTCACCGCCCCCGACGACAGGACGACGACCCGGCGCACGCCCGCCCGCTCCGCCAGGCCGGCCACCTGGCGCGCGGTGGCGGCGTGGGGGAACAGGTACATCCGGTCCACTCCCTCCAGCGCGGGCCGCAGGCTCTCGGGGTCGGCCAGGTCGCCGCGCACCGGTTCGACGCCCTCGGGCAGGCGGGCGGGGTCTCTGCTCATCGCGCGGACGGTGACGCCCGCCCGGACGAGCCTCTCGACGACGAGCCGGCCGATGTTTCCGGTCGCTCCGGTGACAAGGACGCGCATGCCGCCATCCTGACGGGCCCGTTTTCCGGACGCAAACGCGAACAACGCGTTCACATACGGCGCTGACCTGGGAAAACTCCGGAATCAGGCCAGCCGGTCGAGGCCGAGGCCGCTGATGATGAGGCGTTCCTTGCGGTTGCCGAGCAGGCGGGCCGTCCAGTCGACGAAGCCGCCGTCGCCCACTTCCAGGCCCTTGCCGTGGACCTTGTAGCACAGGCCCTTGTAGTAGCCGCGCCCGCCGGCGCGCCCGGGGTCGGGCTTGGCGTCGAGCTCGGCCGCCACCCGCTCGAAGCGTTCGTCCAGGACGGTGACGCGGGCCTGCGGATCGGCCTCCCCGCAGGCGCGTACGGCGGCGGTCAGGACGGCCAGGTGCTCGGCCGCGTGCTCGCGCTCGAACGCCAGGTCGCCGGTGTCGCGTCCGGCGGTGACCAGCGCGAACAGGGTGAAGTGGGCGTGGAAGCCGGCGCCTTCGACCTGCTGGGCGCGCACCACGCGCTGCACGGCGGCCAGGCGCACCGTACGGGACGGGTCGGCGCGGCGGCGCGCCGCGGCCTCCAGGGCGAGGGCGTTGGTGGGGTCGGCGGCGACCTCGCTGTTCCTGATGGTGGTGACCACGTTGTTCTGGTCGACCGGGCCGAGCACGGCGTGGGTGCCGAGCGGCGCGACCGGCGCAGGTGTGATCACCTCGACGTCGTCCGGCAGCGCCGACAGCACCGCTTCCTCGGTGCGCCGCAGCCGGGCGAACGGCACCTGCGCGGGGGCGACGAAGCGGTCGTGACCGTAGCGGCGCAGCACGTCGGCCGGGGTGAGGCCGCGCGAGCGGCGGCGCATCACCTCCAGCAGCAGCGTGGTGAGGTCGGCGCCGGACAGCCGCTCGGCCAGGACGTCGAGGACCTCCGGGCCGCCCGCCTGCCGCAGCACCCGGGACAAAGGGGTTGATCGTTCGTCCATTCCCCACAACTATCAGTCATCATGACGGGGATCGACTGGGTTTCCTGGCACGACCACTACGACGAGCCCGGCTCGTCGCTGGAGCGGCGGCTGCGCGCGGTGCGGCGGTGGATCGGGGCGGCGCTCGACGAGGGGGCCTGCCGGGTGGTCAGCCTCTGCGCCGGGCAGGGGCGCGACCTGCTGCCGGTGCTGGCCGCACATCCGCGGCGCGGCCAGGTGCGGGCGCGCCTGGTGGAGCTGGACGAACGCAACGTCGCCGAGGCCCGGCGCAACGCCCCGGAGGGGGTGGAGGTGGTGTGCGGCGACGCCGCCGTGACGGACGCGTACGCCGGGGCGGTGCCGGCGGACCTGGTGCTGGCGTGCGGGGTGTTCGGCAACATCACCGACGACGACGTCCGCCGTACGGTCGCCACGCTCCCCCGGTTGTGCGCCCCCGGCGCGACGGTCATCTGGACGAGGGGCCGGCACGAGCCCGACCTGGTGCCGGTGATCTCCGCCTGGTTCGAGGCCGAGGGCTTCGAGCAGGTGGCCCAGGAGGGCGCCGAGTACGGTTACGGCATCGGCGTCCACCGCTACACCGGCCCGCCCGTGCCGCTGGAGCCCGGCAGGCGCATGTTCACCTTCCGCGCCTGACCACGGAGCCGGGCAAGGGTGGGCTCGCGTCACGGCGGGACGCGGTGAAGGGTCAGCGGGCGGCGTACCGATAGAGGTCGCGGGCGAGTGTGGTGATGCGCTTGACGGAGGCGTTCCACGTGCCGCCCGCCGGGTGGGCGGTGAGCAGCGCCATCACGTAACGCTCGCCCTTGCCGACCAGCCCGGACGTGTGCAGCACCGGCCGCCCGTAGTCGGGCACGCCCGACCCGGTGGCGCGCTGGGCGACCCACGAGATGGGCGCCCCCACGGCCTTGGCGTCGCCGCCGCACCTGACGGGCGGCGTCGTGCCGAAGCCCGACCAGCCCTGCTTGACCGCCCACGGCCGCGGCACCGCGTCGGGGATGCCGAAGGTCTGGTCGAAGCCGTCGGCCCCGCACGGCGTGGCCTTGCGCAGGTGGCCGAGGATCGTGTCCCTGACCCTGGGCTCGGCCCGGTCGAGCAGGTAACGGTAGGTGCGCACGATGTCGTACGCGCTCAGTGACGTGTAACCCCAGAACCCGGGCTTGGACGCGGGCGGCGGTGTGGTGTCGGACAGGCCCAGTTTGCGGGCCGTCCTGACGATGATCTGCCCCTTGCCGAGGCGGTCCCAGAACGCGGAGGCGGCGTCGTCGTCGCTCGAGCGCAGCATCACCTGCAGCAGCCTGGCGTCGGCGGGCGGCACGCTCTTGCGCCGCTCCAGGTAGTCGATCGCGATGAGGATCTTCACGACCGAGGCGGAGCGGTACTTCCGGTGGGCATTCCGGGTGGCCACGATCTTGCCGGCGTGGCGGTCGTACACCACCCAGGCCGCGGTCGTGCCGGCCGGGACGCGCGGCGGCTGCGCCGCCGCGGGCAACGCGGCGGCGTGGGCGGGCGTCGCGAGCGCGGCGACGAGCAGGGGCACGGCGGTCAGGGGTGTCGTTCGCACCCGCCTATACCTACCAGATCTTCGCACGACACCCTTGACCCGTCAACGAAAACGGGTATAAACACAGAGGAAACCAACTCGAAACGGTGGTGAATCAACATCATGTACGCCGAGGAACGGCAGCAGGAGATCCTGCGGAGGGCGCGGGCCGCGGGCCGTGTCGACGTGGTGACGCTGGCCGCCGAGCTCGACGTGACCACCGAGACGATCCGCCGCGACCTGACCGCGCTGGAGCGGGCGGGCGTGCTGCGCCGGGTGCACGGGGGCGCGATCCCCGTCGAACGGCTCGGCTTCGAGCCCGCGCTGGCCACCCGCGACGAGGTGATGACCGCCGAGAAGGAACGCATCGCCAAGGCCGCGCTGGCGGAGCTGCCCGAGGACGGGTCCGTGATCATCGACGCGGGCACCACCACGGGCCGCCTGGTCCAGGTGCTGCCCGCCGACCGGGAGCTGACCGTCGTGGTCAACTCCCCGCCGCTGGCCACGGCCCTGGCCGCCCGCGCCAACCTGCACGTGATCATGCTGGGCGGGCGGGTGCGCGGCAAGACCCTGGCCACGGTCGACGACTGGGCGCTGCGCCCGCTGGCCTCGCTCAACGTGGACGTCGCGTTCATGGCGACCAACGGCTGCTCGCTGGCCCGGGGCCTGACCACGCCCGACCCGGCCGAGGCGGCCATCAAACGGGCCATGGTCGAGGCGGCGCAGCGCAGCGTGCTGCTGGCCGACCACACGAAGTTCGGCAACACGTACCTGGCCACGTTCGCCCAGCTGGGCGAGATCGACGTGGTGATCACCGACACGGGGCTCGACGCGGGGCAGGCCGCCGAGGTGGCGGCGGCCGGCCCGGAGGTGATCCGCGCGTGATCCTCACCCTGACGCTGAACCCCAGCCTCGACCGCACCATCGAGATCTCCGCGCTCGACCGGGGCGCCGTGATCCGCGCCGCCACCGCCCACCTCGACCCCGGCGGCAAGGGCGTCAACGTCTCGCGCGCGCTGCTCGCCAACGCCGTCGCCTCGCGGGCCGTGGTGCCGTACGGCGGCGACGAGGGCAGGCAGCTCGTCGGCCTGCTGGCCGCCGAGGGGCTGGACATGGTGACCGTCCCGGTGAACGGGCGCACCCGGTCGAACGTCACGCTCGCCGAGCCCGACGGCACCATCACCAAGATCAACGAGCCGGGCACGGCGCTGTCGCCCGGCGAGCTCGACACGATCGCCGAGGCCGTGCTGTCCGCGGCTCACGAGGCCGACTGGGTGGTCGCCTCGGGCAGCCTGCCGCCCGAGGTGCCGGCCGACGTCTACGCGCGGCTGTGCCGCAGGTTCGCGGGCGCCGGCATCCACATGGCGGTCGACAGCAGCGGCCCGGCGCTCGAACACGCGCTCGGCGCCGCGCCCGCCCTGGTCAAGCCCAACCTGGACGAGTTGTCGGCGGCCACCGGCATGCCGATCACGTGTCTGGGCGACGTGGCCGCGGCGGCGGCCGAGCTGCGCGCGGCCGGGGCGCGGGCGGTGCTGGCCAGCCTCGGCGCCGACGGCGCCGTCCTCGTCGAGGACGACGGCATCTGGTACGGCGAGGCGCCCGTGACCGAGCCGCGCAGCTCCGTCGGCGCCGGCGACGCCATGCTGGCGGGCTTCCTGGCCGCGGGCGGCCGCGGTCCGGCGGCCCTGGCGCAGGCGCTGGCCTGGGGCTCCGCCGCCGTCCGCCTGCCCGGCAGCCGCATGCCGGGCCCCTCCGACATCGACCCGGGCCGCGTCGCCGTCGGCGCGCCCGACCTCGCGCGACCGCTCTCCTCGCCCGCCCTGCCCGCACCGGCGCACCTCCCATAAGCCGGCGGCTGATTTCTGCTCATCCCCGAAGGAGCACGTCCCATGGCCGACACCTACACACCCCCGGTCACCGGAACCGGGGTCAAGGCCACCATCCAGCGCATCGGCGGCCACCTGGCCGGCATGATCATGCCGAACATCGGCGCGTTCATCGCCTGGGGTTTGATCACCGCGCTCTTCATCCCGACCGGCTGGCTGCCCAACGAGACGCTGGCGCAGATGGTCGACCCGATCATCAAGACGCTGCTGCCCGTCCTCATCGCCTACACCGGCGGCCGGATGGTCCACGGGCAGCGTGGAGCGGTCGTCGGCGCCGTCGCGGTGATGGGCGTCGTGGTGGGCACGGACGCGCCGATGTTCCTCGGCGCCATGATCATCGGCCCACTCACCGCCCTGATCCTGAAATATGTGGACAAGTTCACCGAGGCGCGGACCAAGGCCGGCTTCGAGATGCTGGTGGACAACTTCTCCGCCGGCATCGTGGGCGGCGCGATGGCCGTGGCCGGCATGCTCGCCATCGGCCCGGTCGTCGAGACCGTCACCACCGCCGCAGGCAACGCGGTCGAATGGCTGGTCCACAACAACCTGCTGCCGGTGGCGTCCGTGCTCATCGAGCCCGCCAAGGTGCTGTTCCTGAACAACGCCATCAACCACGGCGTGCTCAGCCCGCTGGGCGTCGCCGAGGCCGCCGAGCAGGGCAAGTCGATCCTGTTCATGCTGGAGTCGAACCCCGGGCCGGGGCTGGGGCTGCTGCTGGCGTACCTGCTGTTCGGGCCGCGCACGCTGCGGCCGAGCACGCCCGCCGCGATGATCATCCACTTCTTCGGCGGCATCCACGAGATCTACTTCCCGTACGTGCTCATGAAGCCCCGCCTCATCCTGGCCGTCATCGCGGGCGGCGCGGCAGGGGTGTTCGCGTTCATCGTCACGGGGGCGGGCCTGGTCGCCACGCCGTCGCCGGGCAGCATCTTCGCCTACCTCGCGGTCACCCCGAGGGGCGGCTGGCTGGGCTCCGGCCTGGGCATCCTCGTGGCGACGGGCGTGTCGTTCCTCGTCGCCGCGGTCCTGCTCGGTTTCGGCCGGGGCGAGAAGGCCGAGCCCGAGGCCACCGAGCCGGACACCACCGAGCCCGCCGCCACTGAGCCCGCCGCCACTGAGCCCGCCGCCACCAAACCCGCCGCCACTGAGCCCGCGACCGCCCAGTCCGACACCATCAAGTCCGCCAAGTCCGACACCGCCAAGTCCGACACCGCCGAGCCGAACACCGCCGAGCCCGGCACCGCATCCACCACCGCACCCGTCACCAGGGAGGCCTGAGCCATGGCCGGCATCGACAGCAAGGACATCCACAAGATCATCGTGGCCTGCGACGCGGGCATGGGCAGCAGCGTGATGCTCGCCTCCACGCTGAAGAAGCAGCTCAAGGGCACCGGCGTCACCGTCGAGCACACCCCGGTCGACTCCATCCCGGCCGACGCCGACGTGGTGCTGTGCCACTCCGGCCTGGCCGCCCGGGCGCGGGCCGCCGCGCCGGGCAAGCCGCTGGTGGCGTTCCAGATCTTCCTGGGCGACCCGGCGGTGACCAAGCTGGTCGACACCATCAAGAACGGCGGCACGGTCGATGCGTGACGACCTGCTCGACCCGCGCGCCGTGCTGCTGCACGAGAGCGCCCCCGACCGCGACGCGGCCATCCGCCGCTGCGGCCGGGCGCTGGTCGAGGTGGGGGCGGTCGCGGAGGCGTACGTCGAGGCCATGCTCGACCGCGAACGCACCATCTCCACCTACGTCGGCGAGGAGGTGGCCATCCCCCACGGCACCGCCGCCTCCAAGGAGGACGTCGAACGCGACGCGATCTGCGTGGTGCGCTTCCCCGATGGAGTCGACTGGGACGGCGAGCGGGTCACCCTGTGCGTCGGCATCGCGGCCAAGGGAGACGGTCATGTTCCGCTGCTGGCGGAGCTGGCCGAGATCCTGCTCGACCCCGACCGCGCCAGGACGCTGCGCGAGGCCACCGAGGTCTCGCAGATCATGAAGGAGCTCACATGAAGGTCGCCAGATTCCACGCCCCGGGCGACATCCGCATAGAGGACGCCCCCGAGCCCGTCGCGGGCCCGGGAGAGCTGAAGATCAGGGTGCGCAACTGCTCGACGTGCGGCACCGACGCCAAGATCCGCAAGCACGGCCACCACCACATCGTGCCGCCTCGCGTGATGGGCCACGAGATCGCCGGCGAGGTCGTCGACACGGGCGCGCGGGTGCAGGTGATCGCCGCGATCCCGTGCGGGCGGTGCGAGGAGTGCCGGCGCGGCCGGCAGACGATCTGCCCGAACCAGGAGTCGATGGGCTACCACTACGACGGCGGCTTCGCCGAGTACATGACCGTCCCGGCGAAGGTGCTGGCCGTGAACGGCGTCAACGCCATCCCGGACGGCGTCGGCTTCGCCGAGGCGTCGGTGGCCGAGCCGCTGGCGTGCGTGCTCAACGGCCAGTCGCTGGCCCGCGTCGGCGCCGGCGACGACGTGGTGGTCATGGGCGCGGGGCCGATCGGCTGCCTGCACGTCCGCCTGGCGCGGGCGCGCGGCGCGGCCCGGGTCTTCCTGGTGGACGTCAACGCCGAGCGGCTGGCGATGGCCGCGGAGCTCGTCCGCCCTGACGCCGTCATCGACTCCGACCCGGTCGAGCAGGTGCTCAAGCTGACCGGCGGCCGGGGCGCCGACGTGGTGATCACGGCGGCGGCGTCGGGCGCGGCGCAGGAGCAGGCGGTGCGGATGGCGGCCCGGCAGGGGCGCGTCAGCTTCTTCGGCGGCCTGCCCAAGGACGACCCGATCATCGCGCTCGACTCCAACCTCGTGCACTACCGTGAGCTGACCATCGTCGGCGCGAACGGCTCCAGCCCGGCGCACAACGCCGAGGCGCTGCGGCTGGTGGCCGAGGGCGCGGTGACGGTGTCCGACCTGATCACGCACCGGCTCGGGCTGGAGCAGGTGCTCGACGGCATCGACCTGGTCAGCCGGGGCGCGGCCATCAAGGTAACCATCGAGCCGTAGAGGAGGCGCTCGACATGGCACAGCGTACGGTGACCGTGGCCTCGGCCAGCGGCCTGCACGCCCGTCCCGCCAAGCTGTTCGTGCAGGCGGCGATGAACGTGGGGGTTGCGGTGACCATCCGGGCCGGTGAGAAGACGGTGCCGGCCAAGAGCATGCTGGGCGTGCTGTCGCTGGGCGCCGTCCACGGCACGGAGGTGACCCTGGAGGCCGACGGCCCGGGCGCCGAGGAGGCGCTCGACACCCTGGCCGCGCTCCTGTCCCGCGACCTCGACGCGGAGGACCCGGCCCATGCCTGACACCCCCACCCAGGCGCTGGCCGGGCTCGGGGTGAGTCAGGGGCGGGCGGCCGGGCCGGTGGTCCGGATGGCGGGGCCGCCGGCGCTGCCCGCCCCCAGGCCGGTCACCGACCCCGGCGCCGAGGCGGCGGCCGTCGGCGCGGCGCTGGAGGCGGTGGCCGCGGACCTCACCAGGAGAGCCGCGGCCGCCGAGGGCGAGGCGGCGGAGATCCTGGAGGCGCTCGCCATGATCGCCGACGATCCGACGCTGCGCGAGGACGCCGAGGCCCGGGCCCGCGACGGCCTGGACGCGGCGCACGCCCTCGACGCGGCCTTCGCCCAGCACCGCGACGCTCTTTCCGCGCTCGGCGGCTACCTCGCCGAGCGGGCCGCCGACCTGGACGACCTCAAGCACCGGGCGGTGGCGTTCACGCTCGGCCTGCCGATGCCGGGCCTGCCCGCGCCCGGTCACCCGTACGTGCTGGTGGCCGAGGACCTGTCGCCCGCCGACACGGCGGGCCTGGGCCCCGACGTGCTCGCGCTCGTCACGGAGCGCGGCGGCCCGACGAGCCACACGGCGATCCTGGCCCGCAGCCGCGGCCTGCCCGCCGTCGTGGCCTGCCGCGGCATCACGGGCGTCCCCGGCGGCACGCTCGTCGGCGTGGACGGCGCCACCGGCGAGGTCGCCGTCGGCCTGACCGGCGAGGAGGCCGAGCTGATCCGGGAGCGCGACCGCGCCGAACGGGCCCGGCTCGCCGCGAGCCAGGGCCCGGGCAGGACCGCCGACGGCCACCCGGTCAAGCTGCTGCTGAACATCGGCTCGGCCGCCGACCTCGTCCCCGACGGCGAGGGCGTGGGCCTGTTCCGCACGGAGTTCCTGTTCCTCGACCGCAAGCAGGCGCCGCCGTTCGAGGAGCAGGTGGCCGCGTACGCCGAGGTGCTGGGCCGGGCGGAGAGCGTCATCATCCGCACGCTCGACGCCGGCACCGACAAGCCGCTGCCGTTCCTGGGCCTGCCGGACGAGCCGAACCCGGCGCTCGGTGTGCGGGGCCTGCGGGTCGACCGGGTGCTGGACGGCGTCCTGGACACCCAGCTGGAGGCGATCGCGGCGGCGGCCAAGGCGACGGGCGCGCAGGCGTGGGTGATGGCGCCGATGGTGACCACGGTGGAGGAGGCGGCCGCGTTCGCGCGCACCGCGCGGGCCAAGGGCATCGCCAAGGTCGGCCTGATGATCGAGGTGCCGGCGGCGGCGCTGCGGGCGCGAGCGCTGCTGCGGGAGGTGGACTTCCTCAGCATCGGCACGAACGACCTGGCCCAGTACACCTTCGCCGCCGACCGCCAGCATCCCGCTCTGGCCGACCTGCTCGACCCGCGCCAGCCCGCCCTGCTGGAGCTCATCGCGATGTGCGCGCAGGCGGGCGCGGAGGCGGGCAAGCCGGTCGGCGTGTGCGGGGAGGCGGCCGGCGACCCGGCGCTCGCGCCGCTGCTGGTGGGCCTGGGGGTGACGAGCCTGTCGATGGCGCCGGTGTGCGTGCCCGCCGTCCGCGAGGCCCTGGCCGGTCTCACGCTGGAGGAGTGCCGCGAACGCGCCCGCGCCGCCCGGGAGTGACTATTCAGGCCAGTACGGCTCCACCCGCTGGGCGGCGGCCACGACGGCGGCGCCGTCCAGCGGGGCGAAGGCCAGCTCGACGCCGCCCAGGGGCCACTCCACGGCGAACTCGACGTCCTGCGCGGGCGGCAGCGGCCACAGCCACAACGTGGCCAGGCTGACGTGCATCTCCTGGCCCACCCGGATCGCGCCGCCGGTGGGCTGCCAGCTCAGGCGCGGCCCCGCCGGCGGCTCCGCGTCCGGGCGCAGGGACCACCCGCCTTCGACGGTGGTGGCCTTGGTGCCGTCGCCGTACCGCACGCCGAACCGCAGCAAGCGATCCGGCAGCCCGCCGCCGTCGCCGCGCGATCTGACGGACGCCGCCGGGAAGAGCGACATGTGCAGCTCCCACACCTCGCTCGGGGAGAGCGCGCCCTGCCGCACGAGGATCTCCACCTCGATCGAGCAGCCGCTCCCGTACGCCCGCACGTACGGCACCGTGACGGCCACGTGCGCCGTGCGCGCCACCACCGTCCCGACCGGCACCACGACGCCCATCTCGTCGGCGGGCGGCGCGAACCACGGCGGCAGCGCCCACGGTCGCGGCGTGGGCCCGGCCACCTCTTCCCCAGCCGGGGGCGGCTCGAAGAACATGCCCCCATCCTCCCCGGCGCCCGCTCCCCCGCCCAGGCCCATTCACCGGAACCTTCGGGACGCCGGCGATCCGGCTTCCGCCGTAGGCTGCTCCCACGGACGGACAGGGAGGCTTGAGGTGGACGAGGTGATGGCCGAGCTGGCCGCGCTCGAGGACCCGAAGACCCGCGAGGTGAACGAGAGACACGGTGACGATCACGGCGTGAACCTCGGCAGGCTGCGCGCGCTCGCGAAGCGGCTGAAGACCGATCACGACCTCGCGCGCCGCCTCTGGGAGACGGGTGACACGGCGGCGAGACTGCTGGCGATCC
Source organism: Nonomuraea aridisoli (assembly GCF_003236395.1). Lineage (GTDB taxonomy): Bacteria > Actinomycetota > Actinomycetes > Streptosporangiales > Streptosporangiaceae > Nonomuraea > Nonomuraea aridisoli. The sequence goes on along the minus strand of NZ_POUD01000038.1, from coordinate 7,663 downwards.
TGATCAGCCGCCCGAAGGCGTTCGAACGTGACGAGCTGGACGCCATGGTGCGCCAGGCGCGCCCGCCCAAGGTGCACGACTGGCTCGTGAACTACGTGGTGAAGAAGAGCCCGCACGCCGAGGAGCTGCGCCTGGCCTGGTCCGCCGATCCGGACCCGGTCGTCGCGAGCGCCGGCTGGGCGCTGACCACCGAACGGGTGGCGAAGAGGCCCGAGGGCCTCGACCTCGCGGGTCTGCTCGACGTCATCGAGGCGGAGATGAAGGACGCCCCCGGCCGCCTGCAGTGGGCGATGAACCACTGCCTGGCGCAGATCGGGATCGACCACGCCGGGCACCGCGCCCGCGCCATCGCCATCGGCGAGCGCCTCGAGGTGCTCAAGGACTACCCGACCTCCCCGGGCTGCACGTCCCCGTTCGCGCCCGTCTGGATCGACGAGATCGTGCGCCGGCGACACGGTTGACCGGCGACCGCGACGGCGTCAGGCGGCGGGTTCGGGGTTGTGGGCGCGGAGGTGCAGGGCGTCGTCCCGGACGTCCACGGTGACGTCGCCGCCTTCGGTGACCTCGCCGGTCAGGAGCAGGGTGGACAGGCGGTTGTCCAGTTCGCGCTGTACGGTGCGGCGCAACGGGCGGGCGCCGAACTCGGGCTGGTGGCCGCGCTCGGCGAGCCAGTCCTTGGCGGCGTCCGTGACCTCCAGCCTCACGTCCTGGCCGCGCAGCCGCTGCCGGGTACGTTCGAGCAGCAGGTCGACGATCTGGCGGAGCTGGCCGGGTTCGAGGCGCTTGAAGATGATCGTCTCGTCGATGCGGTTGAGCAGCTCCGGGCGCAGGGAGTGCCGCAGCAGGTCCATGAGCTGGTCCTCCAGCCGGGGCGCGCCGGCGGGGGCGTCGAGGATGAGCTGGGCGCCGATGTTGCTGGTCATGATGACGATGGTGTTGCTGAAGTCGACCGTGCGGCCCTGGCCGTCGGTCAGGCGGCCGTCGTCGAGCATCTGCAGCAGGATGTTCATGACGTCGGGGTGCGCCTTCTCGATCTCGTCCAGGAGGACCACGCCGTGCGGGCGGCGGCGTACGGCCTCGGTGAGCTGGCCGGCCTCCTCGTAGCCGACGTAGCCGGGCGGGGCGCCGATGAGGCGGGAGACGGTGTGCCGCTCCTGGAACTCGCTCATGTCGACGCGCACCATGTGGTCCTCGCCGCCGAACAGGGCGGCGGCCAGGGCGCGGGCCAGCTCGGTCTTGCCGACGCCGGTCGGGCCGAGGAACAGGAAGCTGCCGATCGGCCGGTTGGGGTCCGACAGGCCCGCCCTGGCCCGGCGGACGGCCTCGGCGATGGCGCTGACGGCCTCGTCCTGGCCGATCACCCGCTCGTGCAGGTGCTCCTCCAGGCGCATCAGCCGGTCGCGTTCCTGCTGGGTGAGCTGGGTGACGGGGATGCCGGTGCGGCGGGAGACGACTTCCGCGATGTCCTCGACCATGACCTGCGGGACGGACTCGTCGCCGTGCCTGGCCCGCTCCACCTCCGGCCGGAGCTTGCCGATCTGCGTGGTCAGCTCCTTGGCCCGGTCGAAGTCGTCGGCGGCGACCGCCTGGTCCTTGTCGCGACGCAGCGCCTCCAGGCGTTCCTCCAGCTCGCGTACGTCGACGCCGGGCGTGCGTGAGCGCAGCCGCACCCGCGCGGAGGCCTGGTCCATGAGGTCGATGGCCTTGTCGGGCAGGAAGCGGTCGGCGATGTAGCGGGCCGACAGGGTGGCGGCGGCGTCCAGGGCCTCGTCGGTGATGCGGACCTGGTGGTGCGCCTCGTACGCGTCGCGCAGCCCGGCGAGGATCTCGACCGTCTCCTCGACGCTCGGCTCGGCGACCAGGACGGGCTGGAAGCGGCGTTCGAGCGCGGCGTCCTTCTCGATGTGCTTGCGGTACTCGTCGATGGTCGTGGCGGCGACGACGTGCAGGTCGCCGCGGGCGAGCGCCGGCTTGAGGATGTTGGCGGCGTCCATGCCGCCCTCGGCCGCGCCGGCGCCGACGAGGGTGTGCACCTCGTCGATGAAGACGACGATCTCGTCGGCGTGGGCGCGGACCTCGTCCACGACCTTCTTGACGCGTTCCTCGAACTCGCCCCGGTACTTCGTCCCGGCCACCATGCCGGTCAGGTCGAGGGCGACGACCCGGCGGTCCTTCAGGGTGTCGGGCACGGCGCCGTTCACGATGCGCTGGGCGATGCCCTCGACGATGGCGGTCTTGCCGACGCCGGGCTCGCCGATCAGGCACGGGTTGTTCTTGGTACGGCGCGAGAGCACCTCGATGGCCTGCTCGATCTCGTCCTCGCGGCCGACGACGGGGTCGATGGCGCCCTGCCGGGCCGCCTCGGTGAGGTCGCGGCCGTACTCGTCGAGCGAGGGCGTACCGGTCTCGCGCGGGGCGGGGCCGCCGCGGGCCGGGCCCGCGAACATGGCCCGCTGCAGCTCGTTCGCCGAGACGCCCTGCTCCTGCAGGAGGCGGGCGGCGCCGGAGTCGGGGTTGGCGGCGAGCGCGAGCAGCAGGTGCTCGGGCCCGATGTACGACGACTGCAGGGCACGCGACAGCCGCTGGGCGTCCAGGAGAGTGCGTTTGGCCGCGGGTGAGAGCGTCGAGGGCGGCTCGGCGGCGACACGGGGGCCGGCGGTGGCGTCGACCCGGTCGCGCAGCCGGCCGGTGTCCGCGCCGGCCGTGCGCAGGATCGCCTGCGTGACGTCGTCCTCGATCAGCGCGCGCAGCAGGTCGAGCACGTCGAGGTCGGCGGCTCCGCGGTGCGCGGCGCCCTCCAGCGCGCGGCTCAGCACCTCGCGGGCGGAGGCGCTGAGCAGCCGGCCCACGTCGACGCGGTGCACGCTGGGCCGCGACGGCGGCCAGCCCTCCGCACCGCCGAAGACCCGCCCCGTGAGCTCCTCGAAGCCACGGAACGGGTCTCCTCCGAAGAACGACCTGAACGGCATGTCGGACATCTTGCGCCCCCCTCGTACTCAGGGGACATCTAGCCGTCCGTACCGAAAGTCATAGCCAGTGTTCGGCAAAGTCACGGACGGCGGCGCAGCCTGGCGTCGGTGAGCTCGGGCGGCTGCCAGCCGGCGTCGGCCGGGTTGAGCGTGACGCCCGGCGGGACGATCTCGTCGATGCGGTCGAGCACGTCGTCGCTCAGCCGCACCTCGTCGGCGCCGAGCTGGCTCTCCAGGTGTTCCATGGTGCGCGGCCCGATGATCGCCGAGGTCACCGCGGGGTGCCGCAGGGTGAACGCGATCGCCAGCTGGATCAGCGTGAGCCCGGCCTCCTCGGCCAGCCGGGCGAGCTGCTCGACGGCGTCGAGCTTGCGCTGGTTGGGCTCCAGCTCCAGGTCGTAGCGCTGCGGCAGCCGCTCGGCGCGGCGCGTGCGCGGCAGCTCCTGGCCCTTGCGGTAGCGGCCGGTCAGCCAGCCGCCGGCCAGCGGGCTCCAGACGATGACGCCCATGCCGTACTTCTCGGCCACGGGCAGCACGCCGGCCTCGATCCCGCGCACGAGCAGGGAGTACGGCGGCTGCTCGCACACGAACCGCTCCAGCGAGCGCCGCTGCGCGGCCCACTGCGCCTCGACGACCTGGTGCGCCGGGAACGTGGAGCTGCCGACGTAGCGGACCTTGCCCTGGCGGACGAGGTCGGTCAGGGCGCCGAGGGTCTCCTCGACGTCGGTGCCCGGGTCGGGACGGTGGATCTGGTAGAGGTCGATCCAGTCGGTGCCGAGGCGGCGCAGGCTGTTCTCGACGGCCTGGAAGATCCAGCGGCGGGAGTTGCCGCGCTCGTTGGGGCCCTCGCCCATGACGCCGTGGCACTTGGTGGCCAGCACGACCTGGTCGCGCTTGCCGGACTTGGCGAGGGCGCGGCCGACGTACTCCTCCGACTGGCCGCGGGCGTAGACGTCGGCGGTGTCGATGAAGTTGACGCCGGAGTCGAGTGCCCGGTCGATGATGCGGGCCGACTCGTCGGGGTCGGGGTTGCCCCATCCGCCGAACATCATCGCCCCGAGGCAGAGCGGGCTGACGTGGAGACCGGTACGTCCGAGTACGCGATATTCAGTCACGCCTCTCACTCTGTCGCAACGAGCTCGATGACGGGAGTGTCGCCGGAGACGAGTTCGAGCGTGCGGTGGATCGTGCCGGGGTTGTCGAGCAGCGCCATGATGACGGCGGCCACGTCGTCGCGCGGGATCGAGCCCGGCGGCACCTCCGGGGCCAGCCGCACCAGGCCGGTGCCGGGCTCGTCGGTCAGGCGGCCGGGGCGAAGGATCGTCCAGGCGAGGTCGCGGCGGCGCAGGTCGTCCTCGGCCTCGGTCTTGGCCTTGATGTAGGCGGCCCACACCTCGTCGCCGCCGGCGGGCGGCTTGCCCGCGCCCATGGAGGAGATCTGGATGAAGCGCCGCACGCCCGTGCGCTCGGCCGCGTCGGCCATCAGCACGGACGCGCCGCGGTCGACGGTGTCCTTGCGCGGCGCGCCGCTGCCGGGCCCCGCGCCCGCGGCGAACACGACGGCGTCGGCGCCCTCGACGATCCGCGCGACCTCCTCGACGCCGGCCTTCTCCAGGTCGCACACCACGGCCTCGGCGCCCGTGGCCTCGACGTCGGCGACGTGGGCCGGGTTGCGCACCAGCCCCACCGCGCCCGATCCGAGCCGGGCGGCCAGCCGCAGCGCGATCTTCCCGTGTCCCCCCGCGATGATGATCCGCATGCCTGCCATGGTGTCATGGACGGATGGAGGACTTCCCCGAGGCCCCGGCGCCCGCGTTCCTGTTCGATCTCGACGGCACCCTGATCGACAGCGTCTACCAGCACGTGGTGGCGTGGCGGCAGGCGTTGTCGGGAATGGGCATCGACCTGTCGGTGTGGCGGATCCACCGGCGCATCGGCATGAGCGGCGGGCTGTTCGTCAGCGCGTTGTTGCGCGAGACCGGGCTCAAGCTGACACCGGAGCAGATCGAGGAGCTGCAGACCACCCACGCCGAGGCCTACGAGGAGCAGGCCCACTCGGTCCGGCCGCTGCCGGGCGCGGTGGAGCTGCTGGCCGAGCTGACCTCGCGCGGCGTGCCGTGGGCCATCGCGACCAGCGGCTACGCCCGTACGGCGCGGCTGGCGCTGGGCATGCTGGGGCTGCCGGACGACACGCCGATGGTCACCCGCGACCTGGTGCGCCGGGCCAAGCCCGACCCCGACCTGTTCCTGGCGGGCGCAGCGCTGGTGCGGGTGGACCCGCGGCACGCCATGGTGGTCGGCGACAGCGTGTGGGACCTGCTGGCCGCCCGCAGGGCGGGCGCGCTCGGCATCGGGCTGTTGTCGGGCGGGTATGGCAGGGAGGAACTCGAGCGGGCGGGTGCCTTCCGGGTGTACGCCGATCCGGCCGACATGCTCGACCGGCTGGACGAGCTCGGCGTAAGACAGGGTGACTGACGGGGAATATCCCTCCGAACTCGGAGGCTGGACCATCCGTATTCCCCATAGAGGAGCTGAGATGGACTTGGCAGACATCGGCGTCACCGGCCTCGCGACCATGGGGCGCAACCTGGCCCGCAACCTGGCCAGGCACGGGTACGCGGTGGCGGTGCACAACCGCTCGCACGGACGCACGCAGCAACTGGTCAAGGAGTTCGGCGGGGAGGGCACGTTCGTGCCGTCCGAGGACCTCGCCGGGTTCGTGGCCTCGCTGAAGCGGCCGCGACGAGTGATCATCATGGTGAAGGCCGGAGCCGGCACCGACGCGGTGATCGACCAGCTCGCCGAGCTGATGGAGCCGGGCGACATGATCGTCGACGGCGGCAACGCGCACTTCGAGGACACCAGGCGGCGCGAGGCGGCGCTGCGTGAGAAGGGCCTGCACTTCGTCGGCACCGGCATCTCCGGCGGCGAGGAGGGCGCGCTGCACGGCCCGAGCATCATGCCGGGCGGGTCGAAGGAGTCGTGGGAGGCGCTCGGCCCGATCCTGCAGGACATCGCGGCGCAGGTCGACGGCGTGCCGTGCTCCGTGCACGTCGGCCCCGACGGCGCGGGTCACTTCGTGAAGATGGTGCACAACGGCATCGAATACTCCGACATGCAGCTCATCGCGGAGTCGTACGACCTGCTGCGGCAGGCGCTGGGCGCGACGCCGGCCGAGCTGGCGGAGGTGTTCCGGGAGTGGAACCGGGGCGAGCTCGACTCCTACCTGATCGAGATCACCGCCGAGGTGCTCGACCAGGTGGACGCCGAGACGGGCAAGCCGTTCGTGGACGTCGTGGTGGACCAGGCCGAGCAGAAGGGCACCGGCCGCTGGACGGTGCAGAGCGCGCTCGACCTGGGCGTGCCGGTGACGGGCATCGCCGAGGCCACGTTCGCGCGGGCGCTGTCGGGCCACCCTGAGCAGCGGGCCGCGGCGGCGTCGCTGGCGGGGCCGAAGTTGTCCGGGGTGGAGGGGCGCGAGCTGGTCGAGGACGTGCGCCAGGCCCTGTACGCCTCCAAGATCGTCGCGTACGCGCAGGGGTTCGACCAGATGGCGGCGGCCTCGAAGGAGTACGGCTGGGACCTCGACCTCGGGGCGATGGCCACGATCTGGCGCGGCGGGTGCATCATCCGCGCCAAGTTCCTCGACCGCATCCGGGCCGCGTACGACGCCGACCCGCAGCTGCCGACGCTGCTGGCCGACCCGACGTTCGCCGCGGCGCTGGAGACGGCGCAGGAGTCGTGGCGGCGGGTGGTGACCACGGCGGTGCGGACCGGCGTGCCGACGCCCGGCTTCTCCTCGGCCCTGGCCTACTACGACGCGCTGCGCCGCGACCGCCTGCCGGCCGCGCTGGTGCAGGGGCTGCGCGACTATTTCGGCGCGCACACCTACCAGCGGGTCGACAAGGAGGGCTCGTTCCACACCGACTGGTCGGGCGACCGCACGGAGAGCCCGGCCTGACCGCTCAGCGCGTGCCGCGCATCGGCGGGTTGGCGACGGCCGTGACCAGGCAGAAGCCGATCGGCCCCGCCGCGTCGTGCATCGTGACCTGGCCGGTCGCGACGCCCTCCGCGCTCGCGTGCCCGGTGGCCTCCAGGCCGACGAGCTCGCCCTCGGGCAGCCGGGCCAGCGTCAGCGTGTAGTCGGCGTTGATGAAGCGCAGGCCGTCGGGCTGGGAGTTGCTGAGCGGGCTGGCGAAGTCGGCGGCCAGCGCGGCGCGTACGAGCGGGGTGAGCGGCTCGTCGTCCACCAGCGCGTGCGTCTCGCGCATCCACACCCGGCCGGGGCCGGGCAGGCCCCAGCCGGACAGCTGCCACAGCTCGAACGGCGGGATCCAGCCGCCGCGTCCCTGGGCGGGCGGCCCGGAGGGGGGCTGCTCGTCCCACGGGGGCGTGGTGACGGCGCGCTCGCCGTCGGGCTGCTCGCCCTTGCGCAGCAGCACGGCGGAGACGCGGCCGATGGCGCCCTGGGAGGTGGAGATCACCGCGTCCGCCACCCGGATCCGGCGGCCGTCCCTGACCAGGGAGGTCTCGACGGTGACCGGCAGCAACGGGCTGTTGCGGAACAGGTCGACGGTCAGCCGGGCGAAGTGCAGGCCCGGCTCGCCGTGACGGTCCTCCAGCGCGCGGGCGGCGAGCCCGCCGAGCAGGCGGCCGTGCAGCATGTCGGGGGACCAGGGGCCCCGGGCGTGGGG
>NZ_POUD01000389.1 GCF_003236395.1 Nonomuraea aridisoli | reverse complement strand
GGGTGGGCCGGGGTGCGCCTGGAGCGGTTCCGGGCGCGGTTGGCCGGAAAAGTCGGCTATGGGCACGAGGAGGATGGTAACGCCACTTCTGCGAAGTGGCGGTTCTGCCGTAGGCTCCTGGTAGACGATGGCAAAGGGAGGAAGCCGGTGCGAAACCGGCGCGGTCCCGCCACTGTGACCGGGGAGCGACCCCCACCACAAGGCCACTGCCCGGCGACGGGCGGGAAGGCCGGGGTGAGCGTTGATCCGGGAGCCAGGAGACTCCTGCCGTCGCGACACCCGCGACCGGGGCGAGGACCCCGAGGGAGGATTGCGCCGTGCCTGGCGACAGCCGTACCGTCCTGCTGCTCTCCACCTCCGACACCGACCTGCTGAGCGCGCGCGCCGGCGGCGCGGCCTACCGCCTGGGCAACCCCGCCCGGCTCGCCCCTGACGACCTGCCCGGCCTGCTGGAGGGCGTCGACCTCGTCGTGGTACGGCTCCTCGGCGGCCGGCGCGCCTGGGAGGAGGGCCTCGACGCGCTGCTGGCCGGGCCGCGCCCGGTCGTGGTGCTGGGCGGCGAGCAGGCCCCGGACGCCGAGCTGATGGAGCTGTCCACCGTCGCCGGCGGCGTGTGCGCCGAGGCGCACGCCTACCTGGCGCACGGCGGCCCGGACAACCTGACCGAGCTGCACGCGTTCCTGTCGGACACGGTGCTGCTGACCGGGCATGGGTTCGCGCCGCCAACCCCCGCGCCGTCGTGGGGCCGGCTGGAGCGCCAGGCCCGGTCCACGCGGGGGCCGGTGATCGGCGTGCTCTACTACCGCGCGCACCACATGGCGGGCAACACCGCGTTCGTCGAGACGCTCTGCGCGGCGATCGAGGACGCGGGCGGGCAGGCGCTGCCGGTCTTCTGCTCGTCCCTGCGCACGGCCGACCCCGAGCTGATCGAGACCCTGCGCACGGCCGACGCGCTGGTCGTGACCGTGCTGGCGGCGGGCGGCGCGCGTCCGGCCACGGCGGGCGCGGGCGGCGACGACGAGGCGTGGGACGTCGGCGCGCTGGCCGCGCTGGACGTGCCGATCCTCCAGGGCCTGTGCCTGACCACCTCCCGGCAGGCGTGGGAGGAGAACGACGACGGCCTGTCCCCGCTGGACGCGGCCTCGCAGGTGGCGATCCCCGAGTTCGACGGGCGGATCATCACCGTGCCGTTCTCGTTCAAGGAGGTCGACCGCGACGGGCTCACCGTCTACGTCGCCGACCCCGAGCGGGCCGCCCGGGTGGCCGGCATCGCGGTACGCCACGGGCTGCTCCGCCACACCCCGCCCGCGGAACGGCGGCTGGTGGTGATGTTGTCGGCGTACCCGACCAAGCACTCCCGGATCGGCAACGCCGTCGGCCTGGACACCCCCGTGAGCGTCGTCCGGCTGCTCGCCCGGCTCGCCGAGGCCGGGTACGACCTGGGCGAGGGCTTCCCCGGCGTGGGCGAGCAGGACGGCGACGCGCTGATCCACGCCCTGATCGCCGCCGGCGGCCAGGACCCCGACTGGCTCACCGAGGAGGCCCTGGCCGCCAACCCGGTACGCGTCTCCGCCGCCTCCTACGAGCGCTGGTACCGCACGCTGCCCGAGGAGCTGCGGGCCGGGATGGAACGGCACTGGGGGCCGCCCCCGGGCGAGCTGTTCGTGCACGAGGGCGACATCGTGCTGGCGGCGCTGCGGGCCGGGAACGTCGTGGTGATGGTGCAGCCGCCGCGCGGCTTCGGCGACAACCCGATCGCGATCTACCACGACCCCGACCTGCCGCCCAGCCACCACTACCTGGCTGCCTACCGCTGGCTGTCGGACGAGTTCGGCGCGCACGCGATGGTGCACGTCGGCAAGCACGGCAACCTGGAGTGGCTGCCGGGCAAGTCGGCCGGCCTGTCGGCCGCCTGCGGGCCCGACGCGGCCATCGGGGACCTGCCGCTGGTCTACCCGTTCCTGGTGAACGACCCGGGGGAGGGCACCCAGGCCAAGCGGCGGGCGCACGCCGTGCTGGTGGACCACCTGGTGCCGCCGATGGCGCGGGCGGAGTCGTACGGCGACATCGCGCGGCTGGAGCAGCTGCTGGACGAGCACGCCACGATCGCCGCGATGGACCCGGCCAAGCTGCCCGCGATCCGGGCGCAGATCTGGACGCTGATCCAGGCCGCCCGGCTCGACCACGACCTGGGGCTGGCGGACCGGCCGCACGACAGCGAGTTCGACGACTTCCTGCTGCACGTGGACGGGTGGCTGTGCGAGGTGAAGGACGCGCAGATCCGCGACGGCCTGCACGTCCTCGGCCAGGCGCCGTCCGGGGCGGCACGGGTGGACCTGGTGCTCGCGATGTTGCGGGCCCGGCAGATGTGGGCGGGCCGCGAGACGCTGCCCGGCCTGCGCGAGGCCCTCGGCCTGTCCGAGGACGGCACGGCGGGTCTCGGCGCCGTGGACCGGGCGGAGGCGACGGCCCGCGCCCTGGTGGAGGCCATGGAGGAACGCGGCTGGTCCCCGGAGGCCGCGCCAGAGGTCGCCCACACCATCCTGACCGCCATCCCGCACGCCGCCGCCTCCGAAGCGGACGCCTCTGCGACCGTCGGTCCCGGAACCGTCCCGGAGACGGAAGCCTCCGGGAGCGACGCCGGGTCGCGGGTGGTGGGGCTGGTGGCGCGCATCCTGGAGTTCGCGGCGACCGAGATGGTGCCGCGCCTGGCGCGTACCACCGACGAGATCGACCACGTGCTGCACGCGCTGGACGGCGGCTACGTCCCCGCCGGGCCGAGCGGCTCCCCGCTGCGCGGGCTGGTCAACGTGCTCCCGACCGGGCGGAACTTCTACTCCGTCGATCCCCGCGCGGTCCCCAGCCGCCTGGCCTGGGAGACCGGCCAGGCGATGGCCGAGTCGCTCCTGGAGCGCTACCGGACGGACACCGGCGAGTGGCCGCGCTCGGTCGGCCTGTCCGTCTGGGGCACCAGCGCCATGCGCACGGCGGGCGACGACGTGGCCGAGGTGCTGGCCCTGCTCGGCATCCGTCCCGAATGGGACGAGGCCTCCCGCCGCGTGACCGCCCTGGAGCCGATCCCGCTCGCCGAGCTCGGCCGTCCGAGGATCGACGTCACCGTCCGCATCAGCGGCTTCTTCCGGGACGCCTTCCCGCACGTGGTCGCCATGCTCGACGACGCCGTACGCCTGGCCGCCGGCCTGGACGAGCCCGACACGGACAACTACGTCAGAGCCCACGTCCAGGCCCACGTCCGGGCCGCCGGCGGCGACGAGCGGCAGGCCACCATGCGCATCTTCGGCTCCGCGCCGGGCGCGTACGGCGCCGGGATCCTGCCGCTGATCGACAGCCGCAACTGGCGCGACGACGCCGACCTGGCCGAGGTGTACGCGGTGTGGGGCGGCTACGCCTACGGCCGCGACCTCGACGGCGTCGCCGCCCGCCCGCAGATGGAGGACGCCTACCGCCGCATCGCCGTGGCGGCGAAGAACGTCGACACCCGCGAGCACGACATCGCCGACTCCGACGACTACTTCCAGTACCACGGCGGCATGATCGCCACCGTCCGCGCGCTCACCGGCCGGGCGCCGGCCGCGTACGTCGGCGACAGCACCCGCCCCGACGCCGTGCGCACCCGCAGCCTGTCGGAGGAGACCTCACGCGTCTTCCGCGCCCGCGTGGTCAACCCGCGCTGGCTCGCCGCGATGCGCAGGCACGGCTACAAGGGCGCCTTCGAGCTCGCCGCCACCGTCGACTACCTGTTCGGCTACGACGCCACCACCGGGGTGGTCGCCGACTGGATGTACGACAAGCTCGCCGAGACGTACGTGCTGGACCCGGAGAACCGGGCGTTCATGGCCGAATCGAACCCCTGGGCCCTGCACGGCATCGCCGAACGCCTCCTGGAGGCCGCCGAGCGCCGCATGTGGGAGCACCCCGACCCCGACGTCCTGCGCGGCCTCCAGGAGATCTACCTCAAGACCGAGGGCGACCTGGAGGACGACACCAGCCGCTGAGCGAGCTCCGGCCGCCCGGCCCAGTGCAGATGCAGGTACGACGCGGTCACCTGTGCGTCGCCGTACCCGTCGGCGCCGCCGTCCCAGCGGAACAGCGGCGCCCCCTCGTACGCGACGGCGGTGCGGTGGAACTCGTGCCCCCGGTACCGCTCGCCGGCCCTCGTCAGCGGCGAGTCCCGGAGGGCGACGGCCTCCCGGTAGCCGAGCGTCAGCCGGTCCGTCATGCGCGCGACGCCGGGCACCCGCCCGCACATGCGCCGCCCGTCGAGCTCCGCGCACAGGTAGAGCAGCCCGGCGCACTCGGCGGCGATCGGCCCCCGAAAGGCCGCCACTTGGGCCCGCAACGGCTCGTTGGCCGCCAGCTCGGCCGCGTACACCTCGGGGAAGCCGCCGCCGACGACCAGCGCGGCCGTCCCCTCGGGCAGCCGTTCGTCGCGGAGCGGGTCGAACACGGCGACCTGCGCACCCGCCGCCCGCAGCAGCTCGGCGTGCTCGGCGTACCCGAACGTGAACGCCGCCCCGCCGGCGACGGCCACCACGGGCCCGGCCTTCCCCTGACCGCCGAGGGCCCGCGCCGGGTCCCAGGGCACGGCGGGCAACGGTGGCGCCGAGCGGGCCAGGCGTACCAGCGCTTCGAGGTCGCAGGAGCGGGCCACCAGCGCGGCCAGCCGGTCCACCGCGGCCACAGCCTCGGGCTCGCGCTCGGCCGCGGGCACCAGCCCCAGGTGCCGCGACGGCGCCGAGACGGCGTCGTCCCGGCGGATCGCGCCGAGCACCGGCATCCCGGCCTCCGCCAGCGCGGCCCGGCAGAGCTGCTCGTGGCGGTCCGAGCCGACCCGGTTCAGCACCACCCCGCCCACCCGCACGCGCGGGTCGAAGGTGGCGAAGCCGTGCGCCACCGCCGCGACCGACCGGCTCTGCCGCGCCGCGTCCACGACGAGCACCACGGGGGCGTCCAGCAGCCGCGCCACATGCGCGGTGGAGGCGAAGTCCGTGTCCCCCTTGCCGTCGAACATCCCCATCACGCCCTCGACCACGGCGACGTCGCACCCGGCGGCCCCGTGCAGGAACAGCGGCGCCACCAGCTCCTCGCCGGTGAGCCACGGGTCCAGGTTCCGGCCGGGACGCCCGGCGGCCAGCGCGTGGTATCCGGGGTCGATGTAGTCGGGGCCCACCTTGTGCGGCGAGACCCGCAGCCCCCGCGCCCGCAGCGCCGCCATCAGCCCCGTCGCCACCGTCGTCTTGCCGCTGCCGGACGCGGGCGCGGCGACCACGAGCCGCGGAACTACCACTCGATGCCCTTCTGGCCCTTCTGCCCGGCGTCCATGGGATGGCGTACCTTGCCCATCTCCGTCACCAGATCCGCGGCCTCGATCAGCCGCTCGGGCGCGTTCCTGCCGGTGATCACCACGTGCTGGTTGCCCGGCCGGGACGTGAGGGTCGCGAGCACGTCGTCCAGGTCCAGCCACCCCCACTTGAGCGGGTACGTGAACTCGTCCAGCACGTAGAACCGGTACGTCGCGGCCGCCAGGTCCCGCTTGATCTGCTCCCAGCCCTCCCGGGCGTCGGCCGCGTGGTCCTCCTCGGTGCCGGGCCGCTGGATCCACGACCAGCCCTCGCCCATCTTGTGCCAGGTCACCGGGCCGCCCTCGCCCGTCCCGCCGAGCACCTTCAGCGCCCGCTCCTCGCCGATGCGCCACTTGGCCGACTTGACGAACTGGAACACCCCGATCGGCCAGCCCTGGTTCCAGGCGCGCAGTGCCATCCCGAACGCGGCCGTCGACTTGCCCTTCCCCGGGCCGGTGTGCACGATCAGCAGCGGCTTCGTGCGGCGCTGACGCGTGGTGAGGCCGTCGTCCGGTACGACGGCGGGCTTCCCCTGCGGCATGATCAGACCGCCTTTCGATAGGTACGTACTCCGGAGCCGCCGGAGTCCGGGGCTCCCGAGCTCGTTCGGCTTCTGCGGTCGTTCCGGTGGTCGCGGACGATCGTGCTCAGGTCGGCGCCGTGGCCCGCGCGGGCGTCCAGGGAGTCGAGCGGCACCAGCCGCGCGCCCAGCCGGGCCGCCAGCCGGACCGCCAGGCCCAGCCGCACGGGGCCGCGCTCGCAGTCGACCACCACGCTCGCCGTCCCCGCGAGCAGGGCGGCGGCCTGGTCGACGTCGCCGCCCGCCGTGGCGCGGCCGTCCGTCACCAGCACCACCAGCGGTCGCCTGGCCGGGTCGCGCAGCCGCTCCACGCGCAACACCTCCGCCGCGCGCACCAACCCGGCCGCGAGCGGCGTACGCCCTCCGGTCGGCAGCGAGCGCAGCCGGGCCGCGCCCGCCTCCACCGACGAGGTAGGCGGCAGCGCCACCTCGGCGCCAGAGCCCCGGAAGGTGACCAGGCCGACCTTGTCGCGCCGCTGGTAGGCGTCGAGCAGCAGGCTCAGCACCGCCGTCTTCACCGCGCTCATCCGCCGGCGGGCCGCCATCGAGCCGCTGGCGTCCACCACGAACAGCACCAGGTTTCCCTCCCGGCCCTCGCGCACGACCTCCCGCAGGTCGTCCTGGCGCAGCACCAGGCCGGGGCCGGTACGCCCGCGCGCCGCCTGGTGCGGCGCCGCCGCCAGCACCGTGGCGGTCAGGTGCAGGTCGCGTACGCGGCCGCCGGGGCGGCGGGCTCCGGTCGCGCGGCCGTGCGCGGTCCGCGACCGCGACCGCCGCCCTGTCGCCCCCTCGCCGACGCCGGGCACCTCCAGCAACGGCACCCGGTACGGCACCGCGACCGCCGCCACCTCCCCGT
>NZ_POUD01000388.1 GCF_003236395.1 Nonomuraea aridisoli | reverse complement strand
CTACGAGGCCGGGCGGCGCATCCTGGACGAGCGCGGCTCGCTCGCCAGGGCGGTCGTGTGCGCCGTGCACGTCGCGGCCGAGAACTTCGACGACCCATCCGCCTACGGCCTCACCCGCGACGACGTCCAGGAGATCCTCCTCCCGGCCGCCCGCACCGCCGTCGACGAGCGGCTCCACTTCGAGCGCGTCCCCTCCCTCGCCGACGCCGACCCCGCGTGTAAGCAGCGGCTGTTCGCCGAGGCGTGCACCGGGATCACCGACGCGCTCGCCATGATCCGCGAGTGGGCCATCTGCCGCACCTGCGACGCCCACGCCACCACCCGCACCACGGACGGTCAGCCCGTCTGCTCCAACACCGGCCACTAGCGCATCTCGCTAGCGAATCCGCAAGCATGTTCTCCGCCCCGCCCGCGCCCTCGCCGAACGCCTGCTGGACACGCTGCACCTGCTCAACGCCGCCGACGACCAGAAGCTCGCTTGCGACCCCGGCCCGTACGGGCACGTCCGCCAGGCGCTCCTCGCCACCATCTGCACCGTCCCCCTCTGGGGGCCCCGGCAGGCGGACGAGGCGATCACATACGCGATGGCCGACGGCTGCACGCTGTTCGACGCGATGCGCGCCATCCAGCAGGGCCCCATCCGCGCCGCCCTGCCGGACCTGCCCGGCACCCCGCTGATCACGGCGTAATCACCCCACAGCCCGCACACGGCCGCCGTCCCGCCAACACCGCCCCCGAAGGAGACCTCATGATCACCGCCACGTACTGGGCCAGCCAGACCAAGGAGTTCCGCAGCGCCGCCGACGTGCTGCGCTGGCTCGCCGAGAACACCCAGCAGCACGGCTGGAGCCGCTCGATCGAGAGCTACTGGCTGACCGCCCCTGAGGACCACGGCGACTACTGGCTCTGGCAGCGCACGCACGTGCGCCTGACGAAGGAGGACTACGCACGCGTCTACCGCCTGCAGCGGCGGTACGCGCAGTTCTGCCGCCACATGCGGGAGGTCGACCCGGACTGGCAGGACGGCGAGAAGACGTACTGGATGGACAACTCCGTGGACGTCAAGCAGCACAGCCGCACGTACCCCGGCCTCACCCGCACCGTGCAGCTCGTCGGCCCGCACGGCGACGCCTGCTGACGACACCGTCATCACCCGCGCGGCCCCGGCCAGGGCCGCGCCCTTACCCGAAACGAGGCATCACACCTGTGACCATCGCATCCACGACGCTCACGCCCGGCGTCTACAAGCTCGACGGCCGCCTGTACGCGGTCAAGAACAGCCGCCGCTACACCGGCAAGCAGGACATCAAGCGGCTGGAAGTCCGCCGCGGCAAGCTCTACCGCCGCATGGTCAGCCCCACCGTGATCGAGCGGCTCGCGCCCGAGCTGCACATCACCCTGGAGGACGCCGTCGCCTTCGGCGAGCAGCACCACTTCTGCTGCATGTGCGGCCGCGCCCTCCGAGCCGAGGCGTCGATCGCGAAGGCGATCGGGCCCGTCTGCGAGAAGCGGATCAAGGAGGCGACCGGCCAGTGAACGACTTCGGCGGCCACATCACGAGGGTCCTGCGCGACTCCGCCGAGCCGCTGTCGGCGGCCGACGCGGGTGTCCTGCGCATCCTGCCCAACCCCATCTTCTCCGTCCACAACCGCGACATCGTCGCCGCCGAGTACTACACGGCGGACGGCAGGTACGGCCAGGTGTGCAAGGAGCTGCGCCTGCCCGGCTACTACGCGCGCGGCGAGTGGCTCCCCGGCAAGGTCTCGACGAGCCCGCGCCACGCCTCCGTCGAGGCGGCCGTCACCGCGGCCCTGGCCGAACTGCCGGCCGGGAAGAGGAGGGCGGGCATCGATGGCTGAGGCAGAGCAGACGTGGACGTGGGGGCCGCTCGTCCTGCCCCGCGAACAGGGCTGGGCGTGCGGCTGCAGCCCCGACTGCCCTGAGACGTCGGTCGTCGCGCTGATCCGCCACAACCCCGACTGGCGGTACGGCCTGTGCGAGGACAGCGCCCGCGCCGCCGGATGCCCCGACAACCTGCTCGGAACGGAGCCGTCGTGAACCACCACACACCGAAGATCATCGGCTACCGCGTCGCACGCGTCCGCCCGTACGGGCCGACCGGCGACGACCTGGAGGTCACGCCGCTGCCCGGTCTCTGGGACGACCGTGACGCGGCAGAGGGCATGGCCGTGATCCAGGGCGACGGCGCCCGCGTGATCGAGATGCGCCGGGGTGGCCGCTCCAGCGCCGACCCCACCGGACGGCCCAAGTCGAACTGGTGGCTCGTCGTCTGCGGCGGCGGCGAGGTGGAGCTGTCGTTCACCACCTGGCAGAGCGCCGCGCGAACGTACGACCGCATCCTGCGCCACCAGGAGTGCCCCTACGAGCACCACGTGGTCACCCGCCACGGCGACGTGATCGCCCTCTTCGCTAGCGAAAACCGCCAGCGAGTAGCTTCCCGGGTCCCGGCCGCCCGGCCGGGACCCCTTCACCAGCGAAAGGCAACCTGATGACCAGCCAGACCGTCCACCCCTACCCGGCCCTGCCGGACCTGTTCGACCTGCGCGGCGGGCCGCTGATGACGGCCACGCTGCGCTTCCTGCGCCAGCTCCCGCCGAGAACGCCTGCCAGCCCGGCCAGATGACCCACCACCAGAAGGACTGGCGGTGCGGCACGGGCCTGTGCGTCGCCGGGTGGATCGGCGAGCTGACCGGCGCCACCTGGTTCCTGGACCACCTCGGCAGCCACATGGAGCTGCGCGCATACGTCCTGGCCGTCCCGGACGACCCCGAGGCGTACGTGCGGACGCCGCGCCAGCTGGCGCGGGAGTGCCCGCAGGGCCGGGAACACGAGCGGATCATCCACGTCGCCTACCGTGCCGCCCGCCTGCTCGGCATACCCCTGGACGACGCGATGGACCACCCGCTGTTCGACGCGCGCAACTCCCTCGAAGAGATCGCCGAGCACGCCGAGCGCCACTTCGGGCCCGCCGCCTACAGCATGCGCGGCAAGCCCCTGTTCCTCCACGTGCTCAACATGATCGAAGCCAACCCGGGCATCTGGAAGGAGACCGAGTTCCGCACCCTCACCGACCGGCTCGGCTACACAATTGCGCCGTTCGAGCTTGACCGCCTGTCCCCCGAGCAGCGGCGCGACTGCCGGATGGTCATGGACGTGGCCTCCATCGCCTGCGACGAGGCCGGCGCCGTGTGGCGTCCTGCTCGGAGGCAGGCCCGCCGAACCTGCGCGGCTGAGCCTGGAGGACTGGGAGTACGTGCTGGCCGACCCCGACGACGACCCCGACGCCATCAAGACGGTGTACGGCTACAAGGTCGTCACCGCCGACGCTCGCGCCGACCGGCTGCTGAACATGCCGGGCGGCCTCACCGCTCGCGCGTTCCACCGGCCGCTGCCCGAGCTGCGGGCCGCCGCCGACACCCTCTACTCCTGACCAACACAGGGCGGGCCCTGCCCCGGGCCCGCCCTTCTATCCCGCTAGCATAAACGCAAGCAAAGGAACGCACGCATGATCCGTCCACCCGCCGAGCAGCCCAAGACCGGCCGCGCCGCGAAGATGACCCCCGAGGAGTACGCCGCCTGGCGCGAGCAGCAGCTGGTCGGCAACTCCTGGGCCGCCGCCTCCGGCCGAGATCACCGCCGCGGCGATCCGCGACACCCCCGCCGTGCTGGACGAGTTCCGGCTGTACGCCGCCCAGTTCCCGCACTACAACCGGCACACCCTCGCCAACAGCATGCGGCTGTGGGCGCAGGACCCGTACGCGACCCGCGTGCAGGGAGAGAAGTGGTGGCACGGCGAGGGACGCCAGCTCCGCGAGGACGCCGTCCCGCTGTGGATCGAGTCGCTCTACCAGGGCAACCCGCGCGAGGAGCGCGAGAACCCGCAGACCGGCGAGACGGAGGAGGTCGTCCGCCGCACCCGGGCCATGATCGGCACCGCCGTCTATGACGTCTCTCAGACGGTGCCCAAGGAGGACGTCACCTGCACCCTGTGCCGCACCGTAGGCCCCGAGGAATGCGCGGCCACCTGCCCCGTCTACCAGCCCGAAGCTGGGCACATCCCCTCGCGCGGAGCGGTGCTGATGGAGGCGTTCAACCAGCTCAAGCTGGTGGGCGGGCTCAACATCGAGGAGATCCTCGGCCAGCTCGGCGATGACCCGTACCGGGACGGCGACCGGGTCGAGGGCGTCAACTCGGTCGTCATCAGCGTCCCCAAGCCGGGCGGGAAGGGCACGAAGGCGCTGCGCGTCCACGTCTCCCACGACGACAAGGGCCGCACCCGCTACGCCATCGTCCCGGTCGGCGTGTTCTGGATCGGCCTGGACTCGATGGAGTACGACCGCAGCGCCTACCGGGGCAGCCGCCCGGACTACCTGAGAGTGCAGTACGGCGACGACCCCGCTCCTGGCGAATCACGCTACGAGTACGACCGGGGCAGCAAGCCGCGCCCCGGCGCTCCCGTCGTCAACACGATCACCCTGGCCGGGGACGGCACCTACGACGCGCACGACACCAGCGCCGACGGCCGCAACGGCCCCTACGTCGGCCGCCCCGGCTACTACAACACCCGGAGCGTGACCGACAAGGCCGAGCGGGCCACCCGGGCGATCGTGCACCAGCTCACCCAGCACTGGCTCAAGCAGCCCAGCCTGGACGAGCTGCGCGCCGCGCACGACCGCCACCACGCCCCGCACGCAAGGCCGACCACGACCACAAGGCCCGGAAGCTGCGCGAGCGGGTCGAGCAGCTCGCCGCCGAGCTGGCCGAGCAGGAGAAGGCCGCCGTCGCACAAGCCGCCCTCCTCAAGCAGCAGGAGGCGGAAGCCGCGACGCCGGCCGAGCCGGCCGAGAAGTAACCACCACGGCGGCGGCCGACCGGCCGCCGCCCCTCACCAAGGAGAACCATGAAGCGCCTCCGGCCTCCCATGCCGCCGCAGATCGCGGCCCTCCCCCGCGAACGCGGCTTCCCCGTCCCCTGGGTGGCCGACTGGGCCGACGGCAAAGAGACTGTGGAGTTCGACCCGGAGCTCGGCCGCGTCCTCCACTGCGACTGCGTCTCCGGCCAGGGCCGCGTCACCCTCGGCGTCAACTGCGCGGTCCGGCAGCGCCAAGGCATGCGTGACCGCCTGTGCGGCACCTGCGGCACACCGCTCAACGGCCCGATGGCGATGATCGGCGTGAAGGACATGCCGTACTCCTTCGAGCCTGGCCTTCACGTCGACTGCGCGGTCTTCTCGCTGCTGGCCTGCCCCCGGCTCGTCCACTCCGCCGAGAGCGCCGGAGTGGTCGTCACCGACGGCTACACCCTGCTCGAAGACCGAGTCCTCGGCCTCGACGCCGACCACAACCTCGTCCGCAAGCTGCTGCCGCCCGTGCTCGGCGCCGTTTCCGGCGGTGTCCTGTCCTTCCTGGTCGCCGTCATCCCCGACCGCGCGCAGCGCTTCGGCGCCGCCGAATGGCTCGACGCGAACCGCCACGTCCTGACCGCCACCTCGCCTACCCCTACGGAAGGACCCCAGTGAGCCACGACACCCACCTGCCGCTCGACGAGCTCGCCCGGCGCTCCGGCCGGCCGCGCGAGGCCCTCATCGAGGAGGCGCTGAGCGGACTGGCCATCAGCGTGCACAACGTGCTGCGCCGCAACGACGTGCACACCCTCGGCGACCTGCTCGACCGGGGAGAGACCGGCCTCGCCGAGATCCCCTACTTCGGGCGGCGCTCGATGGCCCTGGTCAAGGCCGTGCTGATCCGCAGCATGCCGTCCATGGTCACTCCGCAGGAGGCTGCCCAGACCCTGCGGAGCATGCTGGACACCGACGAGCTGTTCACCCGCCTGAGCAGGGACGGCAGCACGCTCGACGTGCGCTCCGGACGCGCGAACGAGTTCCCGGCAGGGCCGATCACGCACGTCACCGTCCACGCAACGGCGCAGGGGCCCACGTACGCGATCGCGGCCCCGCCGCTGCCCGGCCGCGATGCCGGACCGGCGCGTGTCACCCGCTACGCGGGCGAGGCCGCCACCTGGATCCGCGCTCAGACGCTCTACCCGTACGAGTGCCAGATGGACTGCGGCAGCCCGGCCGGCGTGGGGTGCAAGCCGTCCTGCCAGTCGTTTCCCGAGGACCGCTACACGCCGCCGCCCACGCCGGAGGAGGACAGCACCGGCGGCGGCCTGTTCGCTGATGAGCCGCCCTTCCCGGAGCCGTACGACGTGGCCGGTGCCGTGGACGCCTCCGGACACGTCCACTCCGACGCCGACCCGGGCCTGTGACCGGCATGGCCGAGCGCGACGTCATCGACGGAGGCGAACCGCGCGGCGCGGTCGCCCGCCAGCTCCACTACCGGACGCTCACCAACCCGCAGGCCGGAGCGTGGGCCATCTACATCACGCACCCGGGCAACCAGCTCGGCCGCGCCCGCGCCCCGCTGCAGCAGGCCGACAAGCACCTGCCGACCGTGCTGTTCCAGGTCGGCCGCCACCCGCACCGGTTCCGGGGCGCGTGCCTGGGCTGCGTCTGGGAGAGCAGCCAGGACTTCGGGCACGTGCTGGACGCGGTCGAGGCCGCCCACGACCACACCCATCCCGGGTGGCGGAACCTGCTCCCGGTCCACGAGCCGCCCAAGGACTACGGCAAGGCCAAGATGCGCCGCTGGCTCAACGACGTCACCGCCGTCTACCCGCTCGGCTGGTTCGACAGCGGCGGCCCCGTCGTCACCATCCGCCGCGACCCGGCCAACCGGCGGCCACTGCCCGGCCGCGCCCCGGGCGGCGGCTACGACCTGCCCGCCCACGACCTGCCCGCCCACGACCACGCCCACAGG
>NZ_POUD01000387.1 GCF_003236395.1 Nonomuraea aridisoli | reverse complement strand
ACCCTGCCCCCAAGCCCGCCCGGGCCGCAGGAGCAGGCGCCGTACCCGATGACCGAGCCCGCGGGGGCGCGCAGGCGGCGGCGCGGGAAGGTCTGGGCCGCCGTCGGCACCGCGCTCGCGCTGGTCGCCGCCGCGGTGCTCGCGCTGGCGATGAACGGCAGCCTGCCCCTCGCGTTCGGCCAGAACCCCGAACCTTCGCCGACCGTGCGGCCGTCCGGCGAAGACCCGGTCAACCCGTACGCCAGCGTCGTCGACAAGGTGGCGCAGAGCGGGAAGTTGGTGATCGGCGTGCGCGGCGACCTGCCGGGCGTCGGACTCGACAACGGCGGCCGGTACGAGGGCTTCGACGTCGACGTCGCCAGGCGCATCGCCGAGGGGCTGGGGGCCAAGGAGACGACGTTCGTCAGCGTGAGCGGCTACGACCGGGCCGCCGCGCTGGCCGAGGGCGCCGTCGACCTGGTCGTCGCGACCTACTCGATCGACGGGAGCGACGTGGAGTTCGCCGGCCCGTACTACCTCGCCCACCAGGACATCCTCGTGCGCGCGGGCGGGGGGATCGACAAGATCGGCGACCTGAAGGGCAAGCGCATGTGCGCGCCCAACAGCCCGTCGGTGGGGCTGGTCCAGGACCGTGTGGCGGTCGAGGCCGTGATGGCCCCCGACTACGCGGCCTGCATGGACATGCTGCGCAGCGGCGAGGTCGACGCGGTGCCGGGCGACGACCTGATCCTCGCCGGGTTCGCCGCGCGCGAGCACGCCCGCTTCAAGGTCCTCGGCGCGAAGCTCAGCAACGAGCGTTACGCCGTCGGCATCCGGCACGGCGACGTGAAGACGTGCAAGGCGGTCAAGGGGCTGATCGCGGAGTTCTACCGCACGGGCTTCATCGACAAGCTCGTGACCAGCCATTTCAAGACGGTGGATTTCGATGCCGAACTGAAGGTGCCCGCGATGGAAACCTGCTGAGTACGAGCGGGTAACATCCCGAAAGTCAATCATTCGTGCAGCGAGATAGGGGTAACGCCATGGCGTCGTCAGCCACTGCGCCCGTCAAGGTGACCGTCACCGGAGCCGCCGGCCAGATCGGCTACGCATTGCTGTTCCGCATCGCGTCGGGGCAGCTGCTCGGCGCCGAGGTTCCGGTCAAGCTCAGCCTCCTGGAGATCCCGGCGGCGGTGAAGGCCGCCGAGGGCACCGCGATGGAGCTGGACGACTGCGCGTTCCCGCTGCTGTCCGGCATCGAGATCACCGACGACCCCAACGTGGCGTTCGACGGCGCCAACGTCGCGCTGCTGGTCGGCGCCATGCCGCGCAAGGCCGGCATGGAGCGCGGCGACCTGCTCGGGGCCAACGGCGGCATCTTCGGCCCGCAGGGCAAGGCCATCAACGACCACGCCGCCGACGACATCCGCGTGCTGGTCGTGGGCAACCCGGCCAACACCAACGCGCTCATCGCCCAGCGGAACGCGCCCGACGTGCCGGCCGACCGCTTCACCGCGATGACCAGGCTCGACCACAACCGCGCGCTGTCCCAGCTGGCCGCCAAGCTGCAGGTCCCGGTCACCGAGATCAAGAAGATGACGATCTGGGGCAACCACTCCGCCACCCAGTACCCCGACCTGTTCCACGCCGAGGTCGGCGGCAAGGTCGCGGCCGAGCTGGTCGAGCAGGAGTGGCTGCGCGAGACGTTCATCCCGACGGTGGCCAAGCGCGGCGCCGCCATCATCGAGGCGCGCGGCGCCTCCTCGGCCGCCTCGGCCGCCAACGCCGCGATCGACCACGTCCACGACTGGGTCAACGGCACCGACTGGACGTCCGCGGCCGTCGTCTCCGACGGCTCGTACGGCGTGCCGGAGGGCCTGATCTCGTCGTTCCCCGTGCGCTCGGTGAACGGCACGTACGAGATCATCCAGGGGCTCGAGATCGACGCGTTCTCCCGCGAGCGCATCGACGCCAGCGTGCGCGAGCTGGAGGAGGAGCGCGAGGCCGTCAAGCAGCTCGGCCTCGTCTGAGCGCCGGCATCCGGACGGCGGGCGCGCGTCTCCTGGGACAGAGGAGGAGCGCGCCCGCGTTCCGTTTCTAGGTCGTGTCCACCGGTGGGCAGGAGGCGGGCTGGACGGCCGGGGCCGGCTGGGACGTCGCGAAGACCACACCGGCGGCGGCCGTGAGGCTGCCCACCGCGACGAGGGCGCCGAAGAGCAGCTTCGTGACCCTAGGTGAAAAGCTCCTCACATTTCGGTATCACAGCACACATTCGCCTGCCGTAGGGCTATTTCCCGGAAAGCGCTCGCCAGGCATCGGAGACGATGTCGCGCAGCGCCGTCCGCTCGGGCTTCCAGCCCAGCTCACGCTGGATCTTGGCGGACGAGGCCACCAGCACCGCCGGGTCGCCGGGCCGCCGGTCGCCGACCACGGCCGGGATCTCGTGACCGGTGACCTCACGGCAGACCGAGATCACCTCCTGCACGGAGAAGCCGGTGCCGTTGCCCAGGTTGTAGATCCTGTGCTCGCCGGGCGTGACCGCGTCCAGCGCCAGCAGGTGGGCCCTGGCCAGGTCGGTCACGTGGATGTAGTCGCGCACGCAGGTGCCGTCGGGCGTCGGGTAGTCGGTGCCGAACACGCTCACCGACTCGCGCTCGCCGGTCGCCACCTTCAGCACGTTGGGGATGAGGTGCGTCTCGACCGTGTGGCGCTCGCGGTAGCGGCCGTACGCGCCGGCCACGTTGAAGTAGCGCAGGCTCACCGCGCCGAGGCCCCACAGCCCCGCGTACGCGGTCAGCGCGGTGTCCACGGCCAGCTTGGAGGCGCCGTAGGGGTTGGTCGGGCGGGTGGGGTCGTCCTCCTGGATGGGGGAGCGCTCGGGCTCGCCGTACGTGGCGGCCGTCGAGGAGAACACGATCCGCCGCACGTCCTTCGCGCGCATGGCGTCGAGCAGCGCCAGCGTGCCGCCCAGGTTGTTGGCCCAGTAGAGCCCCGGCCGCTGCACCGACTCGCCCACCAGCGACCTGGCCGCGAAGTGCAGCACCGCCTCCACGCCGTCGAGCGCGTCGTGGGCCTCGGTGATGCCGGCCCGGACGAACCGGGCGCCTTCCGGCACCGCGTCCTCGTGCCCCGTGGACAGGTCGTCGAGCACGGTGACCTCGTGCCCCGCCTCCACGAGCTGGGCCGCGACCACGCTGCCGACGTACCCCGCTCCGCCGGTCACCAGCAGTCTCATGTCCGCTCCTGTTCGAATATGTTTGATTTTGTACGGCTTGCGGTTCAGCATACGCTGGAAAGCGGACGAGTACGCTGCCAACCACCATGTTCGACACCGTCGCGGCAAACATCGCCCTGGTCCTGCTCTTCATCCTGATCGGGGGCTTCTTCGCCGCCGCCGAGATGGCGATGGTCTCCTTGCGGGAGAGCCAGGTCCGCAAGCTCTCCCAGCGCGGCCGCCGCGGCGAACGCGTGGCCAAGCTCGCCCATGATCCCAACAGGTTCCTGTCGGCCGTGCAGATCGGCGTGACCGTGGCGACCATGTTGTCGGCCGCGTTCGGCGCCGACCGGCTGGCCGCCCAGCTCGTCCCCGTGCTGGAGGGCTGGCGGGTGCCCCAGGCCGTCTCCCCCGTGCTGGCGCTGGTGCTGGTCACCCTCGCCATCTCCTACGTCTCGCTGGTGCTGGGCGAGCTCGCCCCCAAGCGGCTGGCGCTGCAGCGGGCCGAGGGCCTGTCGTTGTACGTGGCGCCGTTCCTCGACCGCATCGCCGCCCTGTCGCGCCCGGTCATCTGGATGCTCTCGAAGTCCACCGACGGCGTGGTCCGGCTGCTCGGCGGCAACCCGAAGGCCGACCGCGAGGAGGTCACCACCGAGGAGCTGCGCGACATGGTGGTCGGCCACACCGAGCTGACCGCCGACGAGCGCAAGCTCATCGGCGAGGTGTTCGCCGCCGGCAAACGGCAGCTCAGGGAGGTGATGCTGCCGCGCACCGAGGTGGAGTTCATGGAGGTGGACACGCCGCTGAACGAGGCCGCCCGGCTGGCCGCCACGCTGCCGCACTCCCGCTTCCCGGTCTACCGGGAGACGTACGACGACGTCGTCGGGTTCGTGCACGTCCGCGACCTGCTCGACCCGGAGCTGGCCGGGCGCAGGGAGCCGATCAGCGCGGTGGTGCCGATCAGGACGGCCAAGTTCGTGCCCGCGTCCAAGCGCCTGCTCGCCACCCTGAACGAGATGCGCGACGAGGGACAGCACCTCGCCATCGTGGTCGACGAGTACGGCGGCACGGCCGGCATCGTCACCCTGGAGGACCTCGTCGAGGAGCTCATCGGCGACATCAGGGACGAGTACGACCTGGAGGAGCACGTCGTCGTCCTGCCCGCCGGCGAGATCGAGATCGACGGCCTGACCAACCTCAACGACTTCGCCACCGAGACCGGCATCCGCCTGCCGGACGGCCCGTACGAGACGCTGGCCGGTTTCGTCATGGCCATGCTCGGGCACGTGCCCGTGGAGGGGGAGCGGGTCGAGTTCTCCGGCTTCGAGCTCACCGTCACCGAGCTCGACGGCCGGCGCATCTCCCGGGTGCGGGTGAAGCGTCGTCCGGCGCTCGAGTCGCCTCCCGACCAGAACTCCTGACACAATTGCCTGCTATGGCCAGACCTCGTGTACTCTCCGGCATCCAGCCCACCGCGGACTCCTTCCACCTGGGCAACTACCTGGGTGCGGTCCGCCAGTGGGTCACCCTGCAGGAGACCCACGACGCGTACTACTGCGTGGTCGATCTCCACGCGATCACCGTGCCGACCGAGCCCGACGCGCTGCGCCGCCGCAGCCGCGTGGCCGCGGCCCAGCTCTTCGCCGCCGGGCTCGACCCCGAGCGGTCCACCGTGTTCGTGCAGTCGCACGTCCGCGAGCACACCGAGCTGGCCTGGATCCTGATCTGCCTCACCGGCATGGGCGAGGCCGCCCGCATGACGCAGTTCAAGGACAAGTCCGCCAAGTACGGCGAGAGCGCGGCCAGCGTCGGGCTGTTCACCTACCCGATCCTCCAGGCCGCCGACATCCTGCTCTACCAGGCCGACTCGGTGCCGGTGGGGGCCGACCAGAAGCAGCACCTCGAGCTCACGCGCGACCTCGGCCAGCGCTTCAACCACCGCTTCGGCGAGACGTTCACGCTGCCCGAGCCGTACATCCTCAAGGAGGTCGAGAAGATCACCGACCTGCAGGACCCTTCGGCGAAGATGTCGAAGTCGTCCTCCAGCCCGGCGGGCATCCTCGACGTCCTGGAGCAGCCGGGGCCGCTGCGCAAGAAGGTCATGCGCGCGGTGACCGACACGGGCTCGGAGGTCCTGTTCGACGAGGAGAACAAGCCCGGCATCTCCAACCTGCTGCGCATCCAGTCCGCGCTGACCGGCACGCCCATCCCCGAGCTGGTGGCCCGCTACGACGGCCAGGGCTACGGCACGTTCAAGAAGGACGTCGCCGAGGCCGTGGTCGAGGCGTTCACCCCGATACGTGAGCGCACCGAGAAGCTGCTGTCCGACGAGGCCGAGCTCGACCGCATGCTCGCGATCGGCGCGCGGCGCGCCTCCGAGGTGGCCAGGCGGACGATGGAGATGGTCCGCGACCGGGTGGGCTTCCTGTCCGCGTAGCCTTCCGTCTTTCTCCAGGCCCGGACGGTGTCCGGGCCTTCTCTTTCGGCGTCGCCTTAGCAGTGCTAAATTCGCCTTAGCGTTGCTAAGGAGGTGGCCGCATGGAGGTCCCGACGTCGGACGGCACGCAGGCGCGGGCGATCGACGAGGGCGCGGGCCCCGTCGTCCTCGTGCTCCATCCCGGGTTGGACGACGGCGACTCCTGGGCCCCGGTGGCGCGGCGGCTGGCGCCGCGCCACCGGGTGCTGCGCCTGCGGCGCCGCCGCTACCGGCTCGACCTGCCCGCCGGCTGCACGATCGCCCAGGAGGTCGAGCACGTCCTCGCCGTGGCCGAGGCCGCCGGCGGGCCGATGGTGCTCGTGGGGCACTCGTCCGGCGCGGTCGTCGCGCTGGAAGCCCTGCTGGCCGCGCCGTCGGCGTTCGCCGGAGCGGTGCTCTACGAGCCGCCGGCCGTCATCGGCGCCCCGCTCGGCGGGCCGCACGGCGAGGTGCACGCCCGGTGCCGCGCCGCCGTCGCGGCCGGCCGTCCCGGCAGGGCGATGCGGATCTTCACCCGCGACACCGTGGGCCTGCCGGGCTGGGCGGCGCTGCTGGCGGGCGCGTACGTGTCGTTGTCGCCGAGGATGCGGGCGCTGGCGCCCCGGCAGGTCGAGGACAACGCGGCCATCGACGACCTCGGCGTCCGGCTGGCGGCGTACGCGGGGATCGGCGTGCCGGTCGTGCTGCTCGGCGGCGACCGCAGCCCCGCGCACCTGGGCGAGCGCCTCGACGCGCTGGCCGAGGTCCTGCCGGACGCCGAACGCGTCGTGCTCACCGGCCAGGGCCACTCCGCCCACGCCCAGGCGCCGGACCGGGTCGCCGCCGTCATCGAGGCCCTGACCGCCCGCGTCCTGCCCTCCGACGGGACCGGGGGCCCCGCCGCGGGTACTCCGGTACCCCGGGAAGACCCTCCCGGCGGCCGAGGATCTTGACCTCTGTGCCCGACAGGCTGGAAGCCGTGACACCGAGCACGGATCGGAGGCCTGGCATCGGTACGGATGGCATGGCGGACGCTGCTCCGGCACCCGGGCAGCCTGATCGGCGGGTTCGTCACCCTGGTCATCGCCGCCACCCTGGTCGGCGGGACCCTGTTCGTCATCGACTCGGTGCGGGCGCAGCGCGTCCCCGTCGAGCGGTACGCGGGCGTTCCGGTGGTCGTCGGGACGGGCGGCTGTCCCGATGGGGAGGGGGGTCAGGCG
>NZ_POUD01000386.1 GCF_003236395.1 Nonomuraea aridisoli | reverse complement strand
AGGCCGAGGCCGATGCCGACCCCGACCCCGACCGCCCTGGCACCGGGCAGCACGGGCCAGGACGGCACGGGGCCGGGGAGCTCTGGAGCCGGCACCGGCACAGGGGGCACGGATGCCGGCGGCGTCGGCGCAGCCGCGGCCGACGATGCCGGGGTTGTCAGTGCCGGGGTTGTCAGTGCCGGGGTTGTCGATGCGGGAGCCGCCGATGCGGGGGCCGCCGAGGCCGGGCTCGCGCCGGTCGCGTCCGAGACGACGTACCCCCGCTACGGCGGCCCGCTGACCGCCGTAGCGCTGCTGGCCGCCGCCGCGGTGGCCGCATCGCTGGTCGTCCGCCGCCGGCGGGCCACCGCGTAGCCTCACGCACGGTCCCGGTCGGCGCGGCCGCTTCCGTCGCGCCGACCGGGGCGTCACCCCCACAACCCCGGGCCCGGTCCTACTGGGTCTCGGGGATGTCGTCGTAGCGGGCGGGGTCGACCTGGGTGACCGACCCGTCCGCGAGGGCGTCGATGATCCCGTCGAGGCCGTTCACCACCGTCTGCACGAGCTGGCCGCGTTGCTTGGCGCCCCAGGTCTGCGTCTGGCCCCGCACCTCGAACAGGACGGTGCCGGAGCCGTTCAGCGCGAACGAGCCGAGCCCCGTGCCGGGCAGGTCGATGTCCTGCGGGTAGAGGGTCAGCGACCCGAACGGGGACTCGCCGCGCGTCTGCAGCGCGTCGTACGCGGCCAGGGTGAGCTGCTTGGAGTAGTCGAGCCGGTAGCCGCGGTCGTACTCCTGGTGGTTGGCGATGTCGATGAACTTGCCCGACAGCGACATGGTCACCTGGTTCTCGCCGCTCTCGTCCAGGTCGCAGGGGCCCTGGTGGTGCAGGTCGACGTAGGTGTCGACGGCGCCGAACTCCGTCTTCAGCGACTTGTACAGGTCCCTGATCGCCTGCGACTCCGGATGGATGTACCAGCCGGTCTGGGCCGAGGAGCCGGGGAAGTCCTCGGGCCGCGGCACGTAGTCGAGGTCGGGGTGGTAGTCGCGGTTGACGTCGAACCCGGGGCGCGAGGCGTAGTCGTCGCCCGACCGCGGCTGGGTGTAGTAGTTCCACGCCGGCCGCGCGGAGGCCAGCTGCGGGAAGTCCGCGACGACCTCGGCCCAGGTGCGGTCGTTGCCGCGCCGGTCGAGCTCGGCGGCGTCCGGGTTCATCTTGGGCACCGCGACGAGCGTCACCTGCGAACGCAGCCGCCGCGCCTCCGGCGTGGGCGCCGTGAAGTCGCGCAGCAGGGCGAGCAGCGCGTCGGTGCCGGTCTTCTCGTTGCCGTGGATCTCACTGGTGATCAGCACGACCTTGGGGCCGGTGCCGGTGCGGGCCGCCCAGATCGCGCGTCCCCGGTTCGAGGCGCCGATCTGGCTGACGTCGAGGACGTCCGAGCGCTGCGCCTCCAGGGTCTCCAGCGCGTCGCGCAGCTCGGCGTGGTCGGTCCACGCGTTCGCGCCGGTGTCGCCGGTCGAGGTGCCGCAGTGCGCGTTCGCGGGCGGGGCGGCCTGCGCGTTGGCGGGCGAGGCCCCCGTCACGGTCGCCGTCACGGTGGTGGCCACCAGGGCGGCCGCCGCCAGGGCCGCGTACGTCTTCCTGTTCGTCATACGTGCCTCACTCGTCCTCGTGCTGGTCGAGCGACGGGCCGCGGTCGGGGATGGTGTCGGCGATCGCCGGGTCGACGGCGGCGAGGCTGCCGTCCGCGGCGGCCTGGAGCAGGGAGGTCATGGAGGCGTACGCCGTGCGGATCAGGTAGCCGCCGGACTTCTGGCCGAGGTCGCCGCGCAGCTCGACCAGCAGGCTCGCGCTGCCCTGAAGGCCGAAGGAGTTGCGCGCGATGCCCGGGAGCGCGTCGCCCGGGTAGCGGCTGACGTCGGCGAAGCCGTACTGCTCCAGCGAGGTGTACACCAGCCCGGCGACGCGCTTGCTGTCGGCGAGGACGTCCGGCGCCACCCCGGCGTTGGTCGGCCACAGGATCGAGGCGGTGGCCAGGGAGCCGTCGGGCTGGCGGTAGCTGCCCTGGTGGTGGTAGTCGACGGTGATGTCCGGGCGCCACGAGCGCACCATCCGCTGGATGGCGGCCGACTCCGGCACCGGGTTGGCCTCGGGCGACATGGCCGGGTCGTGGTAGCGGTTGATGTCGAACCCGACCCCGGCCCGGCAGAAGGCGCCCGAGCAGTCAGGGTCGACGTTCTGCCGCTGGAAACGTTCGGTGCCGTCGGGGTTCGCCCGTACGACGATGCGCAGGGTCACGTCGTCGAGCACGTCGCGGGTCCACCCGGCCTGGTTGCCGCCGATGCGCTGCAGCAGCTGCAGGGCGGCCTCCGTGCCGAGAGGCTCGTTGCCGTGCTGCTGGGTGATGTAGAGGACCTTGGTCGGGCCGGTGCCGACGGTGGCGGACCAGATGTCACGGCCTTCGTGCGTCGTGCCGATCGACTCGACGTCGATCGCGCCCTTGGAGCGCTGCTCCAGGCGTTCCAGCGCGGTGGTGAGCTCGTCGTAGGTGTGCAGGCGCTCCAGCGACACCTGCTGCGAGTCCTGGACCCAGGGGCCTCCGGGCGTCGTGGGGTCGGCGTGAGCCGTCGCCGTCCCCGAGATCGCGAGCCCGAGTAAGGCGGCCAGGACGACCGCTGCCCGTTGTTTTCCCAACAAAACAGCCTCCTCAATTCCACGCGTGTCCGCGGTGGTGAAACCGCTTCGTGGGCGTGTTTCACCACCGCGGGAATTCACAGGTTTTCTGCAGGAATCAGAACCGCTCCGGTGGGGGCGACGTGCACGAACGGACGCCGCCCGCTCCACGGGGATATGCAGCGAACAGGACGGGACCGTGGCCGCTGAGACATGCGACGGAAATAGGAGCGTCCTTCCCTCACGCTGCTGAACGGCGGCCGGTGGGACCGCCACAACTCTTTTAACAAACACAAAACAGCATGACAATAGTCACGTTCAGTGTTGATAACGCCCCGTACCGTCATTCGCGTCACGGGGGCGGGGAGGTCCACGCAGGTGGAACGGGCTGCACCGGTCGGGCTCGCCGCGTTATCGGCGTTCCGGTGACCGGGTTTTCGACCCGGCCATTACCCGGATGGAATTCCACCTCCACAGGACCGGGAACGCGTCCAGGGTGGGGCCGTGATCGACATCCGGGCCGCCGGGCCCGGCGGCGTGGCGGCGATCGCCGCTCTCATGGCGGGTCGCCGGCACGCTGGACGACTACGCCGTCGTGGACGAGCGCGACCGGCCCACGACCGGCACCGCCCTGCTCCACGCCGTCACCGACGAGGCCCGCCGGCGCGGCGCCGCCCATGGTCGTCGTGGTCTGCGGTCACGCCGACACCCCGAAACGCGAAGCCCTCCGCCAGGCCGGCCTCTCCATCGCCTCCGAGTGGTGGACCACCCCGCTCTGACGCCGGGGCCTCGTTCCCGCCGATCGACGGCTGGACTCTCCCACAGGGGGAGACCCCATGCTGGAGGGCATGGACGAGGAGCTGCTGCCGATCGGGCGGTTCGCCAGGCTCGGTCGGCTGAGCGTCAAACAACTGCGGCACTACGCCGAGCTCGGGCTGCTGGCGCCCGCGTACGTGGACGAGCACACCGGGTACCGCTACTACCGGCACGAGCAGGTGCGCGACGCGCTGTCGATCGGGCTGCTGCGCTCGCTCGACGTCCCGCTCGCCGTCATCGCGCAGGTGCTCTCCGACACGCCCGGCGCCCTGGCGGGGGTGCACGAGCGGATGGAAGCCGAGCTGGCCAGGCGCCGGTCGACGCTGGCCGCGCTGGAGCGCGTCATGGCGGAGGGCCTGCCGTCCGCTCCGGTCACGCTGGTCACGGAACCTGCGAGACGGGTGGCGGTGGCCGCGGCGACGGCGGCGGACCCGTCCGACATCGGCAGGGCCACCTCGGCCGCCATCGCCAGGCTGCTGGCCGCCGCGCCGGCCGTCGTCCCCGAGCTCATCGGCCTGTTCCCGCTCGACCTCGGCGAACCCGTCACCGTCACCGTCGCCCTGGTCGGCGAAGAGCCGGTGGACGGGGCCGAGCTCGACGTGCTGCCAGGCGGCCGGTTCGCCCGCGCCACCCACGTCGGTCCCTACGACCAGATCGGGCTGACCGCGCACGCGCTGCTGGCCTGGTGCGCCGAGCGCCGCCATCCCGTCCAGGGGCCGATCCGCGAGGTGTACGTGTCCGACCCGGCGACCACCCCGCCCGATCGCCTGATCACCCACCTGATGATTCCTTTGGAGGAGCCATGACACCACGATTGGTCCACCGCGCCCCCGTCACGTGCCTGAACGTCACCGGCATGGGCGAGCCCGGCGGCGCCGAGCACCTCTCGGCCATCGGCGCCCTGTACGCCGTGGCCGCCGCCATGGGCGGCCCCGCGGGGCCGTTGGAGGGCCGTTGGTGGGTGGAGGACGCCTCCCGGCCGCCGCTGGAGGTGCCGCGCGACCAGTGGCGGTGGCATCTGCTGCTGCCGCTGCCCGACATGCCCGAGCCGGGGGCGGCCGAGGCGGCGCGCGAGCGGGCACGCGCGTCCGGCGCGGCCGTCGACCGCGTGCAGGTGGTCACCTTCACCGAGGGCGAGTGCGTGGAGTTGCTCCACGAGGGGCCCTACAGCGAGGAGAAGGCGTCGCTCGAGGTGATGGAGGCGTTCATGGCCGAGCACGGTCTGGTGCGCAACGGGCTGCACCACGAGATCTATCTGACCGAGTTCACCGCTCCCGAGCCCAGGACGATGCTCAGGCAGCCGGTGGCGCGCGCCGCCGACCTGAGCCTCACCGTGCGGGAAGGCGGGTGAAGGTGGCGCCCCGCAGGACGGCGCGGGCGCCGAGGACGTGCCCGTCGCACATCATCGTCACCGTCCCGGCCTCGTCGGTCACCTTCCACGTCACCGGCTCCGCGCAGGGCTTGGCGAGCCGGTCGTGGTCCCACGTGCGACCGCACACCCGGCACGTGGAGGTGCCGGCCGTGGACGACAGGGTCCTGCCGTGCTCGGGGCAGACGCCCCACGGCATGCCGCACTCGCGTACGGCCCAGAGCCGGTCGAGGTCGCCCGCCGCGCGCCGGAGGTCCTCGCTCCCCCGCTCGAACCAAGCGGCGGCCTGAAGGGCCGCGGCGAGCGGGTCGCGCTCGGGCGCGTCGGCGGCGACGCCGTCGCACAACGCCCGGACCTCGTCCGCGAGCGCCCCGGCGCGGTCGGCGAGGAAGCGTAACTGGGCGGGGGTGAGGTTCATACCGGCTCTCGTCTCGACGAGGGCCGCCTGGGCGGCGACGGATTCGGGATGCCATGGCCGGCTGGGCCGACGCCCGTGATCCTAACTCTCCCGCCACCCCGGCGGCGGCGCCCGTGTACCTGCCGGGTGGTCAACGCAGGTGGTCGAGAACGTCCTCGACCGCCTCGACGACGATCTCGGGCTGGTCGTGCGGGATCTGGTGGGTGGCGCGGCCGGCGACGAGCAGGCGTCCTCGGGGAGAGCGGGCGGCGAGCGCGCGGTGGCCGTTCTCCAGGTACGCGAGCTGGGCGCGAGGCATGCGGGGGCGCCGGCAGGCGGTGATCACCCGGAGGGGGACGGGTGGGAACCCACCGGTCTCCAGGGCGGCCTCGACCTCGCGCATGTGGCGCGGCAGGCCCGCCAGGAGGGCGGCGAGCTCCCGGAACTGCCAGGCGCCGGCGGTGGGCAGCAGCGCGCGGAGGCGGAGCAGCCGTACGGCCAGGGCGAACGACACGGTACGCACCAGCGCCGACCCCGGCGGCTGCCCGCTCACCGTCGGATCGACGAAGACCAGCCCCGCCACGTCGCCGGGATGCCGCACGGCGAGGACCTGGACGACCAGCGCCCCGAAGGACCATCCGGCGAACACCGCCGGCAGCGGCACGCCGAGCCCGTGCAGCAGGCGGTGCAGGTCGTCGGCCATCTCGGCGACGCTCTCCGCGGCCGGCCCGCCGGACCGGCCGACGCCCGCCCGGTCGTACGTCACCAGGGTGGCCGACCCGGCCAGCCTGCCCTCCAGCTCACTCCCCCAGGCGTCGTCGGTGCCCTGCCCCGCGCCGCCGCAGTCGAGGACGAGCGTGGGGCCGTCGCCGCGCACCCGTACGCACAGCTTCCGTTCACCTACGGGGACCAGCCGCGTGTCATCATGCATGCCGTCAACATACGTTGACGCAGCCGTGAGCGTCAACCGCGATTGACGCTCACGAGGACGCGTGTCAGCCGAGCTTCCACTCGCCCGTCTGATCGGCGAACCCGCTGTTCAACGTGAACTGGAACTTCGCCGCCCGCGCCGGCTCCGGCACTTCGAACACGATGACGCCCTTGCGGACGTCGCCTGTGTTGATCGTCGCGGAGCCGCCGAACGACTGCCCTTCCTGTACGTCGTGCAGCGTGGAGTGATACTGCTGGCCTTCCGCGTCGATCAGCACCGCCCCGTTCGTGGGAGAGTCGCTGTACACCGCCTGTCCGGAGTTCTCCAGGGTGAGCTCGACGGCGACGAGCTTCCTGCCCGTCCCCGGCTGGGAGAACTGGTCGCCCGTCGCCGGGTCCACCAGCTTCGTGACGGTCACCGTCATCTCCAGCCCGGGGTCGTTCCCCGCGAGTGTGAGGGCGCCGCCGACCGCCGCCGTGGACGGCTGCGGGGTCGCCACGTCGTCCTCGGCCGGCGGCGCGTCGGTCTCCGGCCGCTCGGACGGCATGACGAGGTTCGGCGGATCGGCCTCCACCACCGTCTCCCTGGCGGTGTTCGCCAGGACCATCACGACGGCTCCGCATCCGCCCAGGAGCAGCAGCGGAAGACCGATCGCGAGCAGCAGGATCAGGCCGGTGTTGCGCTGGGGCTGAGGCGGGGGCGGGGGCGGAGAGGTG
>NZ_POUD01000385.1 GCF_003236395.1 Nonomuraea aridisoli | reverse complement strand
GGGGTGGGGCGGGAGGAGGTGGGAGCGCTCTTCGTTGAAGGTTTGCCCTTGGGCGTGGTCTGTGCCGCCGCCTGGCCGGGCGTTTCGGCGGAGGGCTGGTCGGTGGTCCCGTTCTGGGACGGGCCCGACGGTGGAGCCGCGGGCGCGCCGTCGCCGGACGGCTGGTCGGAGCCCGGGCCGGACGTCTTCACCCGGCCGGACGCGCCCGGCGCCTTCACTGGGCCGGACGTCTCCGGAGTCTTCACCGGGCCGGAGGTCCCCGGAGTGTTCACCGGGCCGGGCGTTTCCGGAGCTGGTGAGGGCCGGGAGATCTTGGCCGTCTCCTCCGCAGGCAGGACGATCTTGCGGAACGGAGTGGTGGGGGGATCATATCCAGAGCTCTGGTCGCCGACGTCCGCCATGACCTTGAGGTTACGTCACGATGGAGCGGGATAATTCCGCTATTCCCCGTGCAGAATCTAATTCTGTAAGGTCGGCGAACATGAGGGGTTTCTACGAGATCGCCGCCCACGACCCAGAACGCCCCGCCCTTCTCGGCGAGGAGCGCACGACCTACGGAGAGCTGCTCACCCGCGTCAACCAGGCGTCCAACGGCCTGACCTCGAGCGGGACAGGCCAGGGCGACTGCGTCGTGACCGTACTGAGGAACGGTCTCGACTTCCTCACGATGATGCTGGCGACGTACCAGATCGGCGCCTATCTCGTCCCGGTCAATTGGCACTACACCACCGAGGAGATCGACTACATCATCTCCGACTGCGGAGCCAAGGTGGTGATCTCACCGGACGCCCTCACGGTCGCCGAACTCGTCGCCGGCCGGCCGTCCACCCCGCCCGCCCACCGCCGCGCCGGCTCGATGATGCTCTACACCTCCGGCACCACGGGCCGCCCCAAGGGCGTGCGCCGCCGGTTGCTCGACCTGACGCCGGAGGAGCTCTACCCGATCCTCATGCGCAAGAGCTGGCGGCACTTCGGCCTGCCGGAGGGCGGCGTCCACCTGGTGTGCTCGCAGCTCTACCACTCGGCGCCGTACGGGCAGGCGATGATGGCGCTGCAGTTCGGGCACACGATCGTGGCGCCGGAGCGGTTCGAGGCGAGGCAGGCGCTGGAGCTGATCCAGCGGCATCGGGTGACGAACGCGTTCATGGTGCCGACGATGTTCCACCGGCTGCTGGCGGTGCCCGACCGGGAGTCGTACGACCTGTCGTCCCTCACCCACCTCTACCACGGGGCCGCGCCGTGCCCGCCGGCCACCAAGAAGGCGATGATCGACTGGCTGGGGCCGGTGCTCTGGGAGTACTACGGCTCCACCGAGGCCGCCGTGGCCACCATGGTCTCCTCGCAGGAGTGGCTGGCCAAGCCCGGCACGGTCGGCAGGGCGCTGGACGGCATGACGTTCACGATCGTGGACGAGGACGGCCGCGAGGTCGGCCCCGGCACGCCCGGTCTGGTCTACATCGGCGGCATCAACCGGTTCGAGTACCACGGCGATCCCGGCAAGACGGCCGCGTCCATGCGCGGTCGCGCCTACACGCCCGGCGACATCGGCCACCTCGACGAGGACGGCTACCTGTACCTGCTCGACCGGCGCACCGACCTGATCATCTCGGGCGGGGTGAACATCTACCCGGCCGAGATCGAGGCGGTGCTGCTGGAGCATCCCGCCGTGACGGACGTGGCGGTGATCGGCGTCCCCGACCCCGAGTGGGGGCAGAAGGTCGTCGCCCTCGTCCAGCCCGCCCCCGGCTTCACCGGCGGCGAGGAGCTCACCGCCGAGCTGCTGCGCCACTGCGCGCCCCGGCTGGCCCGGCTCAAGCACCCGCGGGTGATCGAGTACCGGGCGTCGCTGCCGCGTACGCCGACGGGCAAGCTCAGCAGGCGCGACGTCCGGGAGGCGTATCTGTCGGACTGAGCCGCCGGTCAGGCGCCGAAAACCGCCGTCCACCTGGATCGAGCCGCCGCTGACGTGGCGACCGCCGGGGCCGGCCAGATAGGCGACCATGCCGGCGATGCTGTACGGCTCCACGGTCGGCGCCCCGGCGCAGCGCGCCCTGGAAGAGGCGCCGACGGCCTACGAGGGCATCCGCGCGATGTTGCGGGCCAACATCGTCACGTTCACCGATCCGGAGCGGCCGCCCGGATGCATGGTCGTCCTCGCGGCGCCCGCCGGCAGCGCGCGCAACGAAGAGGTCGCCGCTTTCGTGACCGAGCGCCGGCAGGCCGTGCGCGAGCTCTTCAGGCAGCGGCTCCGCAGAGGCGTGGCGGCGGGCGACGTGCCGGCCGGCGCGGACCTCGACGCCCTCGCGGCCCTGTACGCCACGGTGCTCCACGGGCCGGCCGTTCAGGCCCGCGACGGCGCCGACCGCGAGGAGCTGCACGCGATCATCGAGTCGGCGATGCTCAGCGCCCCGGCGGCCGACCGGCAGATGTCAGGCCAGGGCGGCTGACCAGGCGATACGTCCGAAAAGAGTATCTTTCGTCCCGATTTGGGCAGAAATCTGGCCATGAGGGAGCTCGTCGCGGGACTGGCCGCCGCCGCCGTACTGCTGACCGGCTGCGGACCTCCCCCCACCGGCTCACCGACCGCGCCCACCTCACCGACCGGGACGGCCGCTCCGGCCTCTCCCCGTACGCCGTCCCCCGCCGCGACGGCGCCGGTGCAGTCGCTGGAAACGGCCTACGAGAGGGTCATCTCCCAGGTTTTGCCGTCCATCGTGCAGATCACCACGGGCGTCGGGCTCGGGTCAGGCGTCGTGTTCGACACGAAGGGGCACATCGTCACGAACGCCCACGTGGTCGGCGAGGCCAAGGAGATGACCGTCACCATCGCCACCGGCGGCTCGCCGCGCAAGGCGAGGCTGGTCAGGTCCTTCCCCGCCGGCGACCTGGCCGTCATCAAGGTGGACCGGCCGGACGGGCTGCGGCCCGCCACGTTCGGCGACTCCTCGAAGCTGCGGGTCGGGCAGATCGTGCTCGCCATGGGCAACCCCCTGGGCTTCTCCGGCAGCGTGACGAACGGCATCATCTCCGCCCTCGGCCGTACGGTCTCGGAGCCGCAGGACCCCGGCTCGCCGGGCGCCACCATCGCAGGAGCCATCCAGACCTCGGCCTCGATCAACCCCGGCAACAGCGGCGGCGCCCTCGTGGACCTGTCGGGCCACGTGATCGGCATCCCGACGCTGGCCGCCACGGACCCGACGTTCGGCGGGGGCGCGGCGCCGGGCATCGGGTTCGCGATCCCGAGCAACACCGCCACGGACATCGCCCGGCAGATCGTCACGCACGGACGGGTCACCAACAGCCACCGGGCCGCGCTGGGCATCCGCGGCAGCACGGTCATCGGCTCGGACGGCCGGCCCGCCGGGGTCGGCGTGGCCGTCGTCGAGCCGAACAGCGGCGCCGCCCGCGCCGGCATCCGGCCCGGGGACGTGATCGTCTCCGTCAACGGCAAGGACACCTCCACCATAGGCGTGCTCACGGAGACCATCACGACCTTCAAGCCGGGCGACCGCATCCGCGTGGGCGTACGCACCAACGGCGACACCGAGATCGTCACCGTCACCCTCGGCGAGCTCCAGGTCAACTGACGCGACCCGCAGCGGACCCCGGGCCGTCCGAGACCCGCGGCTCTGCCTCAGGCGGGTCAGGACTTCGCGGTGAAGGTGATCTCGACGCGGCGGTTCTTGGCGCGGTTCTTCTCCACCGGCTTGCCCTCGACCACGTTCGGCAGCTTCGGGCGGCTCTCGCCGTGGCCGCGCGCCTGCAGCGTGACGCCGGTGTCCGCCAGCAGCCCGCGCATGACCGTCCGCACGGCCTGTGCCCGCCGCTGCGACAGCGTGACGTTGTACGCGTCCGTCCCCTGGTCGTCGGTGTGCCCCTCGATCCTGACCACCCCGCCCGCGCCCTCGGCGGAGACCTTCTCGGCCACCTGCGCGAGCCGCTGCCGGGCCGAGGGGGTGAGCCGCCACTTGTCCACGGCGAACAGCACGTCGCTGGTCAGCGCCACCGTCACCTCCTGCCCCTGGGTCGTCTCGCTCTCGGTGCCGTCCAGCGACTCGACCTCGCCCACGATGTCCTCCACGGGCAGCACGAGGTCCTCGACGACGCCCGTGGTGCCGGCGGGAGGGTTCGGCGCGGGCGTCGGCGACAGGGCGAGGACGAGCGCGGCGCTAAGAGATCGGAACATCGGTGATCACGCCGATCATGGGCAGCTCGACGTTGACCTTCGTCACGTCCGCCGGCGGGGCCGCGAACACCGCGTACAACGAGGTCGTTCGGTCCTGCTCCAGGAACTGTCCCTGGGTGTGGGAGCAGACGCACTCGGCGTCCTGGCCGGTGCCGTTGCGGGCCACCCGGTAGCGCTTGGCGTTGACCGGGTCGATCAGCGAGACCGCCGAGACCGAGAAGTCGGTGGTGTACGAGC
Organism: Nonomuraea aridisoli; assembly: GCF_003236395.1. Taxonomy (GTDB): domain Bacteria; phylum Actinomycetota; class Actinomycetes; order Streptosporangiales; family Streptosporangiaceae; genus Nonomuraea; species Nonomuraea aridisoli. The sequence continues at coordinate 2,469 of NZ_POUD01000385.1, read as the reverse complement.
CCATGCCGTTGTGCATGTTGACCTTGCCGTCGAGGGCGGTGACGGTCCAGCTGAGCGTGGCCGTGCGGCCCTGGCGCTTGAGCCCGGTGATGTCGGCCCGCGCCGTGCCGTGGTTGCCGGCCGACGCGACCTTGGTCTCACGGCTGGCGATCACCTGGTCCTGCTGCGGCGGCGCGCTCTCGCCCGGGGTCTCCGCGGCCGTCTCCTCCACCTGCTCCAAGGTGGTGGCGGCCGTCTGCCGCTCCTCTCCGCCGCCGCCCTGCTGCCCGGGGAGCATGCCGCAGCCTGTCAGCGCGACGGCCGCGGCGGCCAGCGCGAACGTCTTTCGCATGTGAGTTCACCTTCGTCTTCGGGGGATGACGGCCACACTCTAGGGAGGCGACCTTCAGGATCCGCATAGTCGGCTATATCCGCTGACCACGCCGCCTGCGGGCCTCCGCCGCGAGCCGTTCCGCCTCGGCCTTTCCCAGGGGGTCACCGAGGCCGTCGTACTCTTCCACAGCGCGCATGAGGTGCTCAACCGCCCGTTCGACGTCATCTTGGTCGAGAGCGGCCCTGGCGAGCGCCAGCAGGGCCCGCGCCACGCCCCTGCGGTCGCCGTACGCGGTGAAGGTCTCCAGCGCCTGCCGCGCCGAGTCCGCGGCGGCGGCCGGAACGTCCTCGGCCGCGGCGATCCCGGCCCGGACGAGCAGCGCCGCCGCCTCCGGCAGCCGGTCGCCGAGGCGGCGGTTGAGCCGCAGCCGGTGTTCCACGCAGTCGCGGGCGGGCCCGTACCGGCGGGCGGCCAGATGCAGCCTGGCCAGGTCGAGCAGCGCCTCCGCCTCACCGCGCGGGTCGCCCAGCTCGCGGTAGACGGCCAGGCTCTCGTGGAGCGCCCCCTCGTCGCCGCGCAGGGCGCCGAGCGCCCGGAGCGCGTCCGCCCGGCCGCGCCGGTCGCCGCCCTCCTCGAACGCCCGCAGCGCCCGCAGGAACGCGTGCTCCGCCTGCGCCGGCCTGGACCCGGCGGTCGCGACCTGGACGAGGCCGAGCCGGAGCGTGATCCGGGCCTGCTCCAGCCCGTCCACCAGCGGCTGGGCGGCCCGCAGCGCCGCTGCCGCCGCGTCCGTGCGGCCCTCGGCGCGGTGCAGGTCGGCCAGGCCGCGCAGCAGCAGCGCCTCGCCGTGCCGGTGGCCGGCCGCCCTGGCCGCGTCGAGCCCGACGGCCGTGGTGGCGTGCCAGTCGTCGTGGTGCGCGCCCAGCTCGAACAGCGGCACCAGGTAGAACGCCAGCCGCCACGCGGCCTCGTACAGACCGGCGCCGAAGAAGTCGCCGACGCAGGCGACGAGGAAGCGGCGCTCGGCGCTCAGCCACCGGGCCTCGTGACGCAGCCATCCCGTCCGGAGTGCGGCGCCGTGGTCGGTCAGGCTGATCTCGGTACGGCCGGTGCCCGGTTCCGCCGGCAGCAGCGACGCCCTGGCCCGCCGGGTGCGCTCCAGGATCGTGCCCGCCGTCGCCGCCAGCACGCGGGCGGGGCCGCCGTCCTCCTCGGCCAGGCGTTCGGCGGCGTACAGCCGGGTCAGGCCGTGCCGGCCGTAGCGTTCCTGGCCCGCCTCGTCCAGGCCGCGCGACTGCAGCAGGCCGGCCTCCGCGAGCGGTTCCAGGTCGGCGTCGAACACCCAGGACGCGAAGTCGGGCGCCGACAGCGCTCCTAGCCCGCGCAGCAGCCGCCGCTGCGGGTCGGGCAGGCCGCGGTAGCCGAGCGCGAGGCTGCTCCGTACGGCCAGGTCGCCCGCGCTGAGCTCGTCGAGCCGGCGCCGCTCGTCGCCCAGGCGGTCCGCCAGGTACGCGAGCGTCCAGCCGGGTTTCCTGGCCAGGCGGGACCCGGCGATGCGCAGCGCGAGGGGCAGATGCCCGCAGAGCCGGACGATCCGCAGGGCCGCCTCCGGCTCGGCGCACACCCGCTCGTGCCCGGCGACGCCGCCGAGCATCGCCAGGGCCTCCTCCTCGTCGAGCACCCCCAGCTCGTACGCGCGCGCCGCCTCCAGCCCGGCCAGCGGCGACCGGCTCGTCACCAGGGTGAGACTGCCCGGCCCGGTGGGCAGCAGGGGGCGTACCTGGGCCTCGTCGGCGGCGTCGTCCAGCACGACGAGCAGCCGCCTGCGGGCGGTCATGGTGCGATAGAGCCGCACCCGCTCCTCCGTCGCCGGCGGCAACGCCCCGTCGGGGCAGCCGAGCGACCGCAACAGATCCTCCAGCACCGCGCCGGGCGGCCGCGCGCCGAGCGAGGCGTACAGCCGGCCGTGGGGGCGATCCATCCCGGTGGCGGCATGAACGGCGACGGCCGACTTACCGCAACCGGGCGGCCCGTGCAGAACCAGTTGCACAGGCGCTGAGGCGTCCTCGCCGGCCATCCGGGCGATCCACGCGAGCACCTCCCGCCGCCCGGCAAAGTCCGAAATATCCGGCGGCAACTCCTCCGCCACCCCACCC
>NZ_POUD01000384.1 GCF_003236395.1 Nonomuraea aridisoli | reverse complement strand
CAAGCGGTGCTTGTGTGTTTCGGAGGGTTACGGCGGTTATGGCGGGAAGGAAACACCCGGTTACATTCCGAACCCGGAAGTTAAGCTTCTCTGCGCCGATGGTACTGCACTCGGGAGGGTGTGGGAGAGTAGGTCACCGCCGGACAATCTTTTTGGGGAGGGGTTTCGACGCCTGTGGGTGTCGGGGCCCCTCCCTTTTTGTGTTTGTAGAGTTCGGCCTCTGGCGTTTTGACGGGGTTCCACGCTCGATGTGTGGAGCCCCTTTCTGCATTTCCGGGGTGTGGTTCGGCGTTTGCCTCGTCCATTGTGCTTCGGTTGTTGCGTGGTGTTGTATGTCACTTTGCGCGGTGAGCTTCGGGGTTGTCCTTGTGTCGCTCTAGGAAGCGCCGGCTTTGGGTGCTCAGCACTTGGGCTGTGTCGGTTCTGAAGCGGCCTGATTGGACGACTAGACGCTCAGAGGTGCATTTGATGCCTGCTTGCGGCGACCTCGGATGTGATCTGGATCAATGGGAGCTCAGCTTTTTGAGTGGTGGCTTTTGTTTGCGTGAGATCTGCCATGCGGACGGTAGATCGCGTTAGCTGAGTAGCGGTTTTCTGGCAACGGCTTGAGCTGGGTGCGCGGGCGTGGGATTTGGTTTGTGGCGGGCGTTCGATAAATGGAGGGTTGTGTTGGCTCAGGGACGTTCTGTGGCTTGCTAGGCTGGGGAGAGCGGGCCACCCCCTCGGGTGGCCTTCGTCGCGTAAGGCCCGTGGCGCGGGCGGCGACCAGCCACGGTGGACGGTTTGTTGTGAGTCCGCTGGGTGAGCCAACGAAATGGACCAGAAGTGAACAGAGATAACGGATCGGACGGCGGACAGCGCGGGCGCGGCGACGACGGGGACAGGCGCTCAGGCGGCAGGAGCGGGGGGTACGGCTCTCGCGGACGAGACTCCGGCGGCGACCGTCCCTTCCGTTCCGACGACAGGTCGCGTTCCTACAACCGCGGTGGCGGTTCTGACAGAGGCCCGCGGCGAGAAGACGATCGAGATGACCGCGGCAGGGGCCGCGATGGCGGCGAGCGCCGGCCGTTCCGTGACCGCGATGATCGCGGCCCGCGCCGCGAGGGCGGATACGGAGACCGGCGTGAGGGTGGCTACGGCCAGCGTCGCGAAGGTGGATACCGTGGCCCTCGGCGTGAGGGTGATGACCGCGGGGCCGGTGGCGGCGGCGAGCGTCGTCCCTATCGGGACCGTGACGATCGCGGGCCGCGCCGCGAGGGTGGCTACGGCGACCGTCGCGAGGGCAGCGGGTATGGCGACCGCGGGCCGCGCCGTGAGGGCGGCTTCCGCGACGATCGCGGGCCGAGGCGTGAAGGGTTCCGCGACGACCGCGGACCCCGTCGCGAAGGCGGTGGCTTCCGGGAAGACCGTGGTCCTCGGCGCGAGGGCGGCGGTTTCCAAGACCGTGGGCCCCGCCGTGAGGGCGGTTACGGTGGGCCTCGTCGCGAAGGCGGCTATGGTGACCGTCGCGAGGGTGGTTACGGAGGCCGTCGTGAAGGCGGTTTCCGCGACGATCGCGGGCCGAGGCGTGAAGGGGCCCGTGACGACCGGGGGCCTCGTCGCGAAGGCGGGTACGGCGACCGGCGTGAGGGCGGTTACGCCGACCGCGGACCGCGCCGCGAGGGTGGCCACGGTGACCGTCGCGAGGGTGGTTACGGAGGCCGTCGCGAGGGCGGTTTCCGCGACGATCGCGGGCCGAGGCGTGAAGGGGCCCGTGACGACCGGGGGCCTCGTCGCGAGGGCGGCGGGTTCCGGGATGACCGTGGGCCTCGTCGCGAAGGCGGCTATGGCGACCGTCGCGAGGGTGGTTACGGAGGCCGTCGTGAGGGCGGGTTCCGTGAGGACCGTGGGCCAAGGCGTGAGGGACCTCGGGATGACCGTGGGCCGCGCCGTGAAGGCGGCGGTTTCCGGGATGACCGTGGTCCTCGCCGTGAGGGCGGCGGTTTCCGCGAAGACCGTGGACCCCGTCGCGAAGGCGGATTCCGGGACGATCGGGGGCCGCGCCGTGAGGGCGGGGGCTTCCGGGATGACCGTGGACCCCGTCGCGAAGCGGGGCCGCGCCGCGAGGGTGGTTACGCCGGTCGTCGTGAGGGCGGATACCAGGGTTCCCGGCCGTTCTCGCGTGAGGGTCGTGAGGAGCGTCTCGACACCGGCACCCGTGCGCGTTACGGCAGGCCCGACCGGGAGGAGACCGAGGCTCCGCAGCGGGAGAGGCTGCCCGAGGTGGCGCCCGACATCACGGCGGAGGAGCTGGACAAGGAGGTCCTGGAGGAGCTGCGTTCCCTCCCGGGTGACCTCGCCGAGCTCGTCGGCCGGCACCTTGTCGCCGCCGAGCGGGCGCTGGAGGACGACGACCCCGAGCGGGCGCACGAGCACACGAAGGTGGCGCGCAGGTTCGCGGCCCGCATCGGTGTCGTGCGCGAGGCCGCGGGCATCGTCGCCTACCGTGCCGGTCACTACTCCGAGGCGCTGAGCGACCTGCGGGCGGCCAGGCGGATGACGGGCTCGGAGGCGTACCTGCCGGTCATGGCGGACTGCGAGCGCGGTCTGGGCCGTCCGGAGCGGGCCATCGATCTGGTGCGTTCGCCGGAGGCCGAGCGGCTCGACCGCGACGGGCGCATCGAGATGACCATCGTCGAGTCCGGCGCGCGCCGTGACCTGGGTCAGTTCGACGCCGCGGTGATCACGCTGCAGCGGCTTCCGGAGCTGCGTGACCCGCAGCCCAAGCCCTGGTCGGCGCGGCTGGCGTTCGCGTACGCGGACGCGCTGGCCGATGCCGGGCACCAGGAGGCGGCCGCCGACTGGTTCGAACGCGCGATGGCGTTCGACGAGGACGGCGAGACGGACGCGGCCGAACGCTACGCCGAGCTGACCGGATCCGTGATCGAGGACATCGAGGAGGACCTCGACGACGAGGACGAATCGGTCGGTGTGGCGGAGCCCGGGGACGTTGCGGAGGCTGACGAGGAGCTCCTCGACGAGGCCAGTGAGCTTCTGGACGATGACTCGGCCGACGACGTCGACGAGGAGCCGGACGAGTCCGGCGAACCGTCCGCGGAGGCGGATGAGCCGGCGGGTGCCGAGACCGGCTCCGCCGACGTCCTGGAGGACGACTCCGAGAAGGACCTCTCTGAGGACGAGGACTCTGAGGGCGACGACTCCGATGTGGTGGAATCCGCTGCCACTGAGGACTCCGATGGTCCCGAGGACGCTGGTGAGCCGGTGGAGCAGGCGGGGACGCCGGGCATCACGCCGGCGTTCATCGAGCCGAACTTCGGCGACGTCCTCGATGTGCCCGACGAAACGGTGCAGAAGCGGCCGAAGAGCGAGGACTGACGTACCGACTTGCCCGCCGTGCCTTCGTGGTACGGCGGGCAAGTCGCATCCGGGGCTCGGCGAAGGTCAGGGTGAGACGCGGTCGAGCCAGTGGAGGATGCCCGCGACGTTGGAAGGCGCCCCGCTCAGCAGCTCGAACTGCTCGGCCGTGCCCTCGTCGGCCGTCAGCGCGGCGTAACGCTCCTTGGTGCGGTCTCTGACCATGGCGACGGCGTGGTCGAGGTCCATGCCCTCGGATTTGGCCTGCCGTGTGAGGTCCACCCAGACGCGGAGCTCTTCCGCGGATCGTTCGAGAGTCTCCTGAACGGTGCCGACTGGACCATAGTGGCTGAACAGCAACCGCTGTGGCTGCAGTGCCTTGAACAGTGCGATCGAGCCGAGCGCGGTGTCGAGATCGAAGTCCGGCGGAGGCGTCGCGGGGCGCAGATCGCCCGTTTCGGGCAGATAGACGCCGGCAGCGTCGCCGACGTAGAGGTCACCGGTGGCGGAGTCGATGAGGCCCACGTGGTGTTTGGCGTGGCCGGGGGAGTAGTGGCTGCTCAGGGTGCGGCCGTTGCCGAGGTCGATGGCGCCGGTGTCGCCGAGGGCGACGATGCGTTCGGCCTCGGTGGGGGACAGCTCGCCGAAGAGCGTGTCGAGCCGGTCGCCCCACACCATGCGGGCGCTGGCCATCAGGCGTGACGGCTCGGCGAGGTGGCGGGCGCCCTTCTCGTGGACGACGATCTGGGCGGAGGGGAAGAACCTGGCGATGTCTCCGACTCCGCCGGCGTGGTCGAGATGGATGTGCGTCACCACGACCGTGGCCAGGTCGTCCGGCCCGACGCCGAGGGAGGCGATGGCGTCGCGTACGACGGGTGCCGAGGTCGAGGTGCCGGTCTCCACCAGGCATGGCCTGTCGCCGAGAATCAGATAACCCGCCGTGATGCCGGTGTATCCCGCCATTTTGGTGTCGATCTCGTAGACGTCGCCGCCCAGCGCGGTGATGTTCTCCACAGGCACTCCCGAACGTCCAGCGGTTATCCCCAGAACGGTATTCGGCCGATCCGGGCTTGTCCTCATCGTAGAGAGTGATCTCCACCAGAGCACCGATAGGAGGACGACCGTGGACAGGAACGAGGTCTTGCTGGTGGGGAGGCTGTCGGCGGCGGTCGAGGAGCACCCGTTGCCGAGCGGCGACACCGTGACGAAGTGGCGCATCATCGTGCGCCGACGGCGTCATCGGCGTGGGGCGGCGCTGACCGACAGCATTCCGTGTGTCACGTTCAGCCCGGAGGTCGCCGCAGTGGTGCGCGACCTCAAGCCGCGCGACTACGTCGAGGTGACGGGGGCGTTCCGCTGCCGCGTCTTCGGCCCGTCGGCCGCCAAGATCTGGCGGTACGAGGTGGAGGTCAGCGCCGTGCGGCCGTACGAGGCCGAAGCGGCCGAGCCGGACGATCCCACGGACAAGCCGGGCGGAGGTGAGCTGGCCGCCTTGATACCCCGGCAGGTGGCATACCTGGCGGCCACAGCCTGAGACTTCCCCGGGCGAGTGCTCGCTGTGCACCCGTGACAGCCAGGCCGGCGCCCAGGGTCTGGCTGTGGCTGTGCAGGTGGGGACACGAGATCGGCCCGGTGGCGTCTTCACCGGCAGGTGGTGGCGCCTGGCCGCCCAGGTGTCCCATTCGTACGGAGGCTGTCACGCTACTCATTGCGCTCGCCGTAGCCGAGACCGCACTGGCTAAGGGCCTCCCGGCTCCGCACTGGCCAAGCGTCTCCCGGCACCGCACGGGTTGAGGGCCTCGGCTGGCGTCAGCGCTTCAGCAATGCTCGGCACTGGATCCCATCTGATCCAACTGGCCGCGTTCTGATGTGTTGCGCGGGGCCGCTGCTTCGACGTCGCAATGTGCTGCGCGGCCATCGCCTTCTTCGGTTTTGGAGCCCACGCCTAGCGAAGTGTCGCGATGGCCGTTCGCATTCACAGCGTCAGTGGCCGCTTTTTCGGTGTGATGTCGGCGTTGAGCCGATGGGTGGGCCGTTGTCGGTGGGCAGACAGAGCGTTTGTGTCGGCTCCCGCTGCGCCGACCGCACCTGTACGTCGATTTAGGGGGCGTGATCACCATGTAGACCCATGTTTCTTACGCGTCCCAGGCCGCTCGCCGCAGGGTCCGCTGTTTCTTGTGCGTCCTAGGGTCCGCACGGAGCGGCGGGTCACCACGGGTTGAAGCGAGCTCGCGGGCTCCCTTCCGAACTCCAGCGGAACCGGCGGCGTGTCGTGGTCGACACGTGGCGCGACGGTGTCGACACCGATGCGAGAGCGTTGTCGGCCGGCAGGTCCGGTGGCTCGCCGGCCGAGATGGCGGGCACACGCGATGAGGGGCGGCGGACCGGCACAGCCGCCAGCCGTTCTTCTCTGGGCTGCGCTGGGGCGCCCCAAGAACTGTGCGCTGCCCGGAGGCTCCCGTGCGGTTGCTCCCCGCACGCATGGACCGATCTCACCTTGCAGGCGGTCGGACACTGCCCTGACGCACGACACGCCGGTGCGGGGCTGGCGCGGTGTCGTGTTGGAGCGCGTCGGGCGAGTGTGGTTGGGGCTTAACTCCGCCGTCGTGTCAGGCGGTCGGGCGTTGCCGTGACGTTGGTAGGCCTCGGTCCCGGGGTTGGGGTGGTGTCGTGTGGGAGGACGTCAGGTGGGGGTCGTTGCGGCGCCAGCGTGGCAGGTGGCCGCACACACTGTCGCTGACGTGCGACACGGCTCGGTGCCGGGTCGGTGCAGAGGCGTGTCGCAGCACGGTGGGCGGGCGCTCGCGGAGGTCACCGCCTACGACGCGACCGTGCTTGTGGCTCAGCGTCGGCAGCGTGTCGGGCGTGGTCTTCGTCGTGCCTCACGTGCGGTGGGGTTGGAGGAGGCCGCTCAGCGTTAGTCGATGGCGAAGGTGCGGAGGACGAGGCCGGTTCGGGGTTTGGGGCCGAAGGAGGTGGATTTGCGGGGGACTCGTTCGCCGCCGGCGGCGACGGCGAGGACGTCCTCGACTGCGAGGGGTTTGAGGATGACCGCGGTGCCGCCCGTGCGGCGGGCTCGGCGGACTGCCGCCGCGGTGTCGTGGTGGACGATGCGTACGGCGTGCTCGTCGTCCCGCATGCCCCAGACCACGGGGAGCACGAATTCGCTGAGGACGGAGGTGTTGAGCGAGTTCCAGCGGTCGGAATGGTCGGCGGGCATCGCGCGGGCGAGCTGCATCGGGTCGGGGTCGGTGAGCAGGTGGGCACCGCCCTCTCCGGCGAGCAGGAACGCCGGCTCCTGGGCTCTTTCCAGGGCGGCCAGGCCCAGGGCGAGGTCGGGGTAGTCCTGGACACGCCAGGCGCCCTTGGCTCTGGCGACCGCCTCCTCGAGGGGCAGGCCAGGGATGACGCGGTGGATGGCCTTGAGGTCGGGCGGGTACGCGGTGGAGTCCACGAGCAACGCCAGCCCGAAGTCCCAGGGGCCCAGCGGGACGTCGTCCGGGGGTGTACGGAGGCCGTCTGGGAGTGGCTGGGAGAGGGA
>NZ_POUD01000383.1 GCF_003236395.1 Nonomuraea aridisoli | reverse complement strand
AGGTGGTGGTGGTCAAGGTGACGGCTTGGGCGGTGGTGGTGGAGGTCAGCAAGGATTCCATGATGTCGAGGACGTGGAAGGCCAGGTCGCCGTTGGCGCGGGGGACGCGGTCCGGTGGGGTGGTGGCGAAGTCGGCCAGGCCGATGCCGCGGCCGGCGTCGGTGTAGCCGGCCGAGACCGGGAGGGTGCGCCAGCCGTCCTCGCCCAGGCGGGCGAGTTCCACCGGGCCGTCGAAGTGGTTGGGGTCGGGGACGACGAGCGAGCCCTGCTCCCCGTGGACCTCGATCCTGGACGCCTTGGTGGCCACCGCGTCGAAGCTCATCACCAGCGTGGACAGCACCCCGGACTCGTGCACGAGCACCCCGGTGACGTGGGTGTCCACGGTGACGGGGACCGACTCGCCCTGGCGCGGCCCTGATCCGATCGTGCGCTTGCTCCGCGTACGGCTCCCCGCCCCGATGACGGTCGTCACCGGCCCGAGCATGGTGACCAGGCTGCTGATGTAGTAGGGGCCCATGTCGAGCAGCGGCCCGCCGCCGGCGACGTAGTAGAAGTCGGGATCGGGATGCCACCGCTCGTGACCGGGCGTCATCATCGTGGCCGTCGCCGCGACGGGCGTGCCGATCAGCCCGTCGTCGATCGCCATGCGGGCGGTCTGCGTACCGGTGCCGAGGACGGTGTCGGGCGCGCACCCCACCCGCACCCCCGCCGCCGTGGCGGCGTCCAGCACCCGACGGGCGTCGGCGGAGGTGGCGGCCAGCGGCTTCTCGCAGTAGACGTGCTTGCCGGCGGCGATGGCGAGCAGGGCGACATCGGCGTGCGCGGCCGGGACGGTGAGGTTGAGCACCATCTCGACGCGCGGGTCGGCCATCAGCTCGGGCACGCTCATCACGTCGACGCCCGGGTAGGCCCGCACGGCCTGCCTGGCGCGGTCGAGGTCGAGGTCGGCCACGGCCACCAGCCGCAGCCGCGGAAGGCGTTCGATGGTGGTGAGGTACTGCGCCGAGATGGCGCCGCAGCCGACGACGCCGACGTTCAGCGGCCGGCCCACAGCATGCCCCTCTCGATGACCGTGCGGACGCTGTCGTGCTGCAGCACGTCGAGGCTGTGCCCCGGAGTGGCGACGAAGATCCGGCCCTGACCCCAGCGGCGGGTCCAGATCGCCGGCGAGGTGACCTCGCGGTGCCAGGGGTCCCAGGAGCGGACCTTCTGCGTGGTGGTCGCCAGCACGTCGATGTAGTCGTCGGTCAGCACCCAGTACTGCTCGGTGACCAGGTCGAAGTCGCCGATCCCGGCGGTGATCGGGTGGGAGGCCGCCTCGGGGAGCATGGTGACGGTGTACGGGACGAAGTTGTGCTGCTCGGTGCCGGCGCCGGGCTCGGACGGGTCCTTGCCGGGGTGGCAGGCGAACTGGCCGCCGATGAGGTGCAGGTAGTCGGAGGAGTTGCGGAAGGAGTCGGCGATGCCGCCGTGCCAGCCGGCCATGCCGGTGCCCGCCTCGATCGCCGCCCGCAGGCCCTTGAGCTCGTCGGGCTGGATGGTGCCCATGGTGTAGCACTGCACGATGAGGTCGACTCCGGACATGAACGCCGGGTCCGCGTACGGGGCGGGGCTGTCCGCCAGGTGCACCTCGTATCCGTGTTTCTCCAGGTACGGGATGAAGAGGTCGGTGGCCGCCACCGGGGCGTGGCCTTCCCAGCCGCCCCGCACCACCAGGACCGTACGCCTGTGTTCGCCTGCCATGCTCTCCCAATCACGTGAGGAACCGCTCGGGCTGCCGCCAGAAAACGGCATACCGGTCAATCATGCTGTCAGGGTTCCGGGTGGGGAGGAAGAGGCCACCGAGGGCGGATCACCGCCGCCTCGCGGAAGGCGACGGTGATCCGCGGTCGGACGACGGTCAGGGGGCGCAGGTGCGCTGCGGCTTGGCCGGGGCCGCGCAGCGGAACAACGACGGGTTGACCACCGACGGCGGGCGCCACTCCAGCGAGGCCTGCTCGTAGGCGTAGGCGAACGACAGCAGCGCCGCCTCGGTGTAGGCGGTCCCGAGGAACGTCATGCCGAACGGCCGCCCGTTGGCCGGGTCGTAGCCGATCGGCACGGCGACCGACGGGTACTGCGCCCGCGCGCCGATCCCGGCCGAGCCGTTGCCGGAGAACAGGATCGCGTCCAGATCCTCGGCGGCCAGCACCGAGTCGATGCGCGAGCGGGCGGTGGCGATGCCGTTGTCGCGGTCGGCCTCGTATTCCGCCTTGGCGGCGGGGTCGTCGAGGTCGATCTCGTTGGAGGCGACCAGCTGCGTCTGGCCGAACTTGATCGCGCCCTCGGCGGCGTGCTCGAGGTTGTAGCGGACGACGTCGTCGAGGGTCTTCATCGGGGCGTTGCGGGGCAGGCGGGCGAGGTAGGCGTTCAGGTCGCGCTTGAACTCGTAGTCGAGGATGCCGGGCGGCATCCCGCCGGTGTTCACGGTGACCTGGACGAGGGTGGCGCCCTGGGCGCGCAGCACGTCGAGGGCCCGGGTGAAGGCGGCGCCCTGGTTGCCGGACGGCGAGCCGGCGACGCCGACGCGCACGCCCTGGAGCGCGTCCTTCTTCAGCGCGGCCGTGTAGTCGGTGCCGGCGACGCCGCCGCTGGTCTCGGTCACCGGGTCCTCGGGGTCGACGCCGGTCATCGCGGTCAGCAGGGCGGCGGCGTCGTACACCGAGCGGGTCATCGGGCCGGCGGTGTCCTGGGAGGCGGCGATGGGCACGATGCCGGTCCGGCTGACCAGGCCGACGGTCGGCTTCACGCCGACGAGGGAGTTGGCCACCGAGGGGCTGAGGATGGAGCCGGAGGTCTCGGTGCCGACGGTGACGGCGGCGAGCCCGGCCGCCGCCGCGGACCCGGAGCCGGAGCTCGACCCGCTGGGGGTCTGGCTCACGTCGTACGGGTTCAGCACCTGCCCGCCGAGGCCGCTGTAGCCGGACGGCATGCCGTTGGTGGTGAAGTTGGCGAACTCGGTGAGGTTGGTCTTGCCGAGGATGACGGCGCCGGCGGCGCGCAGCCGCTCGACGAGGAAGGCGTCGCGGGAGGGGTAGGAGCCGGCCAGGGCGAGCGCGCCGGCCGTGGTCGGCAGCCCGCGGACGTCGATGTTGTCCTTGACCAGCACGGGGATGCCGTGCAGCGGGCCGCGCACCGTGCCTCTCCTGCGTTCCCTGTCGGCCTGCCTTGCCTCCTCCAGCGCCCTGTCGTTGAGCACGCGGACGGCGTTCAGGCCGGGGCCGCTGGTGTTGAGCGCGCGGATGCGGGCGATGTAGTCGCTCGTGAGCTGCTCAGAGGTGATCTTCCTGGTGCTCATGGCCTGCTGGAGCTGCGCGACCGTGACGGTCTCGAGGTCCAGGCGCGTGCGGCCGCGGTCGATCTGGGCCTGCGTCGGGGACACCACCACCACTGTCGCCGCCACTGTCACCGCCGCCGCGACGGTGGCGAACGCGGCGAGGTGGACGGTGGTGCGGGTGGTCAGGCGGCGTCGTACGGATAAGACACTGGGACGTCTCATGGGGTGCGTGTCCTTCCAGAGAGTGTCCGCCTCGGCCCCGGGCGGCACGAGGCAAACGATGATCACCCAGGAAGGGTGCGACGGGGAAGTTTCCCCGACATTTCGGATCCATTACTTTCGGTGCCACGAGCGCGGGTGGCGGATCTTGACGCGTCCGTACGCGAGCCGGCCGCTGACCCGGACGTGCGGGGTTCCCGCGTGGCCCGGGACCTTGCTGGTGATGCCGCCCCAGTCGGTGTGCGCGCCGTCGGCGTCCGCGCTCGCGCCGGGCGGCACGACGATGAGCGCGGAGCCGTACTCCAGGTGGAGCTCGATGTCGATCACCGGGTAGGAGACGACCGCCTGTGACAGGTCGAGCCGTACGCCGCCGTACCCGGAGTGGATCCGCAGCAGGCGCGGCACCCGCCAGTCGCCGGCCCGGGTGATGGCGCCGCCGGTCGAGCCGAGCTCCACCACGTCGTCCATGCCGTCCAGGTCGTCCGGCAGGTCGGCGAGCACGGGCTCCAGCTCCCCCGGCGAGGCGGCCGTCAGCACGTGCTCCAGCCGCCGTTCCAGCTCGCCGGAGGAGAGGCGGCCCTCCGCGTACGCCTGCTGGACCAGGTGCACGGCCCGGTCGCGGTCGGCCTCCCGGAGCCGTACCTCCCTCATCGGCTCACGGCCCTGCGGTAGAGCCGCGTGGCCAGCGGCACGAACACGACCAGCAGCACCGCCGTCCACAGCAGCGAGACCGGCACCGCGTGCCGCAGCGGCCAGGCGGCCGGCTCGGCCGCGCCCGGCGGGACGTTGCCGAACAGCTCCCGGGCGGCCTGGACGATCGTGGAGACGGGGTTCCATTCGGCGATCGGCTGGAGCGGGCCGGGCAGGCGGGCGCTGTCGACGAAGGCGTTCGACAGGAACACCAGCGGCATCGACAGGATGGTGGCCGCGTTGTTGAACACGTCCGGCTTGCGCAGCGCGAGCGCGACCGCCGCCGTCACCCACGAGAACGCGTAGGCGAACAGCAGCAGCATCACGAAGCCGAGCACGGCCTCGCCCGGCGAGGAGTTGATCCGCCACCCGACGACCAGGCCGACGAGGGCCATCACGACGATGCTGGTGACGTTCATGATGACGTCGCTGAGCGTCTGGCCGGTCAGCACCGCCGAGGGCGACATCGGCAGTGTGCGGAAGCGGTCGAAGATGCCCTTCTGCAGGTCGTGCGTCAGCGTGTATCCGGTGATCTGGGCGCTCATGACGATCGTCTGGACGAAGATCCCGGGGATGAGGTATTCGCCGTACGAGATGCCGGGCAGCTCGATCATGCTGCCGAACACGTACGCGAACAGCAGCACGAACACGATCGGCAGGGCGATCACGCCGCCGAGCAGGTCGGGCGCTCGTTTGATCTTGAGTGCGTTGCGCTTGGCGATCGTCATGCCGTCGGCGACGGCGATCTGCAGGGTGTTCATCGGACGCTCTCCTTGATCTTCTCCTCGGCCTCCCGGCCGGCCTCGTGCCCGGTCAGCGCCAGGAACACGTCGTCCAGGGTCGGGCGGCGCAGCCCGGCGTCGCGCACGGCGATCCGCCCGTCCGCCAGCCGTCCCAGCGCCGTGGTCAGCGCGGCGGCGCCGCCGCTGACCGGAACGGTCACCCGCAACGCGCCGGCGTCGGCCTGCACGCCGCCGGCGGCCAGCGGCGCGAGCACGTCGTGGGCCGCGCGCAGGTCGGCCTCGCTGGTCACGGTCACCTCGATGCGGTCGCCGCCGACCTGGTCCTTGAGCTCGTCGGCGGTGCCGAGGGCGATCACCCGGCCGTGGTCGACCACGGCGATGCGGTGGGCCAGCCGGTCGGCCTCCTCGAGGTACTGCGTGGTCAGCAGCACGGTCGTGCCGCCGGCCACCAGCTCGGCGATGAGCTCCCACAGGGCCGCGCGGGCCCGGGGGTCGAGGCCCGTGGTGGGCTCGTCGAGGAAGAGCACGGGCGGCTCGGCCACCAGCGCCCCGGCCAGGTCGAGGCGGCGCCGCATGCCGCCGGAGTAGCCCTGCACGGGCCGGTCGGCCGCCTCGGCGAGGTCGAAGCGCTCCAGCAGCTCGCGGGCGCGCCGGCGGCTGCGCCTGACGCCGAGGTGGTAGAGGCGGCCCACCATCTCGAGGTTCTCGGCGCCGGTGAGGTGGTCGTCGACGGCGGCGTACTGGCCGGAGGCGCCGATGTGGGCGCGCAGCCGGTCGGCGTCGCGCACGACGTCGAACCCGGCGACCTCGGCGCGGCCGGCGTCGGGCTTGAGCAGGGTGGTGAGGATGCGGACGGTGGTGGTCTTGCCGGCGCCGTTCGGGCCGAGCAGCCCGAGGACGGTGCCCTGCGGGACGGTCAGGTCGACGCCGTCGAGGGCGGTCACGGCGCCGTAGCGCTTGACCAGGCCCTCGGCCACGATGGCTGCGGTCATGGTGTTCTCCTCCTGCGGGGGTCAGGAACGGTGGATGACGATGTCGCCGTAGTCGGTGTGGGCGCGCACCTCAAGGGTGTGCTCCGTCTCGACGGGACCGTCGGCGGCGTCGAGGGAGACGTCGACGGTGCCGTGCTGCGAGCTGACGTCGAGCCAGGCGGAGGTGCCCTGGCGGATGCCGAGCTCCAGCCCGCCACCGGTGGTCTCCATGACCACGGCCCCGGAGACGACCTCGCCGATGGTGAGGCTGCCGTACGCCGTCTTGGCCACGACGCCGGACAGGGCGCGGTCGACGGTGACGTCGGCGTGGGCGGAGCTGAGCCGCAGCTCGCCGGTCACCGTGCCGAGGGTCACCTCGCCGTGCGCGGTCTTGATCACCGCGGTGCCGTCGATCCCGCCGACGCCGATGCTGCCGTGGGTCGTGGTGAGCTCGGCGTGCCCGGCGGCGCGCCCGACCGAGATGTCGCCGTGGTCGCTCTTCAGCCGCAGGCGCGCGGCCTGGTCGACCCGGATGTCGCCGAGGGAGGTGGTGAACCGCACGTCGCCGAGCGGGCCCCGGCAGCGCACGTCCGCCGCCGCGCCGCCCTCGACGCGGGAGCCGGCCGGCAGGCTGATGGTCACCTCGACCGTGCCGCCGCCGCTGATCAGCGAACGCACCCAGTCCGCCGGCGACTCGACCAGTTTGTCGAGCGAGATGCCCCATCCGAAGGACCGGGTGGACGGGCCGCCGGAGGTCTTCACGAGCAGCCTGCCGTCGGAGTACTCGGCCTTGGTCTGCCGGGCGATCTCCACGTCCGCGTCGTTGGAGGCGTCGCTCGGGGAGATCTCCACGACGGTGTCGGCGCGCTCGCTCGCCTCGATGCGGAGGTGGGCGGCGGGCACGTCGATCACGGCCGTGATCGGCTCGGGGGTGGCGAAGGCGGGCATGGTGGTCTTCTCCTCGTGGGATCCGGTGGTCATCAGCGCACCCAGCCGGTGTAGCGGCTGCCGCTCTGCTGGGTCGCGCGCCGGGCGGACCGGCGGGGGGCGGGGTCGAGG
>NZ_POUD01000382.1 GCF_003236395.1 Nonomuraea aridisoli | reverse complement strand
GTCCTGGGTGGCGGCGACGCGGGGGAACGGGCGGAACGCGTCGGACCACAGCAGGAGCCTGCCGCGGGACGGCGGTGGGCCGCCGGGGCGCAGGAGCTGCGGGACGACCCACCGCAACGGCGGCTCCGCCACCAGCGGGACCCCGCCGACCAGGGCGGCGGCGGGCAGCGGGGTCGCGCCGAGCGGGGTGGCGGCGGACAGGTGGTGCAGGACGGCGGTGGCCACGTGGCGGCCGTCGAGTGCGGCGACGTCGGCGGTGTCCACCGGGTGCAGGAGATTCCCCGCCGCGAACACCCCGGGCACGCTCGTCGCCAGTGACGTGTCCACGCGCGGCCCGAGCGTGGCCTCGTCCATGTCCAGGCCGCCCGTACGGGCCAGCTCGTGGTCGGGGATCCAGTCGCCCGTGGTGACCACCGTGTCGCAGGCGACGCGGTGACGGGCCCCGGTGCCGAGGTTCTCGATGTCTACCGAGGTGACCCGGTCTCCGCCGTTGACGCGGACGACGCGGGTGCGGGTCCGGACGAGCACGCCGAAGGCCAGGCGTCCCGGGAGGCGGAAGGCCGTGTACGCCTCCGGCCTGGCGTACTCGGTGGTCATCAGCACCGTGCGGCAGCCGGCCGCGCGCAGCGTCAGGACCGCCGACCAGCTGACCGCCGCCGCGCCGACGACCACGGCGCGCCGGCCGAGGTCGCGCCGGCCCAGGTGCACGAGGTTCTGCAGCTGCCCGGTCGTGTGGACACCGTCGGGCCGGTCGCCGGCGA
The DNA here is from genome assembly GCF_003236395.1 of Nonomuraea aridisoli. Lineage (GTDB taxonomy): Bacteria > Actinomycetota > Actinomycetes > Streptosporangiales > Streptosporangiaceae > Nonomuraea > Nonomuraea aridisoli. Next base: position 6,265 of record NZ_POUD01000382.1, on the reverse strand, counting down.
TGAGCCGGGCCGGACGGGGCCGCTCCCGGGCGCCGGTCGCCAGCACCACCGCGTCGGCCGCCACCAGGCGGCGCCCGCGCGGCGACGTCACCTCCAGGGTCCGTTCGCCGGCCCACCCGGTGACCATGGCCTCGGTCTCCAGCCGCGCCCCGGCCGTGCGGGCGGCGCGGGTCAGCCTGCGGGCGTACTCCGGTCCCGAGACGAACGTGCGCAGGTCGCGCAGGCCGAAGCCGGGATGGTCGCTGTGCCGGGGGATGCCGCCGGTCTCCGGCTCGCGTTCCAGGACCAGGACGTCGCCGTCCACCGCGGGGGCGAGCGCGGCGGCGGCGGTCAGCCCTGCCGGGCCGCCGCCGACCACGGCCACGCGGACCCGTTCGGTCATGCCGTCTCCCCCTCGAAGAGCTCGCGGACCCGGGCCGCGCAGGAGAAGCCCTGGCAGCGTCCGTTCATGGCCCTGGTGCGGCGGCGCAGGCCGTCCAGCCCGGCGGGCGGGATCACCGACGCCAGGGCGTCGCGGATCTCGCCCCGCGTCACCCGTTCGCAGAAGCAGACGACCCGGCCGTACTCGGGGTCGGCGGCGATCGCGGCGGCGTCCTGGTAGGGGCGGGGAAATGCCTCGCCGAGATTCGGCATGCGGGGCGGCGCGGGCAGATCGGGGCGCGGGGCCAGGTCGAGGTGGGCGGCGAGCAGGCTCCCGACGTGTTCGGCGACGGCCATGCCGGCGGTCAGCCCGGTGGAGCGGATGCCGGCGACCAGCACGTAGCGCCGCCCGGCGTCGAGGTCGATCAGGTAGTCGTCGTGCCCGATGGAGGCGCGCAGGCCCGCGTACGTCGCGGTGACCTCCTCCCGCATCAGCCGGGGCATGAGCGCCGCGCCCCTCTCCCGCAGGAACGCGAGGCCCTCCTCGGTGGTGCCGGTGGCGGTGCGGTCGGTCAGGTCCTCGGCGGTCGGGCCCAGCATGACGTTGCCGTAGACGGTGGGGCTGACGAGCACGCCCTTGCCGGCCGGCGAGGGCACCGGCAGCACGATGCAGGGCGCCAGCGGGCGGGCGAGCTTGTCGAAGACGAGGAGCTGGCCACGGCGCGGCGTGACGGTGAAGCGGTCGTGGCCGAAGAGGCGGTCGATCACGTCGGCGCCGAGCCCGGCGGCGTTCACCACCCACCGAGCGGCGACCTCGCCCGCGGGGGTCGCCAGCCGACTGAAGTCGGGGCCGGCGCGGACCTCGGTGACGCGGTGACCGCGCAGCAGCGTCACGCCCCGGTTGACGGCGTCGGTGGCCAGGGCCAGGTTCGTCGTCCAGGTGCAGATGATCGACTCGCCGGGGACCGTCAGGCCGCCGAGCGCCCCCGGGCCGAGATGGGGGACCCTGCGGTAGACCTCGTCCGAGCCGACGATCTCGCAGGCGGTGTATCCGTTGCGCTCGGCCTTGGCGCGCAGCTCCGGCAGGGCGTCGAGCTGCTCCCGCGTCCAGGCGACGAGCAGCGCGCCGGTGCGTTCCACCGGGATCCCGGTGGCCTCGGCGTACGCGCCGAGCAGCTCGTGGCCGCGGGCGACCAGCTTCGACTCCAGGGTGCCCGGCCTGGCGTCGAAGCCGGTGTGCAGGATGGCGGTGTTGGCCTTGCTGGTGCCTTCGCCCACGTCGTCGCGCGCCTCCAGCAGCGCCACGGACAGCGCGGTGCCGCCCAGCAGGCGGGCGATGGCCGAGCCGACGATGCCGCCGCCGATCACGGCCACGTCGTGGATCACGAAGCCTCCTGCGGCGACAGGGCGGCCCGGGCGGCGGCCTGCCACCGCTCCAGGTACGCCGCCGCCCGATCCTCGGGCCAGACGGGCTCGTAGGTGGCCGACGGCCGCCAGCCGCCGACCGCCGCGGCGGCGTCCAGAGCGGGGTCGAGGGCCATCAGGGCGCACGCGGCGGCGCCGAGTGGCGTCGCGTGCGGTGACGGGTAGACGTCCACGGGCAGTTGGGCGAGGTCGGCCTGCGCCTGCATGAGGACGCGCGAACGGGTCAGCCCGCCGTCGGCGCGCAGGCGCGACAGCGGCGCGCCGAGGTCCGCGCCGACCAGCGCGGTCAGGACGGCGACCTGGGCGGCGACGCCCTCCAGCAGCGCACGCACGAGGTGCCCGCGGCCGGTGCCGAGCGTCATGCCGGTGAACGAGGCGGTCGCGGCGGCGTCCCACCACGGCGCGGCGAGACCGGCGAGCGCGGGCACGCACAACACGCCGTCGCCGGACGGAGCCGCCACGGCGTCGAGCTGGTCGGGGCCGGAGATCAGGCCGAGCTCGGCGATCCAGCGCACGGCCGACGCCGCCGTGTAGACCTGGCCGTCCACGCAGTAACGGGTCTCGCCGCGCAGCCGCCAGGCGATCGACGTCGCCAGGCCCGACGCCGAACGCGCGGGCGACGTGCCGAGCTGGGCGAGCAGGAAGGCGCCGGTGCCGTAGGTGCACTTGGCGGTGCCCGCCTCCAGGCACGCCTCGGCCAGGAGCGCCGCCTGCTGGTCGACGATCAGGCCGGTCACCGGCAGCTCGGGGCCGAAGGCCGTGGTCGTGCCTACCACGGCGTCGCTGGCGACGATCTGCGGGAGTTCCTCGGCGCCGAGCCCGAAGACGTCGAGGAGCTCGCCGTTCCAGCCGGTGTCCTCCAGCCCCAGCAGGAGGGAACGGCCGGCCGTGGCGGCGTCGGTGACGAAGGCGCCGCACAGCCGGTGGACGAGCCAGGTGTCCGTGGTCGTCACGACGCCCTCGGTGGTGAGCTCGTCGCGGATCCAGCGCATCTTGGGCGCCGAGAAGTAGGGGTCGAGCACGAGGCCGGTGAGCGCGGCGAGTCGTTCCGCGTGCGATGCTCTGGCCGCGCACACCCGCTCCGCGCGGCGGTCCTGCCAGACGACGGCGGGGGTGAGCGGCTCGCCGGTGCGGCGGTCCCAGGCCAGGACGGTCTCGCCCTGGTTGGCCAGGGCGACGGCGGCCAGCGGCACGCCCGCCTCGGCGGCGGCCCGCCGTCCGGCGGTGAGCACGGAGTCGAGCAGAGCTCGCGGGTCCTGCTCCACCCCGCCGCCCTCCAGGTAGCGCGGACGCAGGGACGCCTCGGCGATCGCCAGGACCGTGCCGCCGGTGTCCACCACGATGGCCTTGGTCGCGGAGGTGCCCTGGTCGATCGCGAGGATGTGCATCGGCGGATCCGCTCCTTTTCCCGGAACCGCCATCGTTTCAGGAAATCCCCATCGATCGCCCTGCCTGCCGGGCAGGTTCTGACTCGGGCGGGCGGCGTGGCGTGGCGGTGAACGCGCCCTCGCCGGAAGGGCTGAGCAGGCCGTGCTCGATCCCGTGCGCGATCGTCTCGCGGATCTCCTCCTCGGTCGCGAGCATCCGGCCGGAGAGTTCGGCCGGTGTCGCCGAGACGGTGTGGTCCCGGCTCCACACCGCGACGGCGGCCAGGTCGGCGACGAAGCGTGTGTAGCGGCGGCGTGCGTCCTGACGCCGGATCACGGCCCGTCGCTCGTCCGGCAGGCGCAGCACGTCCTCGGCCCGCGGCGGCTGCTCGGGCAGGCGATAGCGGGTCACCCCGCCGGACGTCTCCGCGATCACCACGCCGGCCGCGACCAGGAACCGGAGCAGTTCGGGCCGGGTGGTCGGTGCGGGCACGCCGAGCTCCGACAGGTCCTCGCACAGTACGGAGTCCCAGCCGCCCGAACGGCTGGACCACGGTAGCCAGGCGCCGTCGAGGGGCGGTGGGCCGTCGTGGGCCTCCAGGCGCACGTGATGGCGCACGTCGCGGGCCGACGCCCTGAGCCATCCGTCGCCCGCCCTGGCGATCGTGCCGATGGTGAGCACTTCCAGGTCGCTCTCGCCGAGCAGGGGCAGCGGCGCCGGCTCCTCGTCCGGGATGTCCCTGACGACGATCGTCCCGTACTGCGGTAAGTAGTCCTCGACGGTGATGACCCTCATGCCTTTCAGTAATAGCGCTTGGTGGCCGCCACCGTCATGAGGGGTGAGCGGGCAGGACGTTACGTCCCGATATAGGACGATATTTTCAGGCAGTGACCGATCACCAGACGCAGCGCTCGTTGTTCCTGCACGCGCCCATCCACCGCGGGCCCGCCGACACCCTGCGCCGCATGCGGGCGCTCGTCGACGACGAAACGCCGCCGGGCGCCCCGCTGGCGGAACTCGAACGCCGGCTCGCCGAGCTGCTGGGCAAGGAGGCCGCGCTGTACTTCCCCACGGGGACGATGGCGCAGCAGGTGGCGTTGCGCGTGCACGCCGAGACCAGGGGACGGTTCGCCTTCGCCGCGCACCCGCAGACCCACCTCGACACGTGGGAGATGCAGGGGTACGCCGCCGTGCACGGCCTGCGCCTGCAGCGGGCCGGCGACCGGCACGAGCTGATGACCCTGGCCGACCTGGAGGCGGTCGCCGAGCCGCCGGCCGCCGTGGTGTGGGAGCTGCCGCAGCGCGACCTCGGCGGCCTGCTGCCCGAATGGGACGACCTGCGCGCGCAGATCGACCTCGCCCGCGGCCGGGGAGCGGCCGCGCACATGGACGGCGCCCGGCTGTGGGAGGCGCAGACCTACTACCGGCGGCCGCACAGCGAGATCGCGGCCCTGTTCGACACGGTGTACGTCTCGCTCTACAAGGCGCTGCTGGGCGTCTCGGGCGGCGTGCTGCTGGGCGACGCGGAGTTCGTCGCCCAGGCGGGCGTCTGGAGGACCCGGCTCGGCGGGCGCACACCCGACCCGTGGCCGCAGGCGCTGGCCGCGCTGGACGGGCTGGACCGGCTGCTGCCGCGCATGGCCGACTTCCGCGACCACGCCGTCGCCCTGGCCGCGGCCGTCAACGCGGACGGCGTGGCGTACGCGTACCCGGACCCGCCGCAGACCCCGATGTTCCACGTGCACCTGCCGGTCGGGCGGCGGGCGGCCGAGCAGGCCGGGGCCGCGCTGGCGGCCGAGCGCGGGGTCGAGCTCTTCGCCCGGGTGCGCTCGGCCCCCGACCCGCGCCGGTCGAGCTTCGAGGTGACGGTCGGCGAGCACACGCTGGAGTTCACCCCCGCCGAGGTCGCCGCGCTGGTGCGTGAGCTGGTGGAGCGGGTCGCCGGCTGAGTTCTGTCGGTGGGGCCGGTTAGCGTTCGCGGTATGGATTCCTGGACGGTCGAGCGACACCTCGACGGCAAGTCCGCTGAGGTCGTCGGCCTCTACCACCGCTTCATCGAGCTGGCCGAGGGCTGCGGGCCGTTCGGTTACGCGGTGTCGAAGTCCGCGATCGTGCTGAAGGGCACGCGGCGCGGGTTCGCCGGGGTGGTCCCGGGCGCCACCGGCCTCAAGGGCTTCTTCGACCTGCGGCGCGAGGTGAGCGACCGGCGCATCAGCCGGTGCGACCCCTACACCAAGCGCCTGTTCGTCGCCCAGTGGAGCGTGTCCTCGGCCGGCGACCTCGACGACGAGTTCGCCGGCTGGCTGCGGGAGGCGTACGCCGTCGGCCAGGGAGCCCACCTTCAGGGGCCGCCGCTCCGGTAGGCCCGCAGTCCGTGCCGAGCCCTTCGACGCGCGACCAGGTAAGTCGGCTTGTGCATGCGCCACCGGTGGGCCGGCGCCCTGCGGACGCGCACTCGCAGCGGCGGGTAGAGCGCGGCGTCGCCGGTATCCGGTCCACCGGGCCGAGGTCGTCGAAGACCTCCAGCGTGTACGGCTGCAGGCCCTTGCCCTTCGACTCGGAAACCGGGAAATTGCGCCGGCCTCGCGATGTCGGCCGGGCCGGGACGCGGTTCATGATCCGGTGGGGCACCTCCCATCTGGTCAGGTCCACGGCGATGGTGGGTCGGTGCCGGGGATGAGCACGTTGGTCTTCTCCGTCGTGCCGCGAACCGTGCCGCGAACCGTGCCGCGAACCGTGCCGCGAACCGTGCCGGACGGTTAGTACGGCACGCGGGAGAAGATCAGGGCGAGCAGGAACAGGAACGGCAGCAGGAAGATGCCGAACATGACGTAGCTCTGGCGCCTTCTGAGGGCGTCCTCCACGGACTCCCGCTCGCGTAGCAGGGCGACGGAGGGGCTGGTCCGGGGAGGCGTCACGGGGCCGGTGTCGCGCACGGTCCGGCCGACCGGGACGTTCGTGACGGTGGCCGCGAGGGTGGGCTTCTCGGCCGCCCGCACCGCCTCGGCGGCCACGCCGGGGGCAGTGACGGCGCCCGCGGCGCTTGCCGTGTTGGTGTCCGTGCCAGTGCCCGTCCCCGTGTTGGGGGCCTCGTCGGGGGCCTCGTCGGGGG
>NZ_POUD01000381.1 GCF_003236395.1 Nonomuraea aridisoli | reverse complement strand
CCGCCACCCCGCCCACGCCCATCACCTCCCGCATGTCGGAGCCCGCCAAACGTCCGCGAGTGGTCTTCGAGGAACAGGAAGAGGAACTCGACGTCCCCGACTTCCTCAAGTAGCCGCACACCTGACGCCGCTCCCCGCAGGGATACGGGAGCGGCGCCGTCGTGTGCGCGGGGCGTGAGGACGCCGGGAGTGAGGGAGAGCACGTGAGAAGGGACGAGATCGCGGCCGGGCTCGCCGAGGTCGACGCGCGCATCGCACAGGCGTGTCACGCCGTGGGGCGCGACCGGGGCGAGGTCACGCTGATCGCCGTCACCAAGACGCGGCCCGCCGACGACATCCGCATCCTGGCCGAGCTGGGCGTGCGCGACGTCGGCGAGAACCGCGACCAGGAAGCCGCCCCCAAGGCGCACGAGCTGGCCGGCCTGCCGCTGACGTGGCACTTCGTCGGCCAGCTGCAGACCAACAAGGTCCGCTCCGTCGTCGGCTACGCCGACGTGATCCACTCCGTCGACCGGCTGCGGCTGGTGGAGGCGATCAGCAAGGAGGCGGTCCGCCAGGGCCGCAACGTCGGCTGCCTGCTGCAGGTGGCGCTCGACGACGACCCGGCGCGGGGCGGCTGCCGCCCGGCGGAGCTGCTTCCGCTCGCCGACGAGGTGGCACTGGCGGAGGGCGTGTGGCTCGGCGGGGTCATGGCCGTGGCGCCGCTGGGTGAAGAGCCGGCCAAGGCCTTCTCCCGGCTGCGCGACCTGGCGGTGCGCCTGCAGGAGCAGCACCCCCGGGCCACGATGGTGTCGGCGGGCATGAGCGGCGATATGGCCGAGGCCATCGCGTACGGCGCGACACACGTGCGCGTCGGTACGGCGTTGCTCGGTCGTCGCAAGCCCTTCGTCAGGTAATGTCCCCTCAAGTGGGTCTTCAGGTCCACGATCAAGTAGAGGTCGATCAGCGGTGAGCTCCAGGGGGTACGCCCTACCGCCTCGGACACGGCGACGGACCCGAGCGGGTGCGACCATGAGCAGGAGGACGACGTAGCGATGGCCGGCGCGATGCGCAAGATGGCGGTCTACCTCGGTCTCGTGGAGGACGACCGCTACGAGAGGTATGAGACGTACCCGGACGACTACCCCTATGACGACGACGTCCAGCGGTCCGGTGAGGAGCGACCCGTCGCGGTCCAGGACCGCGACGACGAGCCCGACGCGGTGGTGCCCGCGCCCAGGCCCACGACGGCCGTCGTGGAGCGCCGTACGACCGATCTGGCGCGCATCACGACCCTGCATCCGCGGACGTACAACGAGGCGCGTACCATCGGGGAGCACTTCCGTGACGGTACCCCGGTCATCATGAACCTGACCGAGATGGTCGACAGTGACGCCAAGCGTCTGGTCGATTTCGCAGCAGGTCTGGTTTTTGGCCTACACGGGAGCATTGAACGTGTTACCAACAAGGTGTTCCTGTTGTCCCCTGCCAATGTCGAGGTGACCGCTGAGGACAAGGCCCGAATCGCGGAGCGCGGGTTCTTCAACCAGAGTTAGAGTCTCTGTATGTCTACCGGACCCAACCAGGTCTCGCCGAGACCGGGAGGGCACACCAGAAGTGGAGGCGCGGCCGGGCCGTGGGGATCGTCAGTCAGATCTTGGTCGTAGTCCTGTCTCTCTATTTGGTGCTGCTCATCGGCAGGATGATCTTCGAGACGGTGCAGGCTTTCGCCCGCCAGTGGCGTCCCACGGGCGTCGTCCTGGTGCTGGCGGAGGCCACATACACCGCAACAGACCCACCACTCAAGTTCCTCCGCCGTTTCATTCCTCCGCTCCGGTTGGGTACGGTGGCCTTTGACCTAAGCTTCACTGTCCTGTTCATCGTGGTTCTGATCTTGATTCAGATCGCTGGAATGCTGCGATGAGCGGGCCTGTGTCGTGCCGGTCGTGTTCCAACTCGTGTCCGCGCTGAGGTGATTCGGGTTACCGTCCTCCGGACAGACTCCAAGCGCGCCAAGGAGACCAAAAAATGCCGCTGACGCCCGCTGATGTGCGGAACAAGCAGTTCAGTACCACCCGGCTGCGGCCGGGCTACGACGAGGAAGAGGTCGACGCCTTCCTCGACGAGGTCGAAGCTGAGCTTGACCGCCTGATCCAAGAGAACGAGGAGCTCCGCGCCAAGCTGGCCGAGTGCCTGCGTGGGAAGGTGCCGGGCGGCATGAACATGCCCATGGCCTCCGCCCCGGTCCAGGAGCAGCAGCCCAAGCCCGAGATGATGGCCCCGCCGCAGCCGGAGCCCATGCGGGCCCCTGAGCCGCCGGTGCAGCAGCAGCCGGTCCCCGTGGCCATGAACATGCCTCCCGCCGAGGACAACATGGACACCGCGGCCCGCGTGCTCGCGCTCGCCCAGCAGACCGCCGACCAGGCGATCGCCGACGCCCGCCGGGAGGCGGACGAGACGGTGACCCGCGCCCGTCGCGAGGCCGACGAGATCCTCACCAAGGCCCGCCGTCAGGCCGAGCAGGTCATCGGCGACGCCCGCGCCCGCGCCGAGACGCTGGAGCGCGACGCGCAGGAGCGCCACCGCCAGGCGATGGGCTCGCTCGTGCAGACGCGCGACGAGCTCGAGCGCAAGGTCGAGGAGCTGCGCAGCTTCGAGCGCGAATACCGCAGCAGGCTCAAGCTCTACCTGGAGAACCAGCTCGCCGAGCTCAACGTCTCGGCCGAGGGCAGCGGTGGGTTCCCGGTCATGCCGGGCGGTCCGCAGGGTCAGGCTCCCGCCATGTCGCACGCCGTGCCGCAGGGTGGGCAGCAGCCGCTTCCCGGTGGCAACCCGTTCGGCGGTGAGGCTCCGCAGGGCGCTTTCCCCGGTGGTGACGGTCCCCACAACGACCGCCGGTAAAGTAGCGGGTCACTAGGACCTGTCACTCGAAAGAGCCCCCTGTGATCCTTATCAGTGCTGGTTTGGTGCTCGCGGCAGTGGTTCTGCTGATCGCGGGCTTCGTACTGGCGAAGCCGTTCTTGATCATGTGGTCCATCGTGGTCAGCGTGCTGTCCGCGCTGTTCCTGGTGATCGGGGCGTTCCTGCGGCGAAACGAGCTTTTTCCCGGTGGTGGGCAGGCCGCTGCGCCGGCCACCCCCCCGAAGGGGCTCATGCCGCCGGCTCCGCCGTACCCCCAGACCGGCCCGACGGCTCATCAGCCGCGACCCCAACCGCATCCCCCGGCTCCGCAGCGGACGGCGGCCCCCCACGCCCCCGCCGCGCGCCGACCGGTGGCGAGCGGTGTCGCGCCCGACGCGATCGTGCTGGTGATCCCGGGACGCAGGCGCTACCACGTCCCCGGCTGCAGGCAGCTGGTCGGCCGGGAGAGCGAGGAGCTCACCTACGAGGAGGCACGCGAAGAGGGCTTCACGCCCTGTACGACCTGCCTTCCCGACGCCGCGCTCGGCGGACGGCAGTTGCCGCCTGCCGCCGATCCCGAGCCTGCTGTCGTCCCCGGCCCCGCCGTCAGCACCGAGCGCCGGGCCGAGACCTCCGCGGAGACCCGCGACCAACGGTTGCCGGTCGCCCCGCCGAAGCCTGACACGAAGGCTTCCACCCCCAGCCCGGAGCCTGCCGCCGCCCACGAGGAAGGCGCCACCGGTTGGTTCGGCCGCCCCTCGGCCGCCGCCGCGAGCCAGGCCCCGGCATCCTCCTCCGCCGCATCCGATGACGAGCAGGCGGAGTCCGAGACTTCCTACTTCCGGCCGCCGCACGCGTCGCGTGCCGAGCCGCCGGCCGGCAAACAATCCGCCTCTGCCGAATCTGCTGCTTCTGCCAAGCCGTCCGCGTCCGGTGCGCCGGGCTCTGGGAGCTCCGGGGCCGCCACGGGCGCCGCGGGGTCGCCGGGTGGGCCTGGCCGGCCGGGCGGCAAGCCCGGGGCCACGGGCAAGCCTGGTTCTTCCGGTGGCGGCAAGCCTGAAGCTGCGGATGATTCCGCCGCTCAGTCCGGCCGTCCTGGGGCCGGGTCCAGGGACATCGGCCGACCAGGGGCCACGGCTGGGGAGGCCCGCGCGGCTGCTGAGCCTGGTAAGGGCGGTGATCAGGCCGATCGTTCGGGTGGCACGCCTGGTCGGACGGATCGGCCCGGTGGCAAGGGTGTTCCGTCCGGTACCTCCAGTGTCTCCGGTGACGGCGTCGGTCGTTCGGCGGGTGCGTCCGCTGAGGAGTCGCGCCGTTCCGGGAGCGAACGCGGACAGGGCGGAACCGGCGCCGAGTCGGCTGGTCGTTCCTCCGGCAAGCCGGGGCAGGGCGCGTCCGGTGCAGCCGATGACGATGACCTCGGGCCTGTTACGGCGCCGCAGCCTCGCGTGTCTTCTTCCGCGATGCCCGGCCGTCCCGGGGGTTCGGGTGGCTCTGGGGCGTCTGTACGTCCCTCCGCTGCCGACGACAAGCCGTCGCCGCGTCCATCCGGCTCGGACAAGTCGTCGCAGCGTCCTTCGGGTTCCGGTGAAAAGGCTGAGCGACCTGCCGGGTCGGGGGCGGAGCCGTCCTCGGGCGGCGACACTGTGATCGACACTGTGATCATCCATGAACGGCCCGCGTCCTCGGCCGAGTCTCAGGCCAAGCCGAAGGGGCCGCTGCCCCCGGGACCGCCCGCCGGGGCGTCCGGCGCCGGGAAGACGGGGTCGGCACGTCCGTCCGCCCCTGCCTCAGGGCGGGGTGCGGCCGGCTCGACGAGTGGGGGCTCTCCGGCCGAAGCGTCCAAGAGCGCGGCTCCCACGCCGGGTGCTCCTAAGCCGGTTGCGCCCAAGCCGGGCGCTCCCAAGGCGAGTGGTTCCCAGTCTGGCGCTCCCGAAGAGGGTTCTTCCAAGGCGGGTTCTCCGAAGGAGGGTGCCGCCAAGGGCGGTGGTGCCCGTGGCGATGGCGGCGGTTCGTCCGCGGCGTCCCGCGGGGGCGAGAGCGGCGGCCCCTCGTCGAAGGGCGGCTCCTCCGCCACTGCCTTGGGAGGTGGCGCGTCGGCTCCTGCCACGTCCCGGCCTCAGGGGTCCGGTACGGCCGGTAAGACGCCCGGTTCGAGTCCGAAGGCCGAGGCGAAGAACGGTGACGACTCCGACGGTAACGATCGTGGTGGGGGCAAGAGTGAGCGCCCCGGGACCGTGAAGGTGATCGTCGGCACTCGCCGCTACCACAGCACGGACTGCCCGCTGATCCGCGGGGCCGGTGACGCCGAGGTCCAGACGATGGCCCTCTCCTCGGCCCAGGCGGCCGGCTTCACGAGCTGCTCCGTTTGCCAGCACGCCCGCGAAACGGTCGGCTGACTCCCGTTCCGACGTGTGTGCGGTGGTTGGCGGCATGTTCGTGAAGTGGTTGGCTGGCTTCCGTTCCGACGTGTGCTGGAGTGTTTGACGGCATGCCCGTGGAGTGGTTGGCCGGCTCCCGGCGGTGCTTCGTATGCCAGCATGCCTGCGACCCGTACCGATGTGAGCGGTGGTGGTTGCCGGCACGCCCGTGAAGCGGTTGGCCGGCTCCCGCTTCGGCCCTGCGGCAGACGCGAATCCCTTGGGTTGAGCCCAGGATTGGCAATGTAAGTGGGGATTGGTACCGCTGTCGGTCAGGTAGGGCTCCACTTGCTTGAGCCGGTATCAGCCGACGGAGGCATCATGCGCAAAGGCATCGTGGTCACGGCACAACCCAAGGTGGAGGAACTGGCCGTACAGGCCGAGGAACTGGGCTTCAGCAGCTTCTGGGTCTACGACACACCCCTGCTCCACGGTGATCCGTTCGTGGCGCTGGCCTTGTGCGCCAAGGTCACCAGCCGCATCAAGCTCGGCATCGGCGTGACCTCACCGGCGTTGCGGTCGCTGCCCGCAACGGCCGGCGCGTTCACCAGCCTCAACGCGCTGGCGCCGGGCCGGATCATCTGCGGCGTCGGCACCGGGAACACCGCCCGGCGCACCCTGGGAATGCCGCCCGCCACGGTGGCCGAACTCGAAAGATTCACCGCCGCCCTGCAGGACTTGTGCGCCGGAGGCATCGCCGAGTACCGCGAGGGTGACCGGGTCCGCGACATCCGGCTCCTGCATGCCGGGCAGCACGTGAACACCACTGACCCCATCGAGTTCCTGGTGGCCGCGACCGGCCTGAAGGCCGCCGCCGTCGCCGGCCGCCGCCGCACCGGCATCATCTCCTTCGCCAGCCTGGACCCCGCCGCCTGGCACGCGCGCGAGCACGCCCGGCGACAGGCCGGGGGCGCTCCCGGCGACGCCGACTTCTACGTCATGACCTCGCTGCACGTGCTCGACGAGGGTGAGGACCCCTACGGCGACTCGGCTCGGGACGCAACGGGCCACATCGTCATGTCATTCCTGGCCTTCGCCGCCGACACACCTGCGTTCGCCGAAGGGCTCTGCGCTGAAGAACGCGACGCGGTGCGGTCCCTCCTCGACCGGCGAGGCACCACGATCGCCGCGCCGGACCGGCATATCGCGCTCTACTCCAACTACCTGGGACGCATCGCTCCGGCGGACCGGGACCTGATCCTGCCGTCGCTGATCGACACACTGGCGCTGGTCGGAACGCGGGACAACCTCCTCGCCCGCATCGCCACCCTGGAACAAAGCCGGGGTCAACGAGATCGTCATTCAGCCGGTGATCGATCCACCGACGGAGATGGCCGAGCTCGCGAAGCTGTCCACCTGAGCCGATCACCGGCGAACTCGCATCCCCTCTTCCCAACCTCCGGGGGGGAGGAGCCGCGCCGGCCACCGCACCCTGTGGTCTGCGTCGGCGTGGGGACCGGTGCCTTGCGGGTGCGGGTCGGCATCCCTGTTCGCGGTAGACGGCTTGTTGAGGTGGTGGCGGCGCCCAGGGCCGTGCCTGAATGGCCCGGAGGGGGAGCGGTCGGTTGGCATGCGAGTGGGGCACGGCGTGGGGCGAGAAGTTACGGGAGGCGTAGTGCGCAATGCAGGCGCCGACTCCGGACCCACCCGCGCCGGTGGGGCGAGGGTTCGTTCGTGCTGGAGGACGATGTGGATCCGTGCATGCCAAAGGCGCTGGCGTTCGTGGTGGGGTTGGGTC
>NZ_POUD01000380.1 GCF_003236395.1 Nonomuraea aridisoli | reverse complement strand
GTCCGGGGGCGGCGTGGTGGGCGGGATGTAGGCGTAGCCGCGGTCGGCGCCCTCGCCGTATTTCAGGCCGCGGGGTTCGGGATCCACGCCGGGCTGGTGGAGGCGTCTGGTGGCGGCCGGGTCGCGCGGCGCTTCCTCTTCGCCGCGCGACCCGCCGTCTCGATCATGATCCGCCATCACGATCTCCCTTTACTCGCCCGTGAAGGGCGCTCCCAGAAATAGAGGATGGCAAAACCACCGTAAGCCCTGTGTAAGCGCAGCGCCATGTCAGACCTGGGTCGTACGAGGACTTCACCCTTCAGGCGGACCAATGTGCTGCGGGACGTCCCTATCGTGAGGATGTGTTCGGCAGGGTGCGGGCGTGGTCGAGAAGCCACGAGAGGGCGGTGGCGGCCCTCCGGGTGGCTCCGCTGGCAGTGTTGTGCGCCGTCTTGGCGGTGCCGATCGCGATGGCCGACCCGGTCGGGGGCCTCCCCATCGGGGTGGCGGGCTACCTGGCCCTGTCGGCCGCGCTGCTGGCGCCGCTGGTGTGGATCTCGCGGCCGGTCGCGGCGTTCGCGGTGATCGCGCTGATCAGCTTCGGGCAGTGGCTGCAGGACCTCGCCGTGCTGCCCGGCAACCTGGCGGTGCTGGTGGCGCTCTGGGCGGTGGCCTACCAGTGCGCGTTCCGATGGGCGCTCGCGGCGGTGCTGGTGGCGGAGCTGGGCACGTTCCTGGCGCTGGTCAACTGGCGCGATCCCACGTTCGGGATGTTCTTCGGCGGTTCGATCTTCGTGGTGACGGTCTGGCTGACGGGCCTGTACGCCGGCACCCGCCGGCGCTACCTGGAGGGCCTGGAGGAGCGGGCGGAACGCGCGGAACGCGAACGCGACCAGCAGGCCAGGATGGCCGCCGCGGCCGAGCGGGCGCGGATCGCCAGGGAGCTGCACGACGTCGTGGCCCACAACGTCAGCGTCATGGTCGTGCAGGCCGACGGCGCCGCGTACGCGCTGGACGGCGACGTGGAGCAGGCCCGTGAGGCCGTCACCACCATCTCCAGGACGGGCCGTGCCGCGCTGGCCGAGATGCGGCGCCTGGTGGGCGTCCTGCGCGAGAACGAGGCCGCGGCCACCGACTACACCCCGCAGCCGGGGCTCGGTCAGCTGGAGGAGCTGGTCCGCGGCTCGGCGGTGCCGGCCCGGCTGAGCGTCGCCGGTGTGCCGGCCGAGCTGCCGGAGGGGCAGCAGCTGGCGGTCTACCGCATCGTCCAGGAGGCGCTGACGAACACCCTCAAGCACGGCGGCGCCGGCGCCCGGGCGTCCGTGGAGCTCGACTACACCGGAGCCGACCTGGTGGTCCGGGTGACCGACGACGGGCGGGGCGCGGCGGCCCCGGCGAGCGCCGACGGCCACGGCCTGATCGGCATGCGGGAGCGGGCCGGCATGTACGGCGGCGCGGTGTCGGCGGGTCCCCGTCCGGGCGGCGGCTTCGAGGTGCTGGCGCGCCTGCCCATGGCGAGGGCGGCGTAGTGATCCGGGTGATGCTGGTCGACGACCAGGAGCTGCTGCGGGCGGGGTTCCGCATGGTGCTGGGCGCCCAGCCGGACATCGAGGTGGTCGCGGAGGCGGGCGACGGCGCCGCCGCGCTGGAGGTGCTCAGGGCCGCCGAGGTGGACGTCGTGCTCATGGACGTGCGCATGCCGGTCATGGACGGCGTCGAGGCCACCCGGCGCATCGAGGGCCCGAAGGTGCTCATCCTGACCACGTTCGACCTGGACGAGTACGCGTTCGCGGCGGTGAAGGCGGGTGCGGCCGGGTTCCTGCTGAAGGACGTGCCGCCGGGCGACCTGATCGAGGCGATCCGGGTGGTGCACGCGGGCGACGCCGTGGTGGCGCCGAGCACGTTGCGGCGGATGCTCGACAGGTTCGCGGCGCAGCTGCCGTCCGGGGAGCCGGTGGCGGCGGCCGAGCTGACGCCGCGCGAGCGGGAGGTGATGCTCATGGTGGCGCGCGGGCTGTCCAACCTGGAGATCGCGGCCGGGCTGGAGGTCGCGGAGGCGACGGTGAAGACACATCTGGGCCGGGTGCTGGCCAAGCTGGGGCTGCGCGACCGCGCGCAGGTGGTGGTGTACGCCTACGAGTCGGGGCTGATCGTGCCGTCGCATCGGCCGGAAGTCTGACCGGGGTCAGCCGCAGTCGCACCCGAAGTCCCTCCTCAAGGCCCACAAAACACGAAATTTCCACTCCTAGCGTGAGTCGCGTTGATAAATCGCGACCTTGGAGTGAACGTGACGCTCACCCATACCCAGGCGCCCCCTGCGGTGGCCGCCAGAGCCCTGACGAAGGTGTACGGCGAGGGCGACGCCCGCGTCCACGCCCTGCGCGGCGTGGACGTGTCCTTCGCCACCGGCGCCTTCACCGCCATCATGGGCCCGTCGGGATCCGGGAAGTCCACCCTCATGCACTGCCTGGCCGGCCTCGACACCGCCACGTCCGGCACCGTGCACATCGGCGACGTGGAGCTGACCGGCCTCGGCGACCGGCGGCTCACGCAGTTGCGCCGCGAGCGGATCGGCTTCGTCTTCCAGTCCTTCAACCTGCTGCCCACGCTGACCGCCGAGCAGAACATCCGCCTGCCCCTCGACATCGCCGCCCGGCAGGCCGACGAGGCGCTGTTCGACCGGGTGGTCGACACCGTGGGGCTGCGGGACCGGCTGCGGCACCGGCCGTCGGAGCTGTCCGGCGGCCAGCAGCAGCGGGTGGCCGTGGCCAGGGCCCTCATCGGCAAACCGCAGGTGATCTTCGCGGACGAGCCCACCGGGAACCTCGACTCCCGCAGCGGCGCCGAGATCCTGTCGTTCCTGCGCACGTCCGTCCGCGAGCTGGGGCAGACCATCGTCATGGTCACGCACGACCCGGTGGCGGCCTCGTACGCCGACCGGGTGGTGTTCCTGCGCGACGGCGAGCTCGTCACCGAGGTCGCCGCGCCGACGCCGGAGACCGTCCTCGACACGCTCGTCCGGCTGGAGGCGTGAGGTGCTGAGGACGGCGCTGGCCGGGCTGCGCGCGCACCTGATGCGGCTGCTGCTCACGTCCGTGGCGATCGTGCTGGGGGTGGGCTTCATCACGGGCACGTTCGTGCTGAACGACACCATGGAGGCCGGCGTCGCCGAGCGGGTCACGGCCGACGCGGGCAAGGTGGACGTGGTCGTGCTGCCCAAGACCGGCGTGCTGCCCGAGGAGGTGCTGGACCGCGTCCGGGCGCTGCCCGGTGTGACCGAGGCCCAGGGTCTCGTGCGCGGCGGCGCGCCCGTGCTCGGCAAGGACGGCAAGACCGCGGGGGACTTCCCCACCACCGCCGTGTCCGTCGTCTCAGGACGTCTGGACCGCACGAACGTCGTCACCGGCGCCGGCCCGGGCGAGGACGACCGGGCCGCCGTGCTCGACGAGAACACCGCCAAGGCCCAGGGCTTCCGCGTCGGCGACACGATCACCGTCCTCGACCACGAGCAGAACCCGCACGACTTCCGGCTCGTCGGCCTCATCGACACCGGCGTGGACCAGGAGCTGGGCTTCACCGGCGCGGTCGGTTTCACCACGGACACCGCGCGCCGCATGACGGGGGTCAAGGGCTACGCCGAGATCGACGTCGCCGGCGCCGACGCGCGCGCCGTGGCGGCGGCCGTCGGGGGCGCGTACACCGTCAAGACCGGCGCCGAGCTGGCCGACGACCTGGCCAGGGCGGCCGGGGTGGAGAACCAGATGATCACGCTGGGGCTGCTGATGTTCGGCCTGGTGGCGATGTTCGTGGCCGCTCTGGTGATCTCCAACACGTTCACCATCCTGGTCGCCCAGCGCACGCGGGAGATGGCGCTGCTGCGCTGCATCGGGGCGACGCGCGGGCAGGTGTTCGGCTCGGTCCTGCTGGAGTCGGCCGCCGTGGGGCTGCTGGCCTCCGTCGCCGGTCTGATCGCCGGGTACGGCCTGGCCTCCCTCGCGATCACGGTGCTCGCCGCGCTGGACTCCCCGCTGCCGACGGACGCGCAGGCCGCCCTCACCCCGCCCACGGTCGTCGCCGGCCTGGCCGTCGGTCTCGTCGTCACGGTGGGCTCGGCCGTGCTGCCGGCCAGGTCGGCCACGCGGGTGCCGCCGGTGGCGGCGCTGCGCGACCACGCCGGGGAGCCGGCGTTCCGCGTCGGTCTCGTCCGGTGCGGGATCGCGGCGCTGTTCCTGGTCGCAGGGCTCGGGACGACGGCCGCCGGCGTGTTCGTCCTGGAGCCCGGGCAGCAGGTGTCGCTGGTCGTGGTGATGGCCGGGGGCGTGCTGACGTTCCTGGCGGTGCTGGTGCTGGGGCCGGTGCTGGTCAGGCCGCTGAGCGCGTTCGTCGGCTGGGTGCCGCGCCGGATGTTCGGCGTGCCGGGGCGGCTGGCGGTGGACAACGCGGCGCGCAACCCCAAGCGCGCCGCGACCACCACGGTCGCGCTGACGATCGGCGTGACCCTGATGACGCTGATCTCCGTGGTCACCGCCTCCACCCGGCTGAGCCTGACGGTCAAGCTGGACGAGCAGTTCCCGATCGACTACCTGCTGGCCGGGCAGTCGAGGGACGCGGTCGTCCCGAGGTCCGTGGCCGAGGAGTTGCGCGGCCGGCCGGAGCTGGACTCGGTGGCGCAGATCCGGCAGGTGACCGCGCGGGTCTCGGGCGAACGCCTCAGCGTGGGAACGTTCGAGGGGCCCGTGGAGCCGTACGTCGTGGCCGGGTCGATGGCGGGCTTCGGCCCGGGCGAGGCCGCGCTGAGCGAGCTCACGGCCAAGGCCCTCGGCGTGCGGGTCGGCGACTCCGTGGCGATCGAGACCCGGCGCGCGGGCACCGCGTCGCTGCGGGTCACCGCGCTGCTCGACGGCAACCAGTCGACGCTGCCGCCGGTCACGGTCGCGCAGGGGCCGTTCGACGCCTACTTCGGGGCCGTGCCCGACGCGCGGGTGATGGTGAACGTCCGCGACGGCGTGCCGCTGGAGCGGGCCCGCGCGATGGTGGACGCCGCCGCGGCGCCGTATCCGGACGTGCGGGTGAGCAGTTCCACGGAGATACGCGGGCAGTTCGACGAGACGCTCGACATGGTGCTCATGATCATCACGGGGCTGCTCGGCCTGGCGATTCTGATCTCGTTGTTCGGCATCGCGAACACGCTCTCGTTGTCGGTGCACGAGCGGACCAGGGAGTCGGCCCTGCTCCGGGCCCTCGGGCTGACCCGGTCGCAGCTGCGCCGGATGTTGTCGGTCGAGGCGCTGGTGCTCGGGCTGATCGGGGCGCTGGTCGGCGTCGTGCTGGGCGTCGTCTTCGGGTGGGCGGCGATGCGGGCGATGCTGGACGGAGCCGTCATGTCGGTGCCCGTCGCGCGGATCGTGTTGTTCGTGGCGCTGGCCGGGGTGGCGGGGGTGCTCGCCGCCGTGCTGCCGGCCCGGCGGGCGGCGCGGGCGTCGATCGTGGGGTCACTGACCCCCACCTAAAAAAGCCCCGTTCGTGCATAAAACGGGCAATTGGCGGATACAACACCACGGGGTGAGGTCGGGCGTCTTGATGGGGGCGGCGCCCGGCCTTCACCCACTGGCCCGCCGGTGTGGCTCAGCGGGGCCTGCGGCCCGGCCAGAGCTCGGCCACGGTCTCCGGGTCGAGCAACGGGCGGGCCGCCACCTCGCCGGTCGCCCGGTCGATCACGAGACAGGCGCCGCCGAGCGTCTCCGGCAACTTCGCCGGGTCGTCGGGCTCCAGGTCGCGCACCCAGGCCACGTAGCCGCCGTCGAAGCCGTACACGCCGACCGGCGCCGTCTCCTCCCGCGCCCCGTTCACGTACTCCTCGGCCAGCGCCCTGGCCTGGTCCAGGTTCATCGCGGCATACCCCTGCGGTCGAGGATCACGCAGAACACCCCCGTCACCGTCTTGTACGGCGGCTCGACGGACATGTGACCCCGCTGCGCGTCGATCCAGATGATCTCGCCGTCGAAGTTGACCGCGTTCCAGACGTGCGATCCGCCACCGGGCCAGCGGACGACGATGACGGCGGCGGCTCCGTGCCCGGCGTCCAGCAGGCGGCGGCGGATCAGCGGGTAGGCGTGCCGGCCCTGGCCCGCGTACTGGAGGCGGTGACCGGCCCAGCGCTCGATCCTGGCCGTGCTCCCCCGCTCGCCGGTGAGCACCGGGCGGCCGATGCGGTCGTACTCCGGCATCCTCGGCGCGGCCGTGGCGGGCTCGCCGTGCCAGGTGGACAACACGGCCAGAGCGCAGTCGGCGGCGTTCGAGGCCCGGAACGGGTCGTCGGCGGGACCGCCACCGTTGATGAGCCGCACCCAGGTGCCGCGCGGGTCGGGGAACCGCGCGCCGGGCGGCAGCGCCTCGGCGAGGTCCCGCTCCACCTGCGGGTCCGGCTCCGCCAGACCTCCCGGCTCCCCGTACGGCCTGCTGTCGGCCAATCTCGGCGGGCGCCCCGGCAGATCGAACCAGTCATCCTCCACCGCCTGGTCGTGCCCGGGCACCCCGTACACGCTTCCGTACGGGTCGGCGAGCGACGCGCTGTACGAGCCGGAGGCACCGGCGTCCGGGCCGGGCGCGTCGGTGCGCAGGGCGGACGTGGCGACAGCTGCGGTGATCTCCGCAGGCGTCACGGACGACGTGGCGGCCGAAGCCCCGGTCTCGGCCGCGCCACCGTGACGCCCGTTCCCGGAGCCATCCCGAGCAGGTGCGCACGGAACATCAGCGACACCCGCCCCCGCCGACCACACGAAACTCGCCGGCACGGCCCCCACGTCACCGGACGCGGCACCCCGCGGCCCGGCGTCCAGCGCTGATGACGGCGGCGACCCAGCCGCGGAAGACCAGGCGGCCGTACCACCGGATGCGCCATCGCTCGACACGGACCCGGACGACCCGGCGGATCCACCACCGAGTCCAGCATCGTGCGGCACGGAACCCGGCACCGCGCCCGACGGAGCAGCGGACTCACCATCCGATCCGGCACCCCGCGGCTCAGGTCCCAGCGGCGGCGTGGAGGCGGGGGTGTGCGGTGAGGGG
>NZ_POUD01000037.1 GCF_003236395.1 Nonomuraea aridisoli | reverse complement strand
GTTCCGGGGTTTGAATCGGGGTTGGCGTGTTCTGCCGGTCGTTCTCCCCGGGGAACGGGAAAGCGGGGAGCCGGGGGCATGGAGAAATCCGCGCTCGGGCTCGGCGATATTCGCCCGGCGCGGCCGCAGGTGGCTCGACAATGGTGGCTTTTCGGTGATAGGTAGTGGTTGACCTGCGAAAATAGGCGGCCGAGATGCGGGCCGTCCGTGGCCGACGAGGGACATTCCTTATGCTGGAGCGCATTCACGAGATATCAGGTGTCTTGCTGAGTGCGGAGGAATATCTCGACGATTTCTGGCCGGAGTTCCGGAAAATCGACGGCGTTTTCTGGAAGCTGGAGCGGGTCCAGGGCTTTCACGAGAGCCGGGCGCCGGCGCGGGAGAGCGACTGGGACCGGTCCGTCAAGCTGATCGGCGACGGCCGCCCGGTGCGCCGCTTTCCGTGCCGGCGCATCCGTGTCGTCGAGCGGCCGGTCACGCCCTACCTGCGGTGGGAGATGCACGTCCTGGCGCTGCGCGGGGGGAGCGCCGAGCAGGTGCGCGTCCTCGACGCCGCCGAGGTGCTCGACCTGGAGGGCAGCCGCCGCCTGCCGGAGCTCGTGGTGCTGGGCACGACGGTCATGTACGAGGTGACGTACGACTCCCGCGGCGCCCACAGCGGGGCGCGGCGGATCGACGACCCCGAGGTGATCGACGCCTGCCGCGGCGAGCTGGACAAGTTGTTCGCGATGGGCGAGGACCTCCGGACCTACTACGAGCGCGAGATCGTGCCGCTGCCCGCGCCCCGGACGCCCGTCTGACCGCGGGCGCGCCGGCGCGTCAGGTGGCCGGCTCGTCGTCGGGCGGGCAGATCGTGCCGTGGCCCTCGACCGCCTGCACGAGCAGGTGGTAGAGCTGCTCGCGGTGGTTGTCGTCGAGCGCGGCGAGCACCTCGTCCTCGACCGCGGCGAGCACGAACTCGGCCTTCGCGAGCCGCTCCACGCCGGCCTGCGTGAGCTCGACGACATGGCGGCGGCGGTCCTCGGGCGAGCGCCGCCGTTCGATGAGCCCCTCGGCCTCGAGCTCGTTGAGCAGGCTGACGACGTTGGTGCCGTCCATCTCGAGGGTGGTGCTGAGCGCCTGCTGGGTGATGCCTCCCCGGGCCCGCAGCACCGTCAGCGCGATGAGGTGGCGAGGCCGCAGGCCGAGCGGCGCGAGCACCGCCTCGCTGCGCGTGCGGATGCGACGCGCGAGGTGGTCGAGCAGCGCGCCCGACCGGTGCACCGGCTGGTTGACCACGGGCAGCGACGTCATGGAACAAGCCTAACCGAGTTGACGTTCTATCCCCGTGCCGCTAATCATTGGTGCAACACAAACGATTCATGAAGGACTAAACAGCATGCCTCACCTGCTGCATATCGACGCGAGCATCCAGGGCGGCCACTCGGTCAGCCGCCGGCTCACCGCCCGGGCCGTGGCCGCCTGGCGCGCGGCGCACCCCGACGGCACCGTCGCCTACCGCGACCTGGGCGCCGACCCTCTTCCCCACCTCGACGAGGCCGGCGGCCTGGCCCGGCTGCTGCCGCCCGAGCAGCACACGCCGGCCCAGGCCGAGTCCTGGAAGCTCACCCAGGTGCTGGTCGAGGAGGTGAAGGCGGCCGACACGATCGTGCTGGGCCTGCCGCTGTACAACTACGGCGCGCCGAGCAGTGTGAAGGCCTGGGTCGACCACCTCATCGCCCCCGGCCTGGCCTTCGACCCCGAGACCCAGGAGGGGCGGCTCGGCGGGCGCGAGTTCGTCGTGCTCGCCACCCGGGGCGGCGGCTACGGCCCGGGCGCGCCCCGCGAAGGATGGGACCACGCCCTCCCATGGTTCCCGCACGGGCTGGCGATCACCGGCCTGGAGCCGCGCTTCATCGAGGCCGAGCTCACCCTCGCCAGGACGACCCCGGCCATGACGCCCCTGATCCCGCTGGCCGAGCAGAGCCTCGCGGCGGCGGAACGCGCGATCGACGACCTCTGGTCGCCGATCGCCGCCTGAGCCCTCGCGGCCGGCGTCCCCCGGCGCCGCGCCGGCCGGGGGACGCGGCTCTGGCTACAGGGGCAGGTCGCCGGTGGCGGAGCTGGTGGAGCCGGTGGCGCGGTAGGCGGCGATCGTGCGCTCGGCGATGCGCATCTGGTGGATCTCGTCGGCGCCGTCGGCGAAGCGGGCCCAGCGGGCGTGCTGGAACATGTTCGCCAGCGGCGTGTCCGTCGAGTAGCCGAGGGCGCCGTGCACCTGGATCGCCCGGTCCACGATCCGGTTGAGGCTGTTGGCGACGAAGTGCTTGGCCATCGAGACCTCCGTGCGGAAGTCCTCGCCCTTGTCGATCTTGGAAGCGGCGTGCAGCACCATCAGCTTGCACTGGTAGAGCTCCATCGCCGAGTCGGCGATCAGCCACTGGATGCCCTGCTTCTCGGCCAGCAGCGAGCCGTGGCTGTAGCGGTTGAGCGCCCGGTCGACCATCATGTCGAGCGCCGTCTCCGCCTGTGAGATCCACCGCATGCAGTGGGCCAGGCGGGCCGGGCCGAGCCGGTACTGCCCGAGGCGGTGGCCGTTGCCCCGGCCGCCGAGCACCTGGCTGTCGGGCAGGCGCAGGTCCTTGATGACGATCTCGCTGTGGCCGGTGGAGCCGTGCATCGTCTCGACCTCGCGGACGTCGTTCCAGCCCTGCGAGGGCAGGTCCACGAGGAAGGCGGTGTTGGCGCCGCGCGAGCCCTCCGGCACGTCCTTCTCCGTCCGCGCGATGAGGATGGCGAAGCTCGCGCGGCGGGCGTTGGAGATGAACCACTTGTGGCCGTTGATGATCCACTCGTCGCCGTCGCGGACGGCCTCCGTGCGGATCAGGGTGGGGTCGGAGCCCGCCACCTCGGGCTCGGTCATGGCGAAGCAGGACGACTTCGTCCCCTCCAGGAGGGGACGCAGGTACTTCTCCTTCTGCTCGTCCGTCGCCCAGTGCAGCAGCGTGTGCATGTTGCCCTCGTCGGGAGCCTGGCAGTTGAGCACCCACGGCCCGATGCGGGTCTTGGCCGCCTCCGACTGCACCATGGCCAGCTCGACGTGGCCGAGGCCCATGCCGCCCCACTCCTTCGGCATGTGCGGCAGCCACAGGCCCTCGGCCCTGGCCTGCTTGCGCAGGCCGAAGATGGTCTTGAGGTACGCCTCGCGGTCGCCCTCCCCGACCTCCTCCATGGCGGGGGCGACGGTGCCCTGGATGAAGGCGCGGACCCGCTTGCGGATCTCTTCGTGCTCCGGGGCGAGGGTGAAATCGATGGCCATGCTGGCGGTCACTCCTTGTTGCTGTCTTCAACGGGTGGTTCTGGGTCCGGCAGCGCCGGAAAATGGCAGGCCAGCCAGTGGTCCTCGCCCACCTGCCGGATCTGCGGCTCCTCGGCGGCGCACCGCTCCCGCGCCCGCGGGCAGCGCGTACGGAACCGGCAGCCCGACGGAGGGTCGACCGGCGACGGCGGCTCGCCGCTGATCAGGGTGTCGGACGGCGGCAGGTCGAGCCCGCCGTCGGGGATCGAGGCGATCAGGGCCCGCGTGTACGGGTGCGCGGGCCGGCTGATCAGGTCGGCGCTCGGCGCCAGCTCGCACACCTTGCCCAGATACATCACCATGATGCGGTCGCTGACGTTCTTGACCACGGCCAGGTCGTGGGCGATGAAGACGAGCGTGAGCCGGTAACGCGCCTTGAGGTCCTCCAGCAGGCCGAGGATCTGGGCCTGCACGGAGACGTCCAGCGCGGAGACCGGCTCGTCGCAGATCACCACCTCCGGGTCGAGGATCAGCGCCCGGGCGATCGAGATGCGCTGGCACTGCCCGCCGGAGAACTCGTGCGGCCGGCGTACCGCGGCGGTCGCGGGGTCGAGGCCGACCGCCTCCAGCACCTCGTCCACGCGGTCGCCGGGCAGGTTCCACACGCGGGGGCCCTCGCCGACGATCTCGCGGACGCGGCGGCGGGGGTTGAGGGAGGAGATCGGGTCCTGGAAGATCATCTGGAGCTGCCGGCGGGTGCGGCGCAGCGCCTCCCCGCGCAGCGTGGTCAGCTCGCGGCCGTCGAGCCGTACCGAGCCCGAGCGGGGCGGCGGGAGCTGGACGAGCGCCCGCGCCGCGCTCGACTTGCCGCAGCCCGACTCGCCGACGATGCCGAGCGTCTCGCCGCGCGCCAGGTCGAAGCTCACCCCGGAGACCGCGCGCACGGTGCGGCCGCGGCCCGCGGGGAACTCCACGACCAGATCCTCCACCCGCAGCAGCACCTCGTCACGGGGACGCAGGTGGGCCTTCCCGCTACCTGCCACTGCTCTCAGCCCCTTCCGCGATGGCCGTCTCGATGGGACGCGGGTACCAGCAGGCGTACTGGTGGCCGCTGCCGTTGACCAGCGGCGGGGCCTCCTGCCCGCACCGGTCCCGCGCGTACGCGCACCGCGGCCGGAACGAGCAGCCCGGCGGCAGGTCGACGAGGTCCGGCGGCCGGCCGGGGATCTCCCGCAGCCGGTGGTGCACCGGGTCGCTCAGCCGGGGCGCCGCCTGGAGCAGCGCCTGCGTGTACGGCATCCGCGGCCGGCGGAACACCTCGGCGGCCGGCCCGCGTTCGACGACCTTGCCGGCGTACATGACGATGACCTCGTCCGCCCAGCGGGCCACCACGGACAGGTCGTGACTGACCAGCACCACGGCCATGTGGTGCTCCTCGCGCAGCCGGTGCAGCAGCCGCAGCACCTGGTCCTGGATGGTGACGTCCAGCGCGGTCGTCGGTTCGTCGGCGAAGAGCACGTCGGGCCCGCACGACAGCGCCATCGCGATCGTCACCCGCTGCCGCATGCCGCCCGACAGCTGGTGCGGGTAGCGGCCCAACATGCGCACGGGATCGGGGATGCCCACCGAGGCCAGCAGCCGCACGGCCTCGGCGCGGGCCTCCTTGCGGCCCAGGCCGAGGTGCACCCGCAGCGGCTCGGTGACCTGCGTGCCGATGGTGCGCACCGGGTTCAGCGCGGTCATCGGGTCCTGGAACACGGTGCCGAGCCGGGGCCCGAGCACCGAGCGCATCTCGGCGGGGGTGCGCGCGGTCAGGTCCTCGCCCGACAGGTAGACCTTGCCGCCCCTGACGGCGCTGCCGGGCAGCAGGCCGAGGATCGAGCGGATCAGCATCGACTTGCCCGACCCGGACTCGCCGACGATGGCCAGGGTCCTGCCGCGTTCGAGGGTGAAGGAGACGCCGTCCACGGCCTTGACCAGGCCGCGCGGGGTGACGAAGTGGGTGCGCACGTCCTCGGCCTGCAGCAGCGTGTCGCGGACCTGGTGCTCGGCCACCGGCATCGGGGAGACGGTCACCTGGCGCACCGGCTCCAGGCCGCTCTCCCGTACGTCGGTCAGCGCGCGCAGCCGATCGCCCACCAGGTTGAACGAGAGCACGGTCAGGAACATGACGACCGAGGGCACGAGCACGACGTGCGGCGCGGTCTCCATGAGCGTGCGGCCCTCGTTGATCAGGCCGCCCCAGGTGGGCGTGGGCGCCTGCACCGACAGGCCGAGGAAGGCCAGGCTGCCCTCGGCGACGACGACCACGGCCATGCCGATGAACGCGTACGACGCCGCCGGCATCGCGACGTTCGGCACGATCTCCCGCCACAGGATGCGCCGGTCGCGGGTGCCGAGCACACGTGCGGCCAGCACGAACTCCCGTTCGGCGAAGGAGAGGGTGGCGCCCCGGACGAGCCGGACCCACGCCGGCACCCCGAGCACCGCGAGCACGATGAGCACGTTGCGCAGGCTGGCCCCGGCGAAGGCCACCACGGCGAGGGCGAACACCAGCGCGGGGAACGCCAGCGCCACGTCGTTGACCGCCATGATGATCGCGTCGGCGGCCCGCCGCCGGTAACCGGCCAGGATGCCGAGCGGGGCGCCGATGAGCAGGCCGAGCAGGACGGCGCCGACGCCGACGCCGAGCGAGACGCGGGCGCCGTACACGATCCGGCTCAGCACGTCGCGGCCGAGGCCGTCGGTGCCGAGCGGGTGCTCCCAGCTCGGCCCCGTCTGCGGCGGCCCGGCCAGCGTCTCGTCATAGCGGTACAGCGGCAGCAGGTCGGCCAGGAGGGCGGCGAGCAGCACCACCCCGATCCAGCCGACGGCGAGCCAGAAGCCGATCCCGAGCCGCCTACGCACGCCGGATCCTGGGATCGACGGCGGCGTACACGACGTCCACCGCGAAGTTGACCACCACGTAGCCGACCGAGATGAGCACGACGCCTCCCTGCACCGTCAGGTAGTCGCGGGAAAAGATGGAGTCGACGATGAGCCGCCCGATGCCCGGCAGGCCGAAGAGCGTCTCGATGATCACAGTGCCGCCGATGAGCGCGCCCATGTTGAGCCCGATCGCGGTGATCAGGCTGATCGCGGACGGGCGCAGCGCGTGCCGCCACATGATGCGGCGGGGCGACAGGCCGCGGGCGCGGGCCAGGACGATGTAGTCCTCCTGGAGGGTCGCGATCAGGTCGGTGCGCAGCAGCCGCGCGTACACCGCGAGCTGGCCGCAGCCGAGCGTGACCGCGGGCAGGATGACCGAGGTGAGGTTCCAGCCGAGGTCGACGGAGAGCGAGGTCCAGCCGGTCGCGGGCAGCACGTTCCAGGTCACCGCGAAGATCAGGATCAGCAGCACGCCGAGCACGAACACGGGGGTCGACAGCAGCGCGAAGCTGAGCGCGGTGAGCGCCTGGTCCAGGCCGCGGCCGGCGCGGCGGGCGGCGGCCACGCCCAGCGGCACGGCCAGGCCCAGCGCGACGATCTCCGCGGCGATCAGCAGCTCCAGGGTGACCGGCAGGCGTTCGGCCAGCTCGGCGCCGACGGACATCCGGGTGATGTACGACTCGCCGAAGTCGCCGGTGAGGAGCCCGCCGAGCCAGTCGAGGTAGCGCACGACGAGGGGCTGGTCCAGCCCCAGCTCCCGGCGGAGCTGCTCGCGGCTCTCCTCCGTCGCCGACATGCCCAGGATCTGCGTGACCGGGTCGCCGGGCAGCAGGTTGAGCAGGGCGTACGACAGGAAGGTCACCACGAGCAGCACCACCACGAGCCGGACCAGCCGGTGCAGGATGATCATCGTTCGGTGACCCAGACCTGGGCGAACGGGTGGTACGGGATCGGCGAGCCGGTCAGCGGCCGGCCCTTCTCACCGTCGGGCAGCGTGTGCTCGCCGATGCCGCGCACCTTGCTCTTGGCGATCACGGACCCGGTGTTGAGGTGGTCGATGAACAGGATCGGCATCTGATCGCGCAGCCGCCGCTGCACGGTCGCGTACGCCTCCTTGCGCGCGGCCTCGTCCGGGGTGATCCGGCCGGCGTCGAGGGCGTCGCTCAGCTCCTTGTCCTTGAGCCTGGTGGGGTTGAGCGAGATCTCGCCGAGCGGCCGGGAGAACGCCTGGTGCAGCGCGTTGTACTCGCCGTCGGGGTCGGCGGCGGAGAACGACGTCCACACGGTGGCGCGGAAGTCGCCGGTGAGCGCCCGGTTGATCAGGTCGGCCTGGTCGGCCTGCCGGATCGACACCTCGATGCCGGCCTTGCGCCACATGTCCTGGCACAGCTCGACGAGCTGCATGGTGTTGGGGTCGGGGGTGGAGATCGTCTCGAAGCGGATCGGGCCCTTGGCCGCCTCGACCTCCTGGACGAGTGCGGTGGCTTTGGCCAGGTCGTAGCCGGGATAGCCGCCGTCGACGTACCACTCGGAGTCCTTCGACCACGGCCCGTCGGCCGGCTCGTTGAGGCCGCCGCGCAGGGTCTTGATGATGGTGTCGCGGTCGAGGGCGTGGGCCAGCGCCCTGCGGACCCGCACGTCGTCGAGCGGCGCCGCGGCGGTGTTGAGCAGGAAGACGTACTCGGCCACCGACATGCCCTCCGCGCGGTGCACGGTGTAGGCGTCCTTCAGGGCGCCGAACTTGGTGACGTCCTCGTCGCGGTTGGTGCCCATGGCGTCGATGCCGCCGGATTCGAGGGTCTGCGCCCGGGTCTGGCTGTCGGGCAGGATGCGGAACTCGATCTCGTCCAGGTACGGCAGGCCCTTGCGCCAGTAGCCGGGGTTGCGCGTGACGACCATGCGGTTGTCCGGCACGTACTCCTTGAAGATGAACGGCCCGGTGCCCACCGGCTTGAGGCTGGCCGCCTTGGGGTCGGCCAGCGAGGACGGCGGCACGATCATGCCGATCTGGGCGGACAGCTGGTAGGGGAAGGCGACCCACGGCTGACGCAGCTGGACGCGTACGGTCATCGGGTCGGCCAGCTCGATCGCGGTCACCGGCGCCAGCGCCGCCGCGGTGAGCGGCGAGGCCTTCTGCGCCTCCAGGTTGCTCTTGACGATCTCACCGGTCAGCGCGGTGCCGTCGGAGAAGGAGATGCCCGACCTGACCTTGATCGTCCACTCGTCGTACGTCTCGTTGGGGGTGAGCGACTCGGCCAGGTACGGCTTCCAGTCGCCGCCCGCGTCCACGCTCACCAGGGGTTCGATGATCGGGGTGGTCATGCTGTAGCTCTGGACGGCGAACTGGTCGGTGATCGGGTTGAATCCGTTGCCGTCGGCGCTGAGCCCGTACACCAGGCGTCCGCCCTGAGTCGGTCCCGTAGCGCCGCGCGCCGTGCTGGCCTGCGGATTCTCGACCGGACGTTGCCCGCTGCACGCCGCCATCACGGTCGCGGCGACCAGCAGGGCGGCTGCGGTCTTCCAGCGTCGCATCTACGCCTCCTCCCGGTAGATCCCCCGAGAGCAATTTCACCGATAGTACTATCGGTGAAAAACCGCACAAGTGCCGCAGGCCAAGATGTTGGGCGGCTGTCAGCTGCTCGCCCGGCTCGTGCCCGACGCCGACCGCCTCACCGTCCGGCCGGGCAGCCGCCGCTGGTCCGCCCGCGGTCAGCGCCGAAGCGGGGACGGCGAGTTGGCGCCCGGTACGAGCAGGCGCGGCGCGCCGGTGCCGTCGGCGGCCACGGACCAGGTGTCGTTCGTGCCGTCACTGGTCTGCAGGGCGTAGGCGAGGGTCCGGTCGTCGAGCCAGACGGCCTGGTCGTCGACGCTGCGCGTCTCGGCTGTGGGGTTGATCGTGCCTGAGGCCAGGTCGAGGACCGACAGCCTCCAGCCCTTGGCGGGGTCGCCGTCCACGGCGGACTTGTAGGCGATCCTGGTGCCGTCCGGCGACAGAGAGGGGCATTCGACGTTGTCGCGCACCGTCCGCACGGTCTTCGCCGCGAGGTCGCCCTCCACGAGGTAGCGGTGGCCGTCGGTGGAGAGGGTGGCGTAGAAGCGGTTGTCGTCGGCGGCGAAGGTGATGCCCCAGTAGTTGGCGTCCACGTTCCGGTACGGCCGCCCGTCCCGTGTGATCGCGAAGTCCTCCAGGGAGGTCACGAGCTTCCCTGTCCGCGTGTCCAGGACGCCCGCCTGCGTGGCGAACCCGGTCGTGGCGTAGGAGTGGCCGTCCAGGAACAGGGTCCAGGCGACCATCCGGCCGCTGGGCGACACGCGCAGCCGGTTCGGGAAGCCGGTGAGCGGCACCCTCTGGCGCTCGTGCAACCGCTGGTCCATGACGACCAGGCGGGTGGCGCTGAGCGCGCCCACCGGCTCCAGGCAGGCGACGGTCGCGGCGGCTGCGTGGACGCGGTCGCACGCCACCTCCGTCACCTCGCGCGGGCCGCGGGGATCGGCCGCGGCCACCGTGGACAGCTGGCCGTTGGACAGCACCATCAGAGCCGGGCCCGGCACCGGTCCGGTGCTCGCCTGCCGGGGGTGGTGCCGGCCGAGCACCGCGTACCCGGTCGCGAAACCGGCCAGGAGCACCGCCGCCACGATGGTGACGAGCAACCGTGCCCGTCGGCTGAGAGAACTCACACGCGCCTCCGCAGAAGGACGGCCATGAGGGGAAGGGCGAGGACGGCAACCACTGCCGCGGCCAGGCACGCCACACCGGTGCCCCACGCCTGCCAGGCCAGGCCGAACAGCACCGACGAGACGACGTACGCCGCCGCCTGCCCGCTCTGGACCAGCGCCATCCCGGTCGCCCGGAGCTCGGCGGGGAAGACCGTGCCCGCCACGGCCATGAGGACGCCGTCCGTGGCCGCGTAGAAGACCCCGTACAGGGCCGCCACGAGCACCATGAGGGGCGGCCCGCCGAGTGGGCTCCAGAGCAGCAGGTACACGCCGGCCAGCGCGGCCATCCCGCCGAGCACGACCGTGGACCTGCCTATCCGGTCGGCGAGCCTGCCGAGCGGCGCGGACAACGCCAGGTAGGCGAGGCTGGTGCCGACCGCCAGCAACGGGAACCAGCCGAGCCCCAGCTCGGCCCGCCGTTGCAGCACGAGGTAGACGAACCCGTCGCCGATGGTCACCAGGCCGAGTACGCAGGCGGCGGGCAGCAGCCGCCCGCGCGCCAGCCGCGCGGCCGCGCGCAGCGTCACCCGGCCGGCCCGCGCCTCCGCCGCCTCGCCCGGAGCCCGGGCGACGCCGGAGCCGGGAGCCCGGGCGAGGCCGGAGCCGAGAGCCCGGGCGAGGCCGGAGCCGGGAGTACGGGTGACGCCGGGGCGGGGCGCCCGGTCGCTGGGCACGAACAGCACCAGGACCAGCACGCCGAGCGCCGCCACGCAGAAGCTCGCCACGAACACCGGCTCGTACGTCTGCCCAGACAGCGCCAGCACGCCCAGCGCCACCAGCGGTCCGAGGAAGGCGCCGGCCGCGTCCATGGTCCTGTGCACCCCGAACGCCCGGCCAAGGTGCTCGGCCGGTGTCGCCAAGGTGATCAACGCGTCGCGTGGCGCGGTCCGCAGACCCTTGCCCGCCCTGTCGACGGTGAGCGCGAGCCCGATCAGCGGCCCGGAGGCCCCGGCCGCCAGCAGGCCGAGCTTGGCCAGGGCGGACATCGCGTACCCGGCGCCCGCGACGGCCTTCAGCCGGGAGATCCGGTCGGCGATGTAGCCGCCGGCCAGACGCAGCAGCACGGTGGCGCCGGTGTAGACGCCGTCGATCACCCCGTACGCCGCCGGGCTGAACTGCAGCCCGGCGACGAGGTACAGAGGCAGGATCGCCGTCACCATCTCGGCCGAGACGTCCGTGATGAGGCTGACCGTGCCCAGAGCGAGCACGGTGCCGCTGACCCGGCCGAGGGTACGCACCCCGCCCCGGTCGAGAGTGGTCAGGTACATGTCAGTGGCAGTTTGTCGTGCCGCTGTCGGTGTAGGTCTTGCCGGCCTGCGGGACGAACTGCCAGGTGTAGCTGCTCGCGCTCAGGGTGAGCTTGAGCACGCCGTAGGTGTCGCTGTTGCGGGCCTCGCTGTTGGGCAGGATCGTGCCGAACCCGTAGTGGCCGGCGCCGCCGGAGCCGATCACGAAGTGCCTCATGCCCCTCGCGTCGTCCCGCTGGTTGGAGGGGTTGATCGGGGCGAAGCGCTCGTACTGGTGGTTGTGGCCGGTCAGGATGAGGTCGGCGTCGGCTTCGTACAGCGCCTGCACGAACGGCGCGACCGAGGTGTTGGGCGCATGGTTGGCGCCCGAGGTGTAGCGCGGGTGGTGCCACATGGCGACGGTGCACGGCCGGTTGTTGGCGGCCAGGTCGGAGCGCAGCCAGTTGACCTGCGCCGAGCCGCTGGCGCAGCTCACGGCCGAGCAGTTGGAGTTCAGCACGATGACGTGCCAGTTGCTGCCGATGTTGTAGGAGTAGTAGCCCTTGACCGGGTCGCCGGCCGACGAGCCGAAGTAGCCGTAGTAGCCGCTCGCGCCCGAGGTGTTGTAGTCGTGGTTGCCGGGCACCGGCCGGGTGCGCGCCTTGTGCCGTCCCCAGGTCGGGGCGTAGTAGTTGGCGAACTCGGAGGCGGTGCCGTTGCTGTAGACGTTGTCACCCAGGGTGAACACGGTGCCGGGGATGTTGTCGAGCAGCGCGGCGGTGGCGCTGTCGCCGGAGCCGGAGTCGGCGATGTCGCCCGCGCCCACCAGCACGTCGCCGGCCGGGGGAGGCGTGGTGGTGCCGGTCGTGACCACGAGCTGGGGCGCGGTCGAGCTCCCGCTCTCCCGGGAGTCGTAGTCGGCGCCGTCGGTGCTGGTGGAGGTGACGCCGATGCTGTAGGTGCCGTTGCCCTTGACGTACGACGTCACGTCGATCTCGTACCAGGAGTTGGCGGTCACGGCGCCGATCGAGCCGAGCGTCGCACCGTCGATGGCCGGCTGGTTGTTCCACGTGGTGCCGGTCTCGGACCAGGTGGTGTTGCTCATGGCGCGGAAGGTGCCGCCGCTGCCGCTCTCGGCGCCGCTGACGTTGTCGGTGTGGACGCGCAGTTTGACCGAGCTGACCGTGCCGGAGACGCCGGACACAGTGAAGCGCAGGAACATGCGCTTGATCGGTGAATTGTCGACGCCGAGCTGGCCGGAGGCGCCGTAGTTGGTGCCTGTCGCACTGTTGTCGACGTACGTGTCCGCCACGGCGGCGAACGTGGCGGTGGCGGCGTTGGCCGTCACCTCGGGCGCCGAGAGGGCCGCCAAGACGATCGCGGTCGCTGACACGGTGGTGATGGCTCGGTTCAGGAACATGCCTGCTTCCTCATGTGCCGGTTCGGGGGGCATCCGGAACATAGATCGTTCTGATGAGCAGCGGGCGTCGCGAAGATGAATGCTCCGTCGGCACCGGGCGTCCGGCGGAGATCAGGAGTCCTGCCCTCGCCGGTCGCCGCACGTGCCCGGCCGGGCAGCCCGGCGACCGCAGCCTGGACAGGTGCTGGAGTGCCGCTTCCCGCTCGAAGGCGCCGGACTACGGCGATGGGGTACCGTGCAGCAAGGTCATACCGATGGCGGGCTGAGGTGAGTCCGGGTGGTCGACTTCGCGGAGCTTGACGCGGATCGGAGCCGTGCCGGACTCGCGGTGGCGTAGACATGGTTGTGGCGGCCTCCAGGAAGCGAACGTAGGCCCGTCAGCGCCTCCGCCACGTTCCCGGAGGCGTTCTGCTCCGGGGGTCGATGGAGGGAGAGCACTGCCGTGACCAGCACACAGCTCAGCAGGAGCGAGGCCAAGGACCAGACCCGGCGCAAGCTCATCCGCGCCGCGCTGGCCATCCTCGACGCCGAGGGCGAGGCGGGCCTGACGACGGTCAAGGTCGCCAAGGCCGCCGGCATCGCGCAGTCCAGTTTCTACGTGCACTTCAAGGACCGGCAGGAACTGCTCAGGGTGCTCGCCCAGGAGGGCGGCGCACGGCTGCGCGAGGAGATGCGCGAGGCGCGGCGCCAGGCTCGCGAGCACCCCGACGACCTCGAACGCCACCGCGAGACGTTCCGCATCCCGCTGGAGGCCATCTGCCGGCATCCCGAGCTGCTGCGCATCCAGCTGAGGGCCCGGCACGACCCGTCGTCCTCGCTGCGCGAGTTCGCGGCCGAGACGGCGGCGGCCTACCGCGAGCACCACGCCGCCGACCTGGCCGCGCTCGGCTACACCGCCGACGACGAACGCGACCGGCGCCGCCTGGAGATGATCGCCGACGGCATCAACGCCGCCACCAACGCGCTCGCGATGGGCCACCTGGAGGGCCGCTACCCCGACCTCGGCGAGGCCGCCGACATCCTGGTGGCCCTGTCGCGCGGCGCGCTGCGGCTGCTCAAGTCCACCCGGTCAGGCGCCGACCCTGCCGTCGACCGTGCCGTCGACCGTGCCGCCGACCGTGCCGCCGAACAGGCCGTCGAACAGCAGGCGTAGCCGGGCGGTCTCGCGGTCGGGCAGGTAGAGCGCGAAGATGTTGCGGCTGACGTTCAGCCACGGCACGTCGGCCACGACGACGTCATCCGGCCGGCCGCGCAACGCCAGCTCGGGGACGAGCGCCGCGCCCAGCGACGCGCCGACCATCGCCAGCGTCGCGCTGAGGTCGTCGGAGTGGCCGACCACGCGCGGGTGCAGGTCCCAGCGGGCGAAGACGCCGTCCAGGACGGACGCGTCGCTGCTGGCCGGGTGGTGCATGATCCACGGCAGGTCCACGAGCTGCCCCACCTCGTACGGCGCCAGGCTGGGCCACGAACGGGGCAGCACGACCTTGAACGGGTCCTCGGCCAGCCACCGCCGCCGCACCGACGACGGCCAGGACAGGCCGGAGTCGCCCACCTGGTAGACGATCGCCGCGTCCAGCTCGCCGCCGACGCCGAGACCGGGGATGAGCTGCGACGGCTCGGCCACCGACACCCTGAAGCCCGCGCGGTCCTCCGGCTCCATCCGGCGCAGCAGGCCGGGCAGCACGTTCAGGCCGAAGCTGGGGAAGACCCCGAGCCTGATCTCCTGCTCGGCGTCGCGGTGCGTCCGCTCCACGGCGGCGAGCATCCGGTCCATGTCGGCCAGGACGATCGCGGCGTGCCGCGCCATCACCTCGGCCGCGCTGGTCGGCAGCACCCTGCGGGCCGAGCGGTGGAACAGCCGCACCCCGGTCTTCCGCTCCAGCACGGCCATCTGCTGGGAGACCGCGGAGGCGGTGTAGCCGAGCCGGTTGGCGGCGGCGGCGAAGGAGCCGCGCCGGATCACCTCGGTCAGCGTCCTCAGGTGTTCCGGCTTGAGCATAAGAATTCCTTCACCTCAGGAGCATGGAATGTCGTATATCACCCGCTTCAGACTTTAGTGTGAGGCGCTTTACAGTGATGCCACCGTTCGAGGGAAAGGCCCGCATGACCATCCGCGTCTTCAGGAACGCCCGCATCCACACCGGTGACCCCGCCCGCCCGCCGGCCGAGGCGCTGGCCGCGGACGGCGAGGAGATCATCGCGGTCGGCACCGAGGCCGAGGTGCGCGCCGCCACCGGCGCCGGTGCCGAGCTGGTGGACCTCGACGGCGCCGCCGTCATCCCCGGCCTGTACGACGCCCACATCCACACCGCCAACTACGCCCGCGAACGCAGCCAGGTCGACCTGCGCCACGCCCGTTCGCTGGAGGAGGCGCTGGCCGCGATCGCCGCCCACGCCGCCCGCCTGTCACCCGGGGCCTGGCTCTTCGGCGGGCGGTGGAACAGCAACCAGTGGGAGCGGCCGGTGCAGCCGGACCGGCACGCGCTCGACTCGGTCTGCCCGGACCGGCCCGCCGCGCTGCCGAGCGTGGACGGCCACACCGTGTGGGCCAACTCGCTCGCGCTGCGCATGGTCGGCGTCGACAGCGCCACCCCGGACCCGGTGGGCGGCCAGATCGTCCGCGACGAGCACGGCGAGCCGACCGGCATCCTGCGTGAGTCGGCGTCGTACCCGCTGCGCGACCTGATGACGGCGGGCGACCTGGTGGACGAGCTGCGCGCCGCCCAGGAGGACCTGCTGGCGCTCGGCCTGACCAGCGTGCACGACATCGACGGCGAGGACTGCCGCGCCGCCTACCTGCGACTGCACGACGCCGGCGAGCTGAAGCTGCGGGTGCACAAGGCGATCCCGGCCGAGCACCTGGAGGCCGCCGTCGAGGAGGGCCGCCGCACCGGTGAGGGCGACGACTGGTTCCGCACCGGCCCGGTGAAGCTGTTCAGCGACGGGGCGCTCGGCTCGCACACCTGCCACATGATCGAGGGGTTCGCCGGCGACGAGGGCAACCACGGCATCGCCGTCACGCCGTACGACGAGCTGGTGAAGCTGATCCGCACCGCCGCCGGCGCCGGGATCGCGGTGGCCACGCACGCCATCGGCGACCGGGCCAACCGGCTGGTCGTGGACGCCTACGAGGAGGCCGGGCTGCCCCCGGGCCTGCGGTTCCGCATCGAGCACGCGCAGCACGTCCGCCGCGAGGACATCACCAGGATGGCCCGGCTCGGCGTCGTCGCCTCCATGCAGCCGGTCCACTGCACCAGCGACATGGACCTGGTGGCGGCCCTGCTCGCCGGGCAGGACCTCGCCTCCTACGCCTGGCGCACGATGCTGAACGCGGGCGTCCCGCTGGCCTTCGGCTCCGACGCGCCGGTCGAGCACCCGAACCCGTTCGCCGCGCTGCACGCCGCGGTGACCCGGACCAGGCCGGACGGCACGCCGCCCGGCGGCTGGCAGCCGGAGCAGCGGCTCAGCGTCGGCGAGGCGCTGCGCGCGCACACCCTCGGCGCGGCGTACGCGGCGGGGGAGGAGAGCCGCAAGGGCCTGCTCACCCCCGGGCGGCTCGCCGACCTCGTCGCCGTGGACACCGACCCCTTCGCGTCCGACCTCGACGCCATCGCCCGCACCAAGGTCCTGGCCACCGTCGTCGGCGGCGAGATCCGCTGGCAGCGATTCCCCTGAAACGATCTGACACGATCCCCTAAGGAGACCCCCCACCTTGAAGATCCGGATCGTCATCCCCGTGCTGCTCGCCGGTCTGGCCGGTACGGCGTGCGGCGCCCAGCCGCTCACCGCCGACCCGGCCGCCCCCGCGAGCCAGAGCGCGCGGCCGGCCGCGCAGGTCCAGGCGCCGGCCGAGGACAAGGCCGCCGCGGTGATCAACGCGATCGCGGCCGACCCCGCGCTGAACGCCAGGCTGCCCGCCGACATCAGGTCCGAGGGCCTGAAGATGACCACCTCGCTCGGCTACCCGCCGATGAACATGATCGGCTCCGACGGCACGACCGCGATCGGGCTCGACCCGTCGCTGGGCCGCGCCCTCGCCAGGAAGCTCGGCGTCCCGCTGCACATCACGGACGAGGAGTTCAACTCCCAGATCCCCGGCATCATCACCGGCCGCTACGACATCCTCATGTCGTCGGTCACCGACACCGCCGAGCGGCGCACGAAGGTCACCTTCGTCGACTACCTCAACGCGGGCGCCGGGATGGTGATCGCGAAGGGCAACCCCGACGGCATCAAGACCCCCGCCGACCTGTGCGGCAGGACGGTCTCCGTGGTCGACAACGGCTCCTCGCTGGCGCTGGCCGAGGAGACCCACGCCACGTGCGAGAAGAACGGCGAGAAGGGCCTGGACATCCTCAAGTTCGCCGGTGACCAGGAGGCGCTGCTCCAGGTCACCAACGGTCGCGCGCAGGCCAACATCACCGACTACGTGGTCGCCGCGTACAAGGCCGCCGACCCCAAGACGGAGACGGAGGCGCTGCCCATCGACGGCACCGAGGCGCTGTGGGGCATCGCGCTGCGTCCCGACAACAAGGCGCTGATCGACGCCGTCCACGACGCGCTCGCCGCGCTCATCGACAGCGGCGAGTACGGCAAGATCCTCGCCGCCTGGGGCCTGGAGGAGCTGGCGATCGAGGCTCCGGTCATCAACGGCGGCGAGTGATGCGCACCGAACCGATCATCGGCCCGTCCGGAGAGGCGGTCCCGGTCGCGCGGACGTGGCACTGGGGGCGGTGGCTGGCCGGGCTGATCGCGCTGGCGGTGTGCGGCTGGCTGGTCGGCCTCGTCGTGGCCAACCCCCGGCTCGACTGGGGCGCGGTCCTGCACTACCTGTTCGACCCGCTGATCCTCAGCGGGATCGTGGTCACCATCGAGATCTCGATCCTGGCCACCGTGCTCGGCCTGGTGCTCGGCGTGTTCCTGGCCGTCATGCGGCTGTCGCACAACCCGGTGCTGCAGTGGCTGGCCACGCTCTACATCTGGTTCTTCCGCGGCACGCCCGTGCTGGTGCAGCTCATCTTCTGGTACAACCTGGCGTTCCTGTTCCCCGAGCTGATCCTGAAGATCCCGTTCACCATGATCGGGCTCAAGTGGGACACCAACCAGGTGATGACCGGGTTCACCTCGGCGATGCTCGGGCTCGGGCTGAACCTCGCGGCGTACTTCGCCGAGACCGTGCGCGCCGGCATCCAGGCCGTCGACCGGGGTCAGACCGAGGCCGCGTACGCGCTGGGCATGACGCCCGGCAAGCGCATGCGGGTGATCGTGCTGCCGCAGGCGCTGCGGATCATCATCCCGCCCACCGGCAACGAGTTCATCTCGATGCTGAAGACCACCTCGCTGGTCTACGTCGTCGCCGGGCACGACCTGATGACCAATGCCAGCCAGATCTACAAGGCCAACAACCTGATCATGGAGCTGCTGATCGTGGCGAGCCTGTGGTACATGCTGATGACCGCCGTCGCCACGTTCCTGCAGGGCAGGCTGGAGCGGCGCTTCGGCTCCGACGCCGTGCGGCTGGTGCGCGGCGGCGGCCTGGCCGCCCGGGTGCTGCCCCGCCAGCCGAAGCCGGAGGTGACCCGATGACCGGCGAACCCGTCGTGCTCGCCCGCGGCGTGCGCATGAGCTACGGCGACACCGAGGTGCTGCGCGGTGTCGACTTCAGCGTCGCTCCCGGCGAGGTGAGCTGCGTCATCGGCCCGTCGGGGTCGGGCAAGTCCACGTTCCTGCGCTGCGTGAACGGGTTGGAGCCGGTGCTCGGCGGCAGCCTGCGGGTGCTGGGGGAGGAGGTCGGCCACACGCTGCGCGACGGGAAGTACCACCCCTGGACGCCGAAACGGTTCGCGGAGTTCCGGACGAAGATCGGCATGGTCTTCCAGCGGTTCAACCTCTTCGCCCACCAGAGCGCCCTCGACAACGTCGCCTGCGCGCCGATCCACGTCGCGGGGATGCCCGGCGACCAGGCCCGCGAGCTGGCCATGGAACACCTGGCCCGGGTGGGGCTGGCCGACCACGCGCACAAACGCCCGCACCAGCTGTCCGGCGGGCAGCAGCAGCGGGTCGCGATCGCCAGGGCGCTGGCCATGAGCCCCACGCTCATGCTCTTCGACGAGCCGACCTCCGCACTCGACCCGGAGCTCGTGGACGAGGTGCTGGAGGTGATGAAGAAGCTCGCCCTCGACGGCATGACCATGGTCGTGGTGACCCACGAGATCGGCTTCGCCCGCGAGGTCGGCGACACCCTGACCTTCTTCGACGAGGGCGTGGTCGTCGAACAGGGCCCCCCGGCCGACCTGCTCGCCGCCTCCAAGCACCCCCGCACGAAGGCGTTCCTGTCCAGCGTGTTGTGATCAGCGTCGTTCGCGGACGATTCTTGCCGTGCCCGCGGGGACGGCCAGGCGGCCGTCCACCGGGGTGCCGTCGAGGATCGTGCCGGTCGCCTTGACGGTCGCGTCGGCGTCGGTGTGGTTGACGGCGAACAGGAACGAGCGGCCGTCGGGGTGGGAGCGGCGTACCAGCTCGACGCCCGGCGTGTCGGTGGTGGCCACGCCCGCCTCCGCGCAGACCGCGGCCAGCACCCGCGCCAGTGCCTCGTCGGCGGGGAGCGTCGTCAGGTAGTGGGCCGCGCCCCGGCCGGCCTCGCCGCGGGTCCAGGCCGGCTCGCCGGTGGCGTACGCGTCCAGGACGGCGGCGGTGGTGGCGTGGGCGACCTCGCTCCACACCGTGCCGGCGCCGCCGCCCGCGAGCGGGACCGTCTCGCCCGCCTCCAGCGGGAAGAACTCCTCGACCGTCACCCCGAGCAGGTCGCGCCAGACACCCGGGTAGCCGCCCAGCCGGACCCGGTCGTGCTCGTCCACGATCCCGCTGTACGGCCCGACGAGCGCGACGCCGCCGCCCTCGACGAAGCGTTCGAGGTTCGCCGCGCCCGCGTCGCTGACCAGGTAGAGCGCGGGCACCAGCACCAGGCGGTAGCCGGACAGGTCGGACTCGGGGTGGGCCAGGTCGCAGGTGACGCCGCGCCGCCACAGCTCGGCGTGCCAGCGCTTGATCTCCTCGACCGGCTTGAGCAGGTCGGTGGGCTGGGCCGGGTGGT
Source organism: Nonomuraea aridisoli (assembly GCF_003236395.1). Lineage (GTDB taxonomy): Bacteria > Actinomycetota > Actinomycetes > Streptosporangiales > Streptosporangiaceae > Nonomuraea > Nonomuraea aridisoli. Next base: position 27,175 of record NZ_POUD01000037.1, on the reverse strand, counting down.
CCTGGGCCCAGAGACTCGACCAGTCGAGCAGGATCGCCACGTCCGCCTCGACCGTGCTGCCCGCCACGTCGGACGCCTCGCGCAGCAGCTCGCCGAGGGCGACGACCTCACGCCAGACCTTGGTGCCGGTGCCCGCGTGCGGCACCATCGCCGAGTGCCACTTCTCGGCCCCGGCCCGCGACGCCCGCCACTGGAAGAACATGATCCCGTCGGCGCCCCTGGCCAGGTGCTGCACGGAGTTGCGGTGCATCTCGCCCGGCCGCTTGGCGCGGTTGAGGCCCTGCCAGTTGACCGCGCTGGTCGAGTGCTCCATGAGCAGCCACGGCCGGCCGCGCCCGAGCGAGCGGGTGAGGTCGGCGGCGAAGGCCAGGTCGACGTGGGACTCCGGGTCCGCGCCGACCAGGTAGTGGTCGGTGGAGACGACGTCCACCTCCTGGGCGAACGACCAGTAGTCGATGTCCCAGTGGGAGCCGCCCATGAAGTTCGTGGTCGCCGGGACGCCGGGCGCGAGCTCGCGCAGCAGGTCGCGTTCGGCGCGGTAGAGGGCCAGCAGCGCGTCGGAGCTGAACCGGCGGAAGTCGAGCTGCTGGGCCGGGTTGGTGAAGCTGGGGGTGATCCGGGGCGGCAGGATCTGCTCCCAGTCGCCGTAGCGCTGGGACCAGAACGCGGTGCCCCAGGCGTCGTTGAGCGCGTCGAGCGTGCCGTAGCGGTCGATCAGCCAGGCGCGGAAGGCGGCGGCGGAGGCGTCGCAGTGGCAGCGGGCGTTGTGGCAGCCGTACTCGTTGTGCACGTGCCACATCGCCAGCGCCGGGTGACCGGCGTAGCGGCGGCCGAGCCGCTCGGCGATGGCCAGCGCCTTGTCGCGGTAGATCGGCGAGCTGGGGCAGAACGCCTGCCTGCTGCCGTGCCACAACCGGCGGCCGTCGGCGTCGACGGGCAGCGCCTCGGGGTAACGGTGGCCGAACCACGGCGGCGGGGAGGCGGTCGGCGTCGCCAGGAAGACCTTGACGCCGCCGCCGGCCAGCAGGTCCATGACGCGGTCGAGCCAGTCGAAGGTGTACACGCCCTCGTCCGGCTCCAGCAGCGACCAGGAGAAGATGCCGAGGCTGACGTGGGTGACGCCGGCCTCGCGCATCAGCCGGACGTCGTCGGCCCAGGTCTCCTCCGGCCACTGCTCCGGGTTGTAGTCACCGCCGTAGACGATCAACGCGACCCCTATTATTTTACGATTTATGCCGATTTAGAGTCTCACGTTGGCCGCCAGGGCGGAAACCTCCTCCTCGCCCAGCCGCCCGTCCGCCACGACCGTGACGACGCGCCTGGTCAGCGTGGTCTCCACGACCAGCGGAGCGTCCCACGCCAGCGCCTGCCCGACCCCCGGATACTCCGCCGCCCGGACGAACCACGGGTCGCCGTCGGCCTGGACGAAGACGAGCGTCCAGTCCCGCCCCCGCGGCGTGGTCCCGGACATCGCCACCCACGGTCCCCGGCTGCCGTGCACGGCCCGCTCGTCCCCGGGGAGCGTGACGCGGTCGGTCGAGGTGCCGGGGGCGCGCCAGAAGAAGCCGCCGTAACCGGCGCCCGGCCGCCCCTTGGTGGCCGAGCTCCGGACGGTCAGGGGAGCGCCGGTGAGGTTCGTCAGCGTGAACGCGAAGTCCAGCGCCCACGCCTCGCCGAACGGGCGCGCCACGACCGTGCGCTCCTCGCGGGCGATCGGCCGGCCGCCGGGGCCGAGCCACTCCAGGTGCTCGGTGAAGCCGTCGTCCGCCAGCCGGGTGAAGGCCACGTGCCGCTGCATGCCGTGGTCGTCCAGCCAGGTCGGCCCCCGGTCCTTGACGTACGTGCGGCCGCCCCAGAAGTTCACGCCGCCGAGGTCGGCGATCGCCACCCCGGCGCCCAGGTGGTGCACGTGGTCGGGCGGCCGGACCTCGGTGACCGCCACGCCGCCGAGCGTGCGCACGTCGTGCAGGTACGGCCGCGGCGAGTCGGTCGCCGGCAGGTCGGGACGCCACTCGTACGCCGCCACCGGCGCACCCGCCACCAGCAGCTCCACCCGCGTCCACGGCGCGCCCAGCTCGGAGTAGAGGGCCAGCTCCCGCGCGCTGCGCGCGGTCAGCTCGGCCACGCCGGGCAGCAGCCGGCCCACGACCTCGCCGGCGGCGTCCTGCTCGACGACCTGGTGCCGCTCGGGGATCGGCACCGGCTCGGGGGCCAGCCGCACGGCGTCCAGCACCTGGGTGAACGTCTCGGTGGCCGCCAGCGGGACCAGCAGGTCCGCGCCCGTGCGGACGTGGTCGATCAGGTTCTCCAGCAGGTCGGTGCGCTCGTGCACGGTGGTCGTGCGCGAGCCGTCGGCGAGCTCGACCGTCAGCCGGTCCTCGGTGTAGACGAGCGTGGCCGTGCCCCGCTCGCCGTGCACGACGAGGTACGGCTCGTGCCGCTCCTTGGCGCAGAGCGTCACCGCGATCGTGATCACGAGCCCGTCCGCCAGCCGGATCCGCACGCATGAGGTGTCGTCCGACTCGATCGGGAAGGCGTGGTAGAGCTCGGTCTCGATCTCCGTAATGGGGCCGTCGGCCAGCGCGAGCGCGGTGGCGACGGCGTGCGCGAACGGGTTGGTCAGGGCGCCGTCCACGACGTCCACGCCGTCGAGGCGGCGCCGGCCCGCCCACGGCGAGCGGGTGAAGTAGGCCGAGGGCCGCACCCATGCGCCCGCGCCGCCGATGCCGCGCACCTTCCCCAGGCTCCCACCGGCGATCAGCTCGCGCAGCGCCGGGACGGCCGCCGAGCCCAGCGACTGGAACCCGACCTGGCAGGCCCGCCCGGTCTCCGCCGCCGCCTCGGCGATCCTGCGGTGCGCCTCGGGCGTGGCCGCGGGCGGCTTCTCCAGCAGCACGTGGGAGCCGGCCCGCAGCGCCGCCACCGCGAGGTCGGCGTGCGTGTGGATCGGCGTGCAGACGATCGTGACCTGCGCGCCGGTCTTCTCGACCAGCTCGCCCAGGTCGGACGACTGCAACGGCGCGGCGAAGTCCACCTCCACCGGGCGCAGGTCGCAGATCCCGGCCAGCTCGGCCACGCCGAGGCCGGTGAGCCTGCGCAGGTTGCGTAAATGGTGCTGCCCGTGGCCCTGCGCGCCCGCCAGCACGACCTTCACCGGCGCCATCACGACCACCGCAGCCCGAGCCCGGCGTGCCCGCCCGCGCGCAGCACGCCTCCGGCGACCTCCACCGGGTACGGCTCCGCCAGCAGCCCCAGCCGGGCGAACGAGGCGTCCTCCACGTCCTCGACCATGACCGGCAGCGGCAGGGCCAGGGCCAGCTGGCCCGACACCTCGCTCAGCAGGTGCGGGTAGACCGGCACGTCGTACGTCCTGGCCAGCTCGGCGATCCGCAGGAACGGCGTGATGCCGCCGACCCGCACGACGTTCGGCTGCACCACGTCGCACGCGCCCGCCGCGAGCAGGTCGCGGAAGCCGTAGGCGGTGTAGACGTTCTCGCCGACCGCGACCGGCACGTCGATCGAGCGGCGCAGCTCCACGTGCGCGGCCACGTCGTCGGCCGGCAGCGGCTCCTCGATCCAGTGCGGGTCGAACGCGCGCAGCGCGGCGATCGCCCGCCGCGCCCGGTGCAGGTCCCACCGCTGGTTCGCGTCGATCATCAGCAGCCGGTCGGGCCCGATCACCTCGCGCACCGCGGCCACCCGCTCGACGTCCTGCGCCAGGTCGGGCCGGCCCACCTTGATCTTGACACCGCGGAAACCGGCGGCCACCCAGCGCCGGGCCTGCTCGACCAGCTCGTCCAGCGAGTAGTGCAGGTTGACGCCGCTGCCGTAGACCGGCACCTCGTCGCGCCGCCGCCCCAGAGCGTCGGCCAGGCCCTGCTCGCCGCAGCGCAGGTCCCACAGCGCGAGGTCGATCCCGGCCAGCGCGATCGTGGTGAGGCCGCCGGGGCCGGCCTCGCGCACGTGCCGCCAGAGCCGGTCCCACACCACCTCGGGGTGCGCGGGCAGGCCGATCAGCGCCGCGCGCAGGTCGTGGTCGAGCAGCGCCCGTACGGCGTGCGCGCCGATCTGCGGCGTCCACGCGAAACCCGTACCGACGCGGCCGTCCTTGAGCGTGACGTGCGTGACGACCACGTGGTTGTACGGCACGTCGGGACCCCACGGCCGGGGCAGCGCGGCCGTGCGCAACTCAGTCCGCAGATCGACGATCATGAGACCAGTTCCAGGCCGGTCTTGATCAGCGCCTCCAGCTCCGCCAGGTGCTCGTCGGTGAGCTCGGCCAGCGGGGGCCGGACGCTGCCCACGTCGAGGCCGCGCAGCCGGACGCCCGCCTTGACCAGCGAGACCGCGTAGCCGGGGACCTTGGCGCGCAGGCGGACGAGCGGGGCGTAGAACTCCGTCAGCAGCCGCTCGTCGCCGTTCAGGTACGCCAGCGCGATCTCGGGGGCGAACGCGAAGACCGCGCTCGAGTACAGCCGCACGCCGATGCCCCGGTAGGCCGGCATGGTCAGCTCGGCCGTCGGGAGGCCGTTGAAGAACAGGAAGTCCGGGTACCGCTCGCGCACCTCCAGCACGATCCGCTGCACGCGGTCGATGTCGCCCACGCCGTCCTTGAGCCCGATGACCCCCGGCAGGCCGGCCAGCTCCACGGCGGCGTCCGGGTCGAGCACCACCGAGCCGCGCTGGTAGACGATCACCGGCAGCTCGGCGGCGATCGCGCGCACGTACTCCGTGAGCCCGTGGCCCGGCCCCTGCGCCAGGTACGGCGGCATCAGCAGCAGCCCGTCGGCGCCCGCCTCGCGCGCGGCCCGCGCCTGGTTCAGCGCCGTCCCCAGCGGCCCGCCCGCGCCCGCGAACACCGGGACCCGGCCGCCCACCGCCTCGGCGGCCACCCGGACGGCCCGCGCGTGCTCCGCCTCCGACAGGGCCGAGAACTCGCCCGTGCCGCACGCCGCGAACACGCCGCCCGGACCGTGCTCCATGCCCCGCCGGACGTGCTCGGCCAGCACGTCGCCGGCCAGCGCGCCGCCCGCGTCGAACGGGGTCACGGGGAAGAACAGCACACCGCTGAGATTCATTCGCTCTCATCCTTGAGTTCGGAGCGCCAGCTGTGCCGGGGTCGCCAGCCGAGCAGGCGCGTCGCCTTGGCGGTCGAGAAGGCCGGCAGGGTGCCGGTGAGCCCGGCCGCGAACGGCTCGGTGCCGGGCACGACCTGGGGGAGCAGGTCGGCCAGGGGTTTCCTGGCCAGCGCGTCGGCCGCGCCGGCGAAGAACACCTCGCCGTTCGGCACGTCGGGCAGGGCCTCGGCGAGCACGGCGATCAGCTCGGCGGCGTCGCGGGCGTCGATGTAGTTGAACAGCGACACCCCGCCCAGCTCCGGCCGGTCGAGCCGCTCGCGCACGGTGTGACCCGACTGCGTGGGCGCCCCCGCCCACTCCTCGGGCGGGATGACGAAGCACGGCCGCACCGCCGCCATGCGGGTGCTCCCCGCCGCGGCGAACGCCTTCATGGTCTGCTCGGCCACCACCTTGGACAGGTTGTAGGCGTTCCACGGCCGGACCGGGTGCTCCTCGTCGATCGGCAGGTACGACGGCGCCCAGCCGCCCGGCGCGCCGTACCCGATGACCGTGGGGCTGCTGGCCACCACCACGCCCGCCACCCCCAGGGCCACCGACGCCTCGCACACGTTGAACGCGAGCCGCGTGTTGACCTTGAAGATGACCGATTCCGGGGCGCTGAACGGCGTCGCGATGGCGGCCAGGTGGATCACCGACTCGGGCCGGAACCTCGCCATCACCTCGAACGCCTCACCCGTGTCGGTCAGGTCGGCCGGGAAGGCGACGGCGGCCTCGGCGGGGGTGCCCGGGGCGCGGTCGACACCGATGACCTCGTGCCCGGCCGCCGCGAGAGTGGTGACCACGCTGCGGCCGAGGCGTCCGGCGCTTCCGGTGACGAGGACTCTGCTCACCGTGGGAGGCTCCTTCAAGACTGCAAACAGTTGCACTAAACCTTTGTGTCAGGAGGGGCGGGCCGTCAAGAGGTGATTTCCTCACCGGCCGTCTAGCTGGGGGTTCCCGGAGAGGTCAGAAGCGAGGCCGGGTGGCAAGCGCTTTCACGCCGGACCGGGACTCTGCAAGCGGTTGCGTTATGGTGGGCGACTGTGACAGTGACGATTCGTGATGTGGCCCGGGCCTCCGGCGTGCATGTGTCCACTGTGTCCCGGACGTTCTCCGCTCCCCACATGGTGAACGCCGCCACCCGCACCAGGGTCCTGGCGGTGGCCGAGGAGCTCGGCTACCGGCCCAACCGGGCGGCGCGGGCGCTCACGACCGGGCGTACGCACAACCTCGGTCTCATCGTGGCGGACATCGCCAACCCGTTCTTCCCGCCGCTGATCAAGGCCGCCCACGCGGCCGCCCGCCAGCGCGACTACCACCTGTTCGTGGCCGACACCGACGAGGAGCCGGCCGCCGAGGAGGAGCTCGTGCAGGCGTTCTCCAAGCAGGTGGACGGCGTGGTGCTGTGCAGCCCGCGCTCGTCCAACAAGGCGCTGGAACGGCTGGCCGAGCGGGTGCCGTTCGTGGTCATCAACAGGCGGCTGCGCGGCGCGGCCACGGTGCTGATGGACGTCGGCCACGGCGCGAAGCTCGCGGTCGAGCACCTGGCCGGGCTCGGGCACACCCGCGTGGCCCTGGTGTCGGGACCGGCCGGCTCGTGGACGAGCGCCGAGATCCGTACGGCCGCCGAGCAGGTGCCGGGCGTGGAGCTGGTCGTCGTCGGCCCCAACGCGCCCACCGAGCGCGGCGGGTTCGCGGCGGCGCGGCGGGTGCGCGACTCCGGCGTGACCGGCGTGCTGGCCTACAACGACCTGGTGGCCATCGGGCTCATCGAGGGACTCGGCGAGCTCGGGCTGGGCGTGCCGGAGGACGTCAGCGTGGTGGGGATCGACGACATCGTGCCCGGACGGCTGAACCGCCCGAAGCTGACCACGGTCGCCATGCCGACGGCCGCCGCCGGGCGGCTGGCGGTGGATCTGCTCATCCAGGAGGTGAGCGCGACCACCTCGCTGGAGACGCGCCTGGTCGTCCGAGACTCCACTGCGGCTCCACGGTGACGTGCTGCTGCAAACGGTTGTACTAAACGCGGACGAAATTTATCTGACTTATCAGCCGCCCACGTCGTTGATCTGCGAAAACGTGTCGGCGATATATCGGTAACGGCTATGTAACGCCTGCAAAGGGTTGACGGAACTTTCCGGACGGCTATAGGAAAGCGCTATCCATTCACATCTCGCCGGAAGGTCCGTGATGACGAATGAGTTCCGTCATGGCTGACTCGGTGGCGGTGAAGCCCCGGGACGCGGTGACCGAACCCGCACGCGGCGGCCACCGCTCCACCAAACGTTCCCGCCGCGAGGCGCGAGCCGCCTACCTCTTCCTGGCGCCCTGGTTCGCCGGCCTGCTCGTCATCACGATCGGCCCGATCGTCGCCTCGCTCTACCTGTCGTTCACCGACTACAGCCTCCTCGAAGAGGCCCAGTGGATCGGCTGGGACAACTACGTCAGGATGTTCACCGAGGATCCGAGGTTCCTCAACTCCCTCTGGGTGACCACGGTCTACGTGGTCGTCTCGGTGCCGATGCAGCTGGCCTTCGCGCTCGCGCTGGCCCTGGTGCTCGACCGGGGGCTGCGCGGCCTGTCGTTCTACCGCTCGATCTTCTACCTGCCCTCCCTGCTGGGCGGCAGCGTCGCGATCGCGATCCTGTGGCGCAAGGTGTTCGGCGCCGACGGGCTGGTCAACGCGGTGCTGGCGGTCTTCGGCATCCAGGGCACCGGCTGGGTCGCCCACCCCGACTACGCGCTCGGCACGCTGATCCTCCTGCACGTGTGGACGTTCGGCGCCCCGATGATCATCTTCCTGGCGGGCCTGCGGCAGATCCCGAGCAGCTACTACGAGGCCGCCGCGGTCGACGGCGCCGGGCCGCTGCGGCAGTTCCGCTCGATCACGCTGCCGCTGCTGACGCCGATCATCTTCTTCAACCTGGTGCTGGAGCTCATCAAGTCGTTCCAGTCGTTCACGCAGTCGTTCATCGTCAGCAACGGCAGCGGCGGCCCGGCCGACTCCACGCTCTTCTACACGCTCTACCTCTACCTGCAAGGGTTCAGGGACTACGACATGGGCTACGCGGCAGCGATGGCCTGGGTCCTGATGCTGATCATCGCCGGGCTCACCGGGGTGAATTTCCTCGCTTCCAAGTATTGGGTCTTCTATGGCGACACCAAGTAGGCCGATCCCGTTCCTGTTCCGCCCGTTCAGGGGCGGCCGGATCGTCAGGCACGCGCTGCTGATCGGCTTCGGCCTGGTCATGCTCTATCCGCTGCTCTGGATGATCTCCAGCTCGTTCAAGCCGGAGGATCTCATCTTCCGGCAGCCGGGGCTGTGGCCGAGCGAGGTCACGCTGGAGAACTACACCGATGGCTGGACGGCGCTCAAGCACCCCTTCGGCTACTACCTGTGGAACTCGGCGGTCGTCACCGGGCTGTCGGTGATCGCGAACCTGGTGGCCTGCTCGCTGGCGGCCTACGCGTTCGCGCGGCTGGAGTTCCCGCTGAAGAAACTGTGGTTCACGCTCATGCTGGGCGGGATCATGCTGCCGTACCACGTGACGATCGTGCCGCAGTACATCATGTTCTCGAAGCTCGACCTGATCAACACGATCTGGCCGCTCGTCATGCCGAAGGTGCTGGCCACCGACGCGTTCTTCATCTTCCTCATGGTGCAGTTCATCCGGACGCTGCCCCGCGAGCTGGACGAGGCGGCGGAGATCGACGGGGCCGGCTACTGGCGGATCTTCATCAGGGTCGTCATGCCGCTGTGCCTGCCCGCGCTGGCCACGACGGCGATCTTCACGTTCATCTGGACGTGGAACGACTTCCTCAGCCAGCTGCTGTACCTCAACAATCCCGACAACTTCACCGTGCCGGTAGCGTTGCGCACGTTCTTGGACGCCAGTAGCGACTCCTCGTGGGGGCCCATGTTCGCCATGTCGATCATCGCGCTGGGCCCCATCTTCGGGTTCTTCCTGGCCGGCCAGAAATACCTGATCCGTGGTATCTCCACCACGGGCCTGAAGTAGCTCATCCCCCCAACTGAAACCCCCTACAGGAGGTCAAGCCGTGAGCTCAGGCAAGAGAAAGTGGTCCGCGGCATTACTCGCCGCCGCTCTGCTGGCGGTCACCGCGGCCTGTGGCGGCGGAGGCGACGGCGGCGAAAGCGCCGGCGGCACGGTCACGCTGCGGTTCTCCTACTGGGGCAGCGACGCCCGGCAGAAGATGACCGAAGAGGCCATCGCCAAGTTCGAGGCGAAGAACCCGACCATCAAGGTCGAGGGCGAGTTCTCCGACTTCGACAGCTACTACGAATCACTGTCGACGAAGGTCGCGGCCAGTGACGCCCCCGACGTCATCCAGCTGGAGATCCGCGCGCTGCGCGAATACGCCGACCGCGGCACCCTGGCCGACCTGTCCAGCTCGGTCAACGCCGCCGACATCGACGCCAAGCTGCTGGCCACCGGCGCCATCGACGGCAAGCAGTACGCCATCCCGAACGGCGCCAACGCCTTCTCGCTGATGGTCAACCCCGCCCTGGTCGAGAGCAGCGGGCAGAAGCTGCCCGATGACACCACGTGGACCTGGGACGACTACGTCGACCTGGCTTCCAAGATCACCGCGGGGAGCGACGGCAAGGTCACCGGCACGCAGCTCAGCTGGAACCCGGCGTACCTGGAGATCTACGCCGCGCAGAAGGGCGAGTCCTTCTACCAGGGCAACCAGCTCGCGATGTCCCCCCAGACCATCAAGGAATGGTGGGCCATCATGCAGAAGCTGATCGAGACCAAGGGCTCGCCCGACGCCGCCAAGAGCGCCGAGGTCGGCGCGACCAGCGTCGACCAGTCGCTGCTCGGCACCAACACCGGCGCGATGGGCATGTGGTGGAGCAACCAGCTCGGCGCGGCGGCGAGCGCCTCGGGGCAGAACCTCGAACTGCTGCGGATGCCGAAGCTGGAGGGCGCCACGACCGGCGGCATGTTCATGCAGCCGGCGATGTTCCTGGCCGCCTCGTCGAAGTCGGAGCACGCGGCCGAGGCCGCCAAGTTCATCGACTTCATGATCAACGACCCGGAGGCGGGCGAGATCATCCTCAGCGACCGCGGCCTGCCGGCCAACGCCAAGGTGCTGGCGGCGGTCCGCGACAAGCTGCCGGAGGCCGACCAGAAGACCCTCGCCTTCCTCGACGAGGTCAGGAGCGAGCTGAAGGACCCGCCCGCGGCCCCGCCGAAGGGCGCCAGCGCCATGGAGGACATCCTGACCCGCTACTCCGAGGAGGTCATGTTCGGCCGTATGACCCCCGACGACGCGGCGCAGAAGCTCATCGCCGAGGCCAACGCCTCGATCGCGGGATGACGTCGAGAGGAGAGACATGAAGTACGCGTTCGTCGGGCTCGGGCACCGCGCGCAGATGTACGTCGACGCGCTGCTCGGAGAGTGGCACGACGCCGGCACCATCGTCGCCCTGTGCGACACGAACCGGACCCGCATGGCCTACTACGCCGAGCGGATCGGCGGCGAGGTGCCCTGCTTCGCGCCCGAGGAGTTCGACAAGGTGCTCGAGCTCGCCGACGCGGTCATCGTCACCACCGTCGACGCCGCGCACGCGCGCTACGTGTGCGCGGCGCTCGACGCCGGCCGCGACGTCATCGTGGAGAAACCGCTCACGACCGACGCCGAGGGCTGCGCGGCCATCGCCGCGGCGGCCGAGCGCGCCGCCGGCAAGCTGATCGTCACCTTCAACTACCGCTACTCGCCGCGCAACTCGGCCGTGCGCCGCCTGCTGATGGAGGGCGCGATCGGCGAGGTGACGTCGGTGCACTTCGAGTGGACGCTCGACACCATCCACGGCGCCGACTACTTCCGCCGCTGGCACCGCGAGCGCGCCAACTCCGGCGGCCTGCTCGTGCACAAGTCCACCCACCACTTCGACCTGGTCAACTGGTGGCTGGGCGCGGCGCCGGAGCTCGTGTTCGCCCAGACCGACCTGCGCTTCTACGGCGCAGAGAACGCGCGGCGGCGCGGCCTGGACGAGCGGCCCGCGCGCGGCCAGGGCGCGCCGGGCCTGGGCAGCGACCCGTTCATCCTCGACATCTCGCAGGACGCCCGGCTCAGGCGCCTCTACCTGGACGCCGAGCACGAGGACGGCTACATCCGCGACCAGGACGTCTTCGGCGAGGGCATCGACATCGACGACAACATGTCGGTGCTGGTGCGTTACGGCAACCGGGCGATCCTGACGTACTCGCTGCACGCGCACGCGCCGTGGGAGGGCTACCGGGTGGCGTTCAACGGCACCGCGGGCCGGCTGGAGCTCGACGTGGTCGAGCGCGAGTGGACGCCGCCGCACGCCGCCATCGACCCGAGCGCGGCCGCCAAGGAGCACGCGACCGGCTCATGGGAGCGGCTCACGCTGCGCCGCCACTGGAGCCCGCCGGAGGAGGTGCCCATCGAGAGCGGCGCCGGCGGGCACGGCGGCGGCGACCGGCTGCTGCTGAACGACGTCTTCCGCGGCCCGGGCGACGACCCGCTGGCCCGGCAGGCGGGCTACCGCGACGGCATCCGCAGCGTGCTGACCGGCCACGCGGCCAACGTCTCGGCCCGCACCGGGGCTCCCGTCCACCTGGCCGACGACGGCACGCGTGTTCGCTGAGCTGGCCCGGGTCGCCGCGGCGCAGTTCGGGCCGCCCCCGTCGTTGCCGGGGGCCGAGCTGCGCGCGGCCGCGCGGGAGGCCATGGGCGTGCTCGACCTGACCGCGCGGGACGTGCGGGTCGAGCGCACCTGGACCGACGGCGACCTGCGGGGGGAGGAGCTGTCGTGGACGGTCGGGTTCGGGCCGCGCACGCGGGCGTACCTGCTGCGGCCCCGCGACGCGGACGGGCCGCTGCCCGGCGTGGTCGCGCTGCACTGCCACTCCGGGATGAAGTGGGCCGGCAAGGAGAAGATCGCCGACGGTCCGGAGGGGCCGTCTCCGGAGGTGCGCAGGCTCAGGGAGGCCGTCTACGGCGGGCGCTCCTTCGCCGGGGCGCTGGCCCGGCGCGGCTTCGCCGTGCTCGCCCACGACGTGCTCGCCTGGGGCAGCCGCCGCTTCCCGCTGGACGTCCCCGACGGCCCCGGCAGCGAGCCCGACCGGTACGACGCCGCCGCCCGCGAGCACGAGCACGTCGTGGCCAAGCACTGCGCGGCGCTCGGCACGTCGTTCGCGGGCGTGGTGGCCGGCGAGGACCTGGCGGCGGCGGCCTACCTGCGCTCGCGGCCCGACGTGGGCCCGGTCGGCTGCGCCGGGCTGTCGGGCGGCGGCCTGCGGGCGGGCCTGCTCGGCGCGTTCGACCCCGAGATCAGGGCCGTCGTGGTGGCCGCCATGATGTCGTCGTACCGCGACCTGATCGGCACGCACGTGCACCGGCACACCTGGATGCTCTACCCGCCGGGGCTGCCGCGGCTGGGCGACTGGCCCGACCTGGTCGCCTCGCGCGCGCCCGCGCCGCTCATGGTGCAGTACGCGCTGAGCGACGCGTTGTTCCCCGAGGCGGGGATGCGCCGGGCGCACGCCGTGATCGAGGAGCGCTACCGGGACGCGCCCGAGGCGTACACGGCCGTCTTCGCCGACGTGCCGCACAGCTTCGACGTGCCCCGGCAGGAACGCGCCTTCGACTGGCTGGCGGCGCGGCTGACCTGAGGCCGGCCGCTACGGCGGTCGAATCCCGCCCGCCGAAGTTCCGTCAGATGTCGAATGATCCCGATCTGCGCCGCGGATAGGGTCGGCTGACCAGACGGAGATCCAGCCCGGCCACGAGGCGCACCGCGGTGTCTTCGATGCCGTCGGACCAGGTGCTCCGTCGGCCGCCGCGCTGACATGGAGTGATTCACGATGACGCGAGGAACACCACGCCTGGGGATCTCCGCTCTGCTGGTCGTGCCGGCGCTGGTGACGCTCACCGCCGCCGCGACCGCCGCACCGGCCACCGCCGACCCGCTCCCGGGGCCGGTCTTCGCCGACGGACAGGCCCAGATCGTGCCCGAGTTCGCCGATCCCGGCAGCTGGATCCGGCAGCGATTATGGGTCGAGACGGAGTTCGACTCCGACGGTGACGGCCGGCTCGACCGCATGCACGTGGACGTCACCAGGCCGGGGCCGACCGCCGACGGGCTGAAGGTGCCGGTGATCTACGAGACCAGCCCTTACTACGCCGGAACGGCCTCGACCCAGCGGCAGTACTTCTGGAACGTCAACACCGAGCTCGGCCAGGAGCCTCCGCCCCGGACCTCGCCGCCGCCGATCGCGTTCAGGCCGGACCGGACCGCCGTGTCGACCAGTGAGGTCGGCACCTGGGTGCCGCGCGGTTTCGCGGTGGTGCACTCCGACTCGCCCGGCACCGGCCTGTCCGAGGGCTGCCCGACGGTGGGCGGCGCCAACGAGTCGCTGGCGCCGAAGGCGATCGTCGACTGGCTGAACGGCCGGGCGAAGGGCTACACGAGCGTCGTCGGCGGCGAGGAGGTCTCGGCGACGGACTGGTCCACCGGCAAGGTCGGGATGACCGGCACGTCGTACAACGGGACGCTTCCCCTCGCGGCGGCCACGACCGGGGTCGAGGGGCTGGAGGCGATCGTCCCGATCGCGCCGAACACCTCCTACTACCACTACTACCGCTCGAACGGGCTGGTCCGGCACCCCGGCGGCTGGCTCGGCGAGGACATCGACTACCTCTTCGACTACATCAGCAGCGGCTATCCGGACCGCCGGGAATACTGCGCCCAGCACGTCCGCGTCGACCTGATGAACCGGCACCAGGACCGGGCGACCGGTGACTACAACGACTTCTGGGCGGGGCGCGACCTCCTCAACGCGGTGCGCGGCGTCCGGGCGCCCACTCTGATGGCGCACGCCTTCAACGACTGGAACGTGGTGCCGGAGCACAGTGTCCGGATCCTCGACGCGCTGAAGGCGCAGGGCACACCGGCGCAGGCGTACTTCCACCAGGGCGGGCACGGCGGCGCGCCGCCGCTGGACCTGCGCAACCGGTGGTTCACCCGCTATCTCTACGAGCAGCAGAACGGCGTCGAGAACGATCCCCGGGCCTGGATCGTGCGCAACGAGACCGGGGAGAGCCGGCTCACGCCGTACGCCGACTATCCGAATCCCGAGGCTGCGCCGGTCGGACTGACGTTGCAGCAGGGCGGAGCCACCACCGGCGGCCTGACCTCGCTGGCACTGGCGGACGGCGGCACCGAGCAACTCGTCGACGCCGGTGACCTCGCCTGCAACGTGGGCACCCTGGCCACCCAGGCGTCGGAGAACCGGCTGCTCTACGTCACCCCGGAGCTCAGCGCGCCCGTGCACATCTCCGGCACCGCCCAGGTCCGGATCCGGCTGGCCGCGAGCAAGCCGGCGGCGAACCTGTCGGTCGCGCTGGTCCGGTTGCCGTGGACGAGTGGCGCGGGCTGCGAGTCCAGCACCCGCGGCTCGACGACCAGCGTCATCACCCGCGGCTGGGCCGACCCGCAGAACGCCCGTTCGCTGCGGGACGGCGAACCTCTCAAGCCCGGCGAGTTCGTCGAGCTGACCGTGCCGTTGCAGCCGGACGACCAGGTCATCCCCGCGGGGTCGCGGATCGGGCTGATGATCTTCTCGACCGACCACGAGTTCACCCTGCATCCCGCGCCGGGCACCGTGCTCACCGTCGACCTCGCGAGAACGTCGGTCGAGCTGCCCGTCGTCGGCGGGCCGCTCGCGATGCCGATCTGCGCCGAGCCGGACACCCGGCCGACCGTGGTGGTCGGCGGGATCGACAGCGGGCTGCCGAACCGTGCGCTGGCCGGCACCTGCACGGTCAACGACCACATCCTCGACACGGAGGAGTGGCCGAACCACGGCCGGTTCGTCCGGCACGTGACCGAGGTCGCCGACCGGCTCGTCGCGGCGGACGTCATCGGTGCCAAGGAACGCTCCGCACTCGTCCGCGCCGCCGCCCGGTCGAACGTCGGCAAGTGATAATGCAATTAAGCGAGCGTAATATCCGATATCGCGATATTCGCCTAATTGGAGGGATATCTTCGGTTTTAGTTGTTAATGGAAAGCGCCGGTTTCGCTGATCGCGGCGATTTTCTGGCCATGGTCTGACCCTCCGCTTACCTTTGTCTGGTGGGCGGAGACCGTGGCGTCATGATTCTGATCATTATCGCGTTCGCGTTCATCATCGTCGGCCGGCAGTTGCAACGCGCGATCGATCTCTACGGCAAATGGCAGGGCGCCGTCGCCAATCTCGCGAAGGCCGTCGCGGCGCTCCCCGGAGCCCGCGGCGACTTCTGGCGCGGTATCGGCAGTTTGCTGAAAGTGGCGTTCGTGGCCGTGATTCTGTTCTGGGCGGCCGTCAACCTCGATCTGCTCGCCGACTGACCGGGCCGGCCGGCCCTAGGGCAGGATCGCGTCCACGTAGCCGCCGTCCACGCGCACCGCGCCGCCCGTCGTCGCGGAGGCGAACGGCGAGCTGAGATAGACCACCATGTTCGCGATCTCCTCGGGCTCGATGAGGCGCTGGAGCAGCGACTGCGGCCGGTGCACGCGCATGAACGCCCGCTGCGCCTCCTCCCACGGCAGCGCGCGGTCCACCAGCTGGTAGACGAACTCCTCCACGCCGCCGGTGTGCGTCGGCCCGGCGATCACGGAGTTGACCGTCACCCCGGTGCCGGCCGCCTCCTTGGCGAACCCCCGGGAGACGGCCAGCAGCGCCGTCTTGGTCATGCCGTAGTGGATCATCTCGGCCGGGACGACGACGGCGGAGTCGCTGGCGATGTACTGGATCCGCCCCCAGCCGCGTTCCTTCATGGCGGGCAGGTACGCGCGGGTCAGGCGCACCGCGGCCAGCACGTTGACCTCGAAATAGCGCCGCCACTCCGCGTCGCTGATCTCCAGCGCCGGCGTGGCCCCGAAGATGCCCAGGTTGTTGACCAGGATGTCGACGTCCGGCAACATCCGCAGAACCTGCTCGCAGCCCTCCGCCGTCGCGACGTCGCCGGGCGCGGCCACCAGGTCGAGCCCGGGCCCCATCCGTTCGATGGCCGTCGCGACCGAGGCCTCACCGCGGCCGTTGACGCCGACGCGGGCGCCCGCCCTGGCCAGGCCGGTGGCGATGGCCGCCCCGATGCCCTGGGTGGAGCCGGTGACCAGGGCCGTCTTTCCGCTGAGATCGATGTGCACGATGTTTCACCCCCAGGCGGCCTATTCTGCGCGATCAGCTCACAGCCGCTCGCATCGGGGCCGTGGTACGTAGGGTGGTGGTGGCGTGGAAGGGGCGTGCGTGCACCGGATCCTGTGGATCGTTTCGGCAGTCGCGTTGGTGGTCGTCATGGTCGGAGCCGTGGTCGTCCCCGACGATCCGGAAGAGCCGCCCGGCGACGGGTGCCCGCCCCGCGACACCCGCGTCACGGCCCCTTACGCGGTCACCGGCTACTGGGTGATCCCGCGCGCCGACCGGTGCGTCACCCGGAGCATGGTCGAGAGCATCCGCGGCATCGGCGGCGACACGCTCATCACGTTCGGCCCCAGGTTCGCCGTCGGGTCCGATCCCGACTGCGTGATCGACGGCCGGCCGTGCGCCGAGGTGCCGGGCACCCGGGTTCGCCAGGTCTACTCGTACACGACCAGCGAGGAGTTCGGGAAGGGCATGCTGCGCTGCCCCGGGCTCGACCGTCGGGTCGTGGTGGGGGAGCGGATCTTCTACCGGCTGTCGCTGGCCGCCTCCTGCACCGACCCCGAGCACGACCTGGTGATCGTCTCCACCGACGGCGACGGGATCGGCCACCTCATGACCGAGGCGAGCGCGTACGGCATGACGGTCTTCCCCGGGCTGCCCGCGGCGCCGCAGCGGGAGGGCAAGCCGTGGGAGCCCGACCTCGACCACATCGACGCGCTCAACGCCTTCACCGCGCGGGTGCTGGCCGACTACCGGCAGCGGTTCCAGGCGATGACGGCGTTCGGCGGGGTGTACCAGTCGTTCGAGCTGGCCATGCGGGCGCGCTCCGACACCGATCCGATCATCGCCCTCTACGCGGCCCAGCACGAGGTCGTGGCCGCCGCGCTGCCCGGCAAGAAGCTCGTGGTCAGCCCGTACATCGACGGCCGGCGCGGTCGCGGGTTCCCGCCGGAGCAGACGGAGGAGGGGCTCGCCGACATCGCCTCGACGCGGGCGGGCCTGCCCATGGCCGTCGCCGTGCAGGACGGGCGGGGCACGGGCAAGGTGCCGGTGCACGGCGAGCACGAGACGGGCGCCGTGGTGGCGCCCCGGCTGGCGCCGGTCGTCGGCCAGGTGACCTACGAGCAGGGTTACTACGGCTCCACGCGCGAGTTCATGGCGGCGGCCGCCCGGCGGGTGCCCGACGGGGTGGAGCTGTGGGCGAACGTCGAGGGCTTCGAGCCCACCCCGGTGGCGGGGGAGTGCGGGCGGGTGGACCCGCTGCCGCTGCGCGGGCGCACCACCAAGGCCCGGCTCGACCAGCAGGTCATGGCCGTGGCACCGTACTCCACGAAGATCATCTCGTACGGGTGGGAGCCGTTCTTCACCTGCCGGGACCGCTCCGGCGCGCCGACGCTGGCCGACGGCATCGCGCAGGGATGGCAGCAGCCGATCATCGTCAACGCCTATCCCAAGGAGATGAACGGCCGGCCCGGCGTCCTCGTCGAGGGCTACAACCTGCGCGGCGGCACGCTCCGTTTCGGCGACGCGGCCGTGGCGCAGGAGTGGCACGCGGGCGGGCGGCTGGAGTCGGCCTGGGCGCCGTACACGCCGTCGGCGCCGTGGACGGCGATCACCGCCACGAACGCCGCCGGCCACACCAGCACGAGCCCCTACGTGATGCCCGGTCAGTCGTGACGCCGGCGCGTCACGCGACGGCGGTCCCCTCGAGCTCGACCATCAGGTCGGGGATCGCCAGCCGGGTCACCCCGAGCATCGTGGTGGGCGGCGCCACCCCGGCGGCGCCCAGCCGTGACGCCAGCACGCCGTAGTGCTCGAAGAGCCGATCGACGTCGGTGGTGTAGACGTTGAGCCGGACGAGGTCCGCCAGGGACATGCCGGCCTCGCCCAGCACGGCCTCCAGGTTGTCGAGGCTCAGCGCCAGCTGCGCCGCCATGTCACCGGCATGCTGGGGCTTGCCCTCGCCGCTCATCGCGGTCTGCCCGGCGCAGTACAACGTCCGGGTGTGCCCGGAGACGATCTCGCCCTGGTGGTAGCCCAGCTCCACCGACCACGCCCACGGGTTGACCGCCGTTCGCTCCATTGCCACATCAGCTCCGTTCTGTTCGTCACGTCCGTCTTCGGGTCGCGTCGATGAGCCTCCCAACGAATCACGACATCCTCTGTCGTATATCTCGGTTAAGTTCTCGGTATGCGCGCCGACCGGCTGGTCTCGCTGGTGTTGCTGCTGCGGCGGCACGGCCGGCTGTCCGCGGCCACGCTGGCCCGCGAGCTGGAGGTGTCCACCCGCACCGTGCTGCGCGACATCGAGGCGTTGTCCGCGGCCGGCGTCCCGGTCTACGCCGAACGCGGCCGGCACGGCGGTTTCGCGTTGTTGCCCGGGTTCCGGACCGAGCTCACCGGGCTGAACCACGACGAGGCCCTCGCCCTGCTGGTCGCCGGATCGCGGCGCGGCGCGCAGGCGTTCGGCCTCGGCTCGGCGCTCGCCTCGGCGATGCTCAAGGTGGTCGACGCGCTGCCCGAAAGCCATCGGGAGACCGCGGCCGGTGCTGCCGAGCGGCTGCTCATCGACCCGGAGACCGACCTCCTCTCGCGCCGGCTGGTCGACGAGGAGGTGCCTGACGCCGTGGCGGCCGAGGTCCTGCGGGCGGTGTTCGCCGGACACAAGCTGCGGATCCACTACGCGGCCGTGGACCGGACCCCGATGTGGCGCACGGTGGACCCGATCGGCCTGGTCACCGTACGCGACCGGGGCTACCTGCTGGCCACGAGGTCCGGCGAGGACCGCACCTACCGGCTGTCGCGGATCCTGGCGGCCCAGGAGCTCGCCGAACCCGCGCAGCGACCGGACCGGGTCGATCTGGACCGGGCCTGGCAGGAACGCAGTACCCGGTTCCGGACCGGCGGCGACCAGGTCACCGTGCTGGCACGGGTGGACCCGGCGCGGCGCGAGGAGCTGGTGGGCACCGCGCTGGCCGTCCGCGCCGAAGAAGTCGACCCGGACGGCCGGCTGCGGCTGGAGGTCACCTTCCAGGATCAGAGACACGCCGAATGGGCGCTGTGGCAGCTCGCCACGGACGCCGAAGCCCTGGCCCCGCAGTGGTTGCGCGACTCCCTGCGCGACCGCGCCGCCGCGATCGCCACCCGCTACGGAGGGTCGTCCTGACGCCGGCGCCTACGCGGGGACCGACCGGACGAAGGCCCGCAGCGCGTCCGCGAACGCGGCGGGCTCCTCCAGGTGGCCCAGGTGCGCGCTGTTCTCCAGCACGACCAGCCGTGACCCTGGGATCAGGGCGTGGAGTTCCCGCGCCCACCGCGGGCCGCACTGCACGTCGTGGCGGCCGACCACGACCAGGGTGGGCACGGTGAGCGACGGGAGGGCGTCCCGGTCGTCGATGACGTCGGGCTCCAGGTTCTCGTCGAGGGACGAGATGTAGGTGCAGGAGATCGTCTCGCGCAGCCGCCGGAACTCGGCCTCGCGCTCCCAGTAGTCCGCGAAGAAGATCGGCAGCATGTCACG
Source organism: Nonomuraea aridisoli (assembly GCF_003236395.1). Lineage (GTDB taxonomy): Bacteria > Actinomycetota > Actinomycetes > Streptosporangiales > Streptosporangiaceae > Nonomuraea > Nonomuraea aridisoli. The sequence goes on along the minus strand of NZ_POUD01000037.1, from coordinate 7,354 downwards.
CAGCCCTGCGGTGATCTTCTCGTCGTCGGTGGCGGTCCCGGTGGCCTGGAGCCCGGCGAGCACCGTGGGGAGCTCCGGCTGCCCCTCGTTGCGGCGCAGGAACTCCTCGACCCGGGCACCGGCCTCGGCCATGTGCTCGGGGCCGGTGACCGGGGCGCTCTCGTACAACACCAGAGCGCTGAGCCGGTCGGGGTGGCGCAGCGCGAGACGCTGGGCGACGAAACCGCCGTGCGAGTGCCCGAGCAGCAGCACCCGGGGCAGCTCCAGCCGGTCGAGCAGGCCGATCAGGCTTCTCGTGTAGCGGTCACGGCTGTAGCCGTCCGGATGCGACGGCAGGCGTTGCGAGCCGCCGGTGCCCAGCGGCTCGACGTACACCATGGTGAGAAGCTCCTCCGTGGCCGGCATGCGCAGGGACTCCCAGCCGACGCCGGGCCCGCCGGGCATGGCCACGCAGACCGGGCCGGAGCCGTGCACGTGGTAGCGCTGGGTCAGGCCGTCCACGACGACGTCGTGGGCGCCGGGGGACAACATGTCTTTCTCCATCGAGATCTCCCTGTGGGTGGTCATTGGACGCCCACAAGATGCGGAGACGGCGGAGAAGTTCGATGGGGGCGAGGTGATCCGCGCCACTTTCAGCCGGCGTGGAACAGCCGCAGCTCGTGCATGCGGCCGTCCTTCATGGACATCAGCCAGGCGACCGCCGGAGGGCAGTGGTGCGGGTCGTCCGGCGGGTTGACCAGGTCCATCTCCCAGATGGCGGTGTCGCGGCCGGCGACGGCGGTCACGAAGCGCTGGCGCACGCCCGCCTCCAGGTCGTCCGCCATGCCCCGGATCAGGAAGTCCCGGTCGCCCACCCGCTGCCGTCCGGAGTAGTAGGCGACGTCGGGCGTCCACCGCTCGGCCGCCAGCTCCGCGAACCGTCCCTGCTCGGCGGCGGCCAAGGTCTCCGCCGCCTCCAGCGCGCTCGCCCGGGACCGCGCGAGCGCGTCGTCGTGCGCCGAGTCCGCGGTCGCGGCCATCGCCTCGGCCAGTCTGCCCCTGGCCTGGCTGAGCCTGCTGCGCACCGTGCCCACCGGCACGCCGCACAGGGCGGCGATCTGCTCGTAGGAGGGGGTGCGGGGGCTGAAATGCCGCAACATCACCGTCATGCGCAGGGTGGGGGACAGCTCGTCGATCGCCCGCCAGAGCCAGTCGCGCATCGCGTGCTCGTCGATGACCTGCTCGGGGCCCGTAGCCGCGGCGAGCGTCGCCAGATCAGGGACCGGCGTCGTGCCGGCCGCCGAGCGCAGGTGGGCGCGGCACACGTTGCGCACGATCATGCGCAGCCACGCGCCGCAGGACTCCGGCCGCCGCACGTCGCCGACGCGCCGCAGGGCGATCAGTGACGCCTCCTGCACGGCGTCCTCCACGTCGGGCACGTTGCCCAGCACGCTCAGCGCCACCGCCCGCATGCCGGCCCGGTGTCGCTCCAGCAGTGCGCCCAGCGCGGCCACGTCGCCGTCCTGCGCGGCGCGCAGCAACTCCGGATCGGAGATGTCGCCTCTCACCCGCCTCAGGGTACGCAGACTCTGGCTCCCCCTCGACGCGGGGAACGCCGACCCACCCAAGGAGGCGTACATGTCCATCGACGACTTCGAGCGCTGCCCGCTGCTCTTCGGCCCCAGCCCCGTGCACCCGCTCGACCGCCTCAGCCACCACCTCGGCGGGGCGCGCGTGTGGGCCAAGCGCGAAGACTGCAACAGCGGGCTGGCGTTCGGGGGGAACAAGACGCGCAAGCTGGAGTACCTCATCCCCGACGCCCTCGCCCAGGGCGCCGACACCCTGGTCACCATCGGCGGCGTGCAGTCCAACCACACCCGGCAGGTGGCCGCGGTCGCCGCCAGGCTCGGGCTGAAGGCCGTCCTCGTGCAGGAGAGCTGGGTCGACTGGCCCGACGCGGTCAACGACAAGGTCGGCAACATCCTGCTGTCACGCATCATGGGCGCCGACGTCCGGCTGGTCGAGGCCGGCTTCGGCATCGGCTTCAAGGACAGCTGGCACGAAGCCCTGCACAGCGTCACCGCGGCCGGCGGGCGGCCGTACGCGATCCCCGCCGGAGCCTCCGACCACCGCCTCGGCGGTCTCGGCTTCGCCAACTGGGCCTACGAGGTGCGGCGGCAGGAACGCGAGCTCGGCGTCTTCTTCGACACCGTCGTGGTGTGCAGCGTCACCGGCAGCACCCAGGCGGGCATGATCGCCGGCTTCGCGGGACAGGACCGGCCGCGCCGCGTGCTCGGCATCGACGCCTCGGCCAAGCTCGCCGAGACCCGCGCCCAGGTGGAGAAGATCGCCCGTGCCACGGCCGAGCTCATCGGCCTCGGCCGGGAGTTGCGCGACGACGAGATCACGGTGCTGGAGGGGTGGGCCGGCGACGCCTACGGCATCCCCGTGCGGTCCACTCTCGACGCCATCCGGCTCACCGGGCGGCTGGAAGGCATGATCATCGATCCCGTGTACGAGGGGAAGTCGATGGCCGCGCTCATCGACCTCGTCCGCCGCGGCGACATCCCCAAGGACTCCAACGTCCTGTACGCCCACCTCGGCGGCCAGCCCGCGCTCAACGCCTACAGCGGCGTCTTCCGCTGACCGTGCGCCCGGGGGCTCAGGTGAGGGCGGACACCAGGAGGTCGGACAGCAGGGCCGCCTGGGCGCCGTCCTCGTCGAGGTCGGGGTCGTAGATCGTGAGGTGCAGGCCGGCGGCGCCCGGCAGGGCGAGCAGCCCGCGCAGCAGCGCGGTCAGCCCGTCCGCGTCGAGGCCGCCCGGGGTGGGGCTGTCGACGGCCGGCAGCACCGACGGGTCGAGCACGTCGGCGTCGACGTGGATCCAGAACCCGTCGAGGTCGTCGCGTACGAGCACCTCCTCGGCGGCGGCGAGCGGAAGGTCAGCGCCCGGGACGTACGCCGGCCCGCTGTCCGCCACGTCGCGCAGGTCCTCCTCGTCGCGGACGCCGAGCACGATCACGTCCTCGTCCCTGACGTACGGCCGCAGGCCGTCGATGTCCGTCAGGTAGTCGTCGCCCCGGCCGGTGATCAGGGCGAGGTCCTCACCGGCCGCCGAGACGACGTACGGGGAGTTGCCCAGGTGACGGAAGTCGGCGTGCGCGTCCAGGTACGCCACGCCGTAGCGGCCCTCGCGGCGCAGCGCCAGGGCGGGGCCGAGCATGATCGAGCAGTCGCCGCCCAGCAGGATCGGGAACCCGCCGTCCGCCCTGATCGCGCTCACCCGTCCGGCCAGGGCGCGGGCGTAGGCGGCGATGGCGGGGCCGTTGCGCACGCCGTCGCCCTCCTTCCACGTGGCCACGTAGCGGGGCGGGACCAGCGCCCCGGCGTCGGCCGCGCCGAGCCGGGCGAGCAGGCCCGTGTCGCGCAGCGCCCACGGGGCCTTGTAGCAGCCGGGGACCGTGTCGGGAGCGGGCGGCCGCAGCCCGAGGTTCGAGGGGGCGTCGAGGACGACCAATCTCTTGTCAGGAGTTATTGTGTTCATAGTCGTGACGGTAACAGGGGGTGGGCGGATGCGCCAGTACGCCGAGACGGGTCTCGTGGCCCTCGATCTCGCCAACACGTGGGACGAGTACCTGGACGATCCGGAGCGGCTGCCCGACGCCGAGGCCCTGCGCCGCTTCTGCGCCGAGCTGGACGAGCCCGGCGCAGACGGGCCGGACGCGCTGTGGCAGGTGCGCGAGGTGCGTCGGCGGCTGCGCGCGATCCTGGCCGACGAGCCCGCCGAACGCACCCGCACCCTCGCGCAGTGGGCCGCCGAGCTGCCGGTGCGCGCGGTCGTGGCCGAGTCGGGCGGCGCCCCGGTCCTGCGGCTCGCCGCCCCCGAGCAGGCCGCGCTCGCCGAGCGGCTCGCCGTACGCGCGGTGGCGGAGCTGCTGGACGTCGCGGCGGCCGGCGACTGGGAACGCCTGCGGTTGTGCGCGGCCCGCCCGTGCCGCGACGCCTTCGTCGACCGCAGCCGGCCCGGCCGCCGCCAGTTCTGCTCCACCCGCTGCGCCAACCGCGCCCACGCCGCCGCCTCCCGCGCCCGCCACCGCTGATCCTTCCCGTCCTAACGGAGCGGGGCGTGGCGGACGTCCTCCGCCGGCGCGGGATCAGGCATGTGCGTGCGCCGGGGCAGGAGGAGCGGGGTGGCGAGCAGGAGAACGCCGGAGACGGTGATCGCGGTGAGCGGGCTGGTGAGGGTCGCGAGGACGCCCCAGATCACCATGAGTCCGGCCTGGGCGAGTTTGCCGCTGACACTCCACGCGGTGAGGACCTGCGCGGCGCGATCGGCGGGAGTGCGTTGCAGGCGTTCCGTCGCGTAGATCGGGTTGAAGACGCCCATGCAGGTGATCAGCAGGCCCTCGACGACGATGACCGTGATCAGCCCGGGGACGCCCGGCTGGGTGAGGGCGAGGCCGAGCGGGAAGACGGATCGCAGCCAGCCGGAGACGGTCATGACGCGGTGCCGGCCGTGCCGGGCGACGAGGCGCGCCGAGAGGCGGGCGCCGACGAAGCCGCCGATGGCGGGCACCCCGAAGGCGAGACCGTACTGCCAGGCCGGGAAATGGTACTGGCCCAGCAGGAGGACGGACAGGAGCGGGGCGGTGGCCATGATCAGACCGCCGACGGTCACGGAGTTGAGGAACAGCCGTCGCAGGACGCAGTCGCGGAGGATGAACCGCCAGCCGTTGAGAAGGTCGCCGCCACGCAACCTGGTGGCCGGGTCGCGAGGGGCCGCGACGTCGCTTCCGCGGATGCGGAGCACGCCGAGTGCGGACAGCAGGTAGCTGACCGCATCCGCCGCGATCGTGACGACCGGGCCGACCAGTCCGATGAGCGCCCCGCCGAGAGGCGGTCCCGCCGCGGTCGCCACCCACGCCGTGCCTTCGAACCTGCCGTTCGCGACGAGGAGATGATCGCCGCGGACGAGGTGTTTCACGTACGCGCCGGAGGCGGCGGTGAAGGCGATGCCCGCGGTCCCGGCGACGACCGACACGACGAGCAGCTGGCCGTAGGAGAGGAGGCCGAGCAGGTACGTGACCGGGACGCTCGCCATGGCGAGGAAGCGGACCAGGTCCATCACGATCATCACCGGCCGCTTGGCCCGATGCTCGATCCACGGCCCGAGCGGGACGGCGACGAGCGCCGCGACCGCGAGTCCGGCGGCGTCGAGGAGCGAGACGGCGAATGCCGGCGCATGCAGGACCTGGACCGCGATGAGCGGGAACGCCCCGAAAGCGATCCAAGTGCCGTACGTGCTGACGGCGTAGGCCGACCACAGCCACCCGAAGCCGGACCCCAATCTCACGCCCACGTGACTCCTTCGCGACGACCGAATGTTCGGACGCTGCATCACACCAGCCGCGCCGGAGCGCGATCAAACAACCGGATTTCCGCGAGCCACAACGATCGGTTGGGGCTGAGTAGGTTGAGGCGATGGACACGGAAGCGGTGCGATCGTTCGTCCGGGCGGCCGAGTCGGGACAGTTCCAACACGCCGCGGACGAGCTGGGCGTGACACAGCAGGCGGTCTCGAAGCGGATCGCCGCTCTGGAGCGCGAGCTGGAGGTCCGCCTGTTCACCCGTACCGCCCGAGGGGTCGAGCTCACGCTCGACGGCCAGGTGTTCCTCCCGCACGCACGGAGCATCGTCGCGGATGTCGAGCGCGCCGTCGCCGCGGTCCGGCCGGGCTCACGGGCTCTGCGGATCGACGTCCTCGGGTTCCGCAGCGGACAGGCCATCGTGCTGCACGACTACTGGCGGTCGCATCCCGAGATCGACCTCGACGTGGTGACCCTGAAAGCCGGCGACCCGCAGGTGGCGGTCGCTGCTGTCCGAGCAGGCGATGTCGACGCCTCGTTCCGCTCTGTCACCGACCCGGCCACGCTGCCACCCGACGTCGAGGTGATCCACGTGCTCGACTTCCCTCTGGAGCTCCTCGTCGGCCCGCGCCATCCGCTCGCCTCCGCGCGAACGCTGACACCGGCGCGGCTGCGCCGGCACCGGATCTGGGTGCCGGGGATCGCGCCACGAAGCGAATGGGCGGAGTTCTACGACCAGCTCGCCACCGCCTTCGACCTGCGCATCGACGGGGCAGGCCCCAACTTCGGCGTCGAAGCGCTCCTCGACGCCCTCGCCGAGTCCGCGGACGTGGCCACCCTGGTCGGCTCGCGCGACCGCCTCGTCTGGCCGGCGAGCCACGGCCTGCGCCGCATCCCGATCGCGAACCCCACGATCGCCTACCCGCAGTCGCTCATCCTCCCCAGGACGAACCCCCACCCCCGGCTTCGGGCGATCATCGACTACTTCGGCAGCCTCGCGCCTCTGCCCGAGCCGGCCTGGCTGCCCTCGTGGGCGACGCCGCGGACATCCTCGGGAAATGTCGGTGGGCGTCGGTAGCTTGCGATCATCCCCCGATCGATGGAGTTGGCCGATGTACCGACAGGGCGACATCCTGCTCGTCCCCATTCCCGATGAGTCCGCGCCGAGCTCGGTGCGGCCGGAGCCGCGCGACGCCCGCGGGCGGCTCGTGCTGGCCTACGGCGAGGCGACCGGGCACTGCCACGCGATTCCCGGGCCCGGCACGCTGTCGCGAGGCTTCCTGCACCTGCCCGAGGGCGGCCGCCTCGTGCACGAGGAGCACGAGGCGATCTCCCTGCCGAAGGGCTGGTATCGCGTGGTGCGGCAGCGCGAATACGTCCCGGGCTCCTACCGGGTGGTGGCCGACTGATGGAGACGTTGACGTGGGAGGGCGTCGCCCTCGCGACCGGGCCGGGCGGCGACGCCGAGGCCGCGGTGCGGCAGGCGTACCGCGAGGCGGGGCTGGCCGAGCCGGAACGGGTGGCCGTGCTGGCCTCAACGGCGGCCGGCGCTCTGGCCGCCGCCTGGCTGACCGGCGGCGACGAGCTGCGCCGGACACTCCAGGCGTCCGAGGCCGAGACGGTGTCGGCTCTGGTCGCTGACCCCGCGTTCCAGGCCCTGGTGGGGTTCGGCGATCCCGGGCGGAGTGTGCGCGACGCCGTTCGCACCCGTCCGTGGGAGCGGGCGAGAGCGGCCGCGTACGCCGAGCTGGGCGCCGCCGGGTGGGCGGCGCTCTGGGACGACACGGGCGGGCGGCTCTGGCCGACGGTCGATCGGCTGGTCCGCGAGATCCGCCGGGAGATCGCCGGCCTGGGCGGCGAGTCCGTCCGGCTGGTGACGCTCGATGCGGTGCTGGGGCAGCACGACGCGCCCTGGTTGTCGGCGTTCGACGGATCCCACGACGGAGACGCGTCCGGCGGGCCCGCGGCCTCGGGCGGCGACGGGCGCGGCGGGCCGGTGGGAGCGGGCG
>NZ_POUD01000379.1 GCF_003236395.1 Nonomuraea aridisoli | reverse complement strand
TATAAGAGACAGGAGGGGTGGTGCCGACCGCCGCGATCAGCTCGACCGGAAACTCGCGGTCGGCCTGGCCGATCGCCAGGGCCAGCCACCTGCCCGTGTCCGGTCGCTGCCACACCAGCATCGAGCCGGCCACCATCGACAGCGCCGACATCGGCTCCGGCGCCTCGCCCTCCAGGTACGGCGCCAGGTCGACGGGCCGGGGGTCGCCCCAGCGGGCCGACAGGGCGGCGGCCAGGCCGCGGAGGGAGGTCTCGATCTCCTCGTAGGCCTCCTCGACGACGTCCAGGTCGGCGTCCCAGAAGTCCCGGCTGGCCTCCAGGACGCGCAGGTGGTGGCCCGGTCCGCTGGAGCGGTCGTCCTCGAGACGGCTCTCCTCCGGGAACGGCAGCGCCACCAGGTCGTCGACGGTGGCGAGATGATCGTGCGTGGTCACAGGCCAGGAGGCTACCGTGCCCCCGCCACCCCCATATAGCGACTTTTCGCGTTACATCCGGTCAGGTCGTGCGTTCCCAGCGCACCTCGCCGTCCTGCCACCGCTCCGTGGGACGCAGACCGGCCGCGCGGGCCACGGCCGCCGAGGCGGCGTGGGCGGGGTGGATGTGGGCGACGACCGTGCCGATCCCGTCGTCCAGGAGCCGTTCGACCAGGGCCTTGGCGGCGGCGGTGGCCAGGCCGCGGCCCTGCCACGGCGTGCCGACCACCCAGGCCACCTCGGCGGTGCACCCCTCGACGGTGGCCTGCACGTATCCGGCCGGCCGGTCGTCCGCGCGCACCCGGATCACCCAGTTCCGCCAGCCGGGCGGCCCCGCGACCAGCCGCTCGTAGCTGGCCCGCAGCTCCGGCGCCGTCAGCGGAGCCCCGCCCGTGAACGTGTGCAGGGCGGGGTCCGACAACACCTCGGCCATCTCGCCGGCGTGCTCGGGACGCAGGGGGACGAGGGTGAGCAGCGGGGTCTCGATGGTGTCCACCCGGCCACCCTAGAACCGCACACGCCCGGCCCGCCCTAAGCCGTCGCACGCGACTATTCACAAAGTGTATGTCGCCGGCATGTCAACCGGTCACGTGCTGCTCGGCTTCCTCGTCGAGCGCCCGAAGCACGGCTACGAGCTCAAGAAGGAGCACGATCACCGTCTCGCCGGCGCCAAGCCGCTGGCGTACGGGCAGGTCTATGCCACGCTGCAACGCCTGGAGCGCGACGGACTGGTGGAGGTGGCCGAGACGCAGCAGGAGGGCGGCCCCGAGCGCACCGTGTACGCGATCACCGACGGCGGCCGGGCCGAACTGGAGCGGTGGCTGAACACCGTCGAGCCGTCGGCGCCGTACGTCGCCAGCCCCTTGTTCGCCCGGGTCGCCGTCGCCGGCAAGGCCGCCGACGGCTATCTCGTACGGCAACGCGAGGCCCACCTGGCCCGCATGCGGGAGCTGACCGCCGAGAAGGCGTCCGGCGCGCCCGCCCAGGTGCTGGCGGCCGACTACGCGCTCCAGCACCTCGACGCCGACCTGCGCTGGATCGAGACCGCGCTCGCGCGGATGAGGGAGGTCAGCAATGCTTGAGGCCAGGGGCGTGGGCAAGTCGTTCGGCCCGACCAGGGCGCTGAACGGCGTCTCGCTGGAGATCGCGGAGGGCGAGATCGTCGCCATCACGGGGCCGAGCGGCGCGGGCAAGTCGACGTTGCTGCACTGCCTGGCCGGGATCGTCCGGCCGGAGTCCGGCGAGGTCGTCCTGGACGGCAGGCGGATCGACACGCTGCCCGAGGCGGAGCTGACGAAACTGCGGCGCGAGAGCTTCGGTGTCGTCTTCCAGTTCGGCGAGCTGGTGCCCGAGCTGACCGCGGCGGAGAACGTCGCGCTGCCGATGTTGTTCAATCGGCACGGCAGGCAGGAGGCGATGACCGTCGCGGCGGAGTGGCTGGCCCGGCTGGAGGCGTCCGACTGCGCCGACCAGCGCACGGGTGAGCTGTCCGGCGGGCAGCGGCAGCGGGTCGCCGTCGCGCGGGCGCTGGTGACCGGTCCGCGCGTGGTCTTCGCCGAAGAACCCACTGGAGCGCTGGACACGCTCGGCGGCGAGCAGGTGATGAGCGCGCTGCTCGGTGCCGCCCGCGCCGCCCGTACCGCCGTCGTGCTGGTCACCCACGACAACCGGGTGGCCGCCTACGCCGACCGGGAGATCGCCCTGCGCGACGGAGCGGTGCGGGCAGGGGTGGAGCGATGATCACCGTGCTGCGGATGTTGCACAGGGGACGCTTACGGGCCGAGCGGGTACGCGGCCGGCTGGTCGCCGCGGGCGCGGCGATGGCGACGTTCCTGGTCTGCACGGCCGTCAGCCTGGCGGACTGCGGGGACGAGGGCGCCTCGCTGACGGGGCTCGGTCTGGCCCTGCTGGCCGTGCCGGTCGCCGGCCTGGTCCATCAGGCCAACCGGCTGGCCTCGGCCACCAGGGAACGACGGCTGGCCGCCCTGCGGCTGGCCGGGGCGACGCCGGGTGACGTGCGGCGGCTGGGCGCCATGGAAGGAGGCCTGCTGGCACTGGGCGGGTCGCTGGCCGGCGGCGCGCTCTACGTGGTCACCCATCTCGCCGGGCCGCTGCCGCAGGTGCCGGTGGTCGTGGCCCTGGTGACGCTCGGCGGGGTCCTGTCGGGGGCACGCGCCGGCCGGCACGTCGTCTCCTCGCCACTGGGAGTGGCCCGCCGGGAGCGCGTGCGGGGGCCGCGCGTACGGGATCTGCTTCTCGTCGCGGCGGGTTGCGGGCTCTGGGTGCTGGGGGGCACGAAGAAGGGGGACTTCTGGTTCTTCGGCGCGTACGGGACGGCGGTGGCCATGGCGGACGGGCTGGTGCTGCTGCTGTTCGGCGTGACCCTGGCCGCGACCTGGCTGATCAGGGCGTACGCCCGCCGCGCCGGCCGGCGGGCCCGGTCGGCGGAGCAGCTGCTGGCCGCGCGGCTGGTCGAGGCGGATCCGCGGTCGTGGGCCAGGGCCCTGTCCGTGGTGAGCCTGACGGTGTTCTTCGGCGCGGGGGCCGGCGCCCAGCAGGCCGTCGCCGGCTACTCCCAGGCCCACGCGCTCGTGGACGTCGCCCTCCTGGTGGCCCTGGTGACCTCGGCGGTCGCTCTGGTGGTGCACCAGGCGGAGGAGCTCATCGACCTTCGCCGCCCGTTCGCCGCGCTGGCCGCCTCCGGAGTGCCGGAGCGGGCGTTGGGCGGGGTGCTCGTGCGGCAGGCGGTCATGGCCGCCTCGCCGGTCTGCGCGGTGGCGGCCGTCTCGGGGGTCGCGGTGGTGGTCCTGACCGTCATGGACGTCTACGACGTTCAGTCGCTCGGTTGGGCGGTCGCCAGGGCCGTGGCCATGGCGGGCATCGGGGTGCTCGCCGCGGTGCTCGTCGCCCTGGCGGCACGCCCCCTGTTGCGCGGCGCGCTCCGTTTCGAGGCGCGGACATGACCACGATCGGGTCCGGAGATCAGTCGCGGGTGTAGGTGAGCCCGAAGTCCACGCGCCAGGTCTCGCCGTCCGCCGACATCTCCCAGCGCGCGTCGATCGTGTCGCCGGCGGGGCTGAACGTGCCGTGGAAACGCTGGTTGAAGCCGGGAGCGTGGCGCCACATGCGCCACACTCCGTCGGCCAGCGTCATCTGGTACACCCGGTGGACGCCGCGCGCGTCGGCGTACAGCATCGTGAACCGCTCCGAGGTGTCGTCGAGGCCGATCAGACTGGTGACGGGGAAGGGCGCGTTCTCGCGCCAGGCCGCCGGCGCGCTCGGGGGGATGTCGGCGTCGGAGTACTGGTGCAGGAACAGGCCGTCGTCCTGCCAGGAGAACTCCGTCCAGCTCGCGCCGACGCCGTCGACCTTGAGCCGCACCGTCCAGCGGCCGAGGAGGGCGTCGAGCCGGGCCAGCGCCGGGTGCCGGTCTGCCATGGTCAATCCCCTTCGTCGCGTTTTCTTGCGGGAGTTCACGAGAGTAGGCGTTATATCGGGATCAGTCGAGGTGGCGGTTCGAATATTTCTTTGTTGATCTAGCCGTCATCGCCGCTGATTAAGCGGATTGCCGTAGCACCTGTCAGGCCTTATTGTCACGATTCGTGAAACTTATCCTGATCGCGGCTCTGGCCGGCGTTCTCACCGCGCCTTTAGGGGGCGCCGCTTCCGCAGAAATTACGACATATCCCGTCAAAGATCGAAAACTCACCACCAACCCGCTCTACGAGACCGGCCGCCTGCCGTCCACCACGTGCGCGGAGAAGCCGGTCAAGCGTAACGACCGCAAGAAGGCCCGCGCCTACTTCGACGCGGTCATCGACTGCCTGGGGACGACCTGGGAGCAGCACCTCACCGCCGCCGGCCTGCCGTACGAGAAGGTGAAGGTACGGCACATGACCAGGATTCCGAAGAAGTACTGCGGCCTGGACGTCGGAAAGGAGGATTCGCAGGCCTTGTATTGCTCCGACAACGGCACCATCATCGTCCAGATGGGGCGCGAATGGCTCAGCGAACCCGATGACCTGTGGCTGTTCGACATGGCCGCCTACGCGTACGCCTACCACGTACAGGAACTCGTCGGAATCGGCCCCGCCTTCCAGAAATTGCCTTACGGCAAGAAGGCCGAGCTGCAGGAGCAGATCCGCCGCACCAACCTGCAGGCCGACTGCCTGGCCGCCGCTTTCGTCAAGAGCGTGTGGCCGCTGGAGGGCAGGACCACGAAGGACTGGGACCACCTCGTGGACCTCCTCGACAGCGTGGGCGAGAAGGAGTCGTACGGCAAGCCCGCCACCATCCGTCACTGGGTGAGGCGCGGATTCAGCACGGCCGATCCCGGGTCGTGCAACACCTGGAGCGTCTCGCACACCGAGGTGGCGTGACGTCATGCGCGCACTGCTCGCCTTCCTGATGGTCGCGTTGACGCTGGTCGCCTGTGGTGGCGACTCCCAGCACAATCCGGAGCTGCGCGCCGAGCTGCTGCGGATGCTCAAGGAGGATCAGGAGATCCGCACCATGGAGGCGTCCCAGGAGGACTGGGACCGTGTGGAGAAGGCCAACGCCGAGCGCATGCGTCAGATCCTCGACGAGCACGGCTGGCCGGGGTACGCCATGGTCGGCAAGGACGGTGCGCAGGCCGCCTGGGCGCTCGTCCAGCACGCCGACCGCGACCTCGACCTGCAGCGGCGCGGCCTGGAGATGATGCGCCAGGCGGTGGAGAAGGGTGACGCCGACCCGTCGGAGATGGCGTTCCTGGTCGACCGGGTGCGGGTCGCGGAGCGCAGGCCACAGGTGTACGGCACGCAGTGGGAGACGACGCCTGAGGGCGAGTGGCGCCCGCGCACCTCGATCGAGAACGAGGCGCAGGTGGATCAGCGCCGCGCGGACGTGGGGCTGGGGCCGCTGGCCGACTACGTGGAGGAGCTCAAGTCGCTGGAGTGACGGCGCTATATTGAAGCGCTGTTACATCTGAGAAGGAGCCTCCTTTGCGTCCCCCTGTTGAACCGTATGACCACGGCATGCTCGACGTCGGTGACGGCAACCTCGTCTACTGGGAGGTCTGCGGCAACCCCGACGGCAAGCCCGTGGCGATCGTCCACGGAGGCCCCGGGTCGGGCTGCTCGATCAACGCGCGCCGCACGTTCGACCTCGAACGGTTCCGCACCGTCCTGTTCGACCAGCGCAACTGCGGTCGCAGCCGGCCGCACGCCGCCGACCCGGCGACCGACCTCAGCGCCAACACCACCCACCACCTGGTCGCCGACATGGAGCTGCTGCGCGAGCACCTCGGCATCGACAAGTGGTTGTTGTACGGCGGGTCATGGGGCTCGACGCTGATCCTGGCCTACGCCGAGGCTCATCCGGAGCGCGTGTCGGAGATCATCATCCCGGCCGTCACGATGACCCGCCGCTCCGAGATCGACTGGCTCTACCGCGGCGTCGGCCGGTTCTTCCCCGAGGCGTGGGACCGCTTCCGCCGCGGCGTGCCCGAGGCCGACCGCGACGGCGACCTGCTGAAGGCGTACGCGCGGCTGCTGTCCGACCCCGATGAGAAGGTGCGCGAGAAGGCCGCCATCGACTGGGTGACCTGGGAGGACGCGGTCATCTCTCTGGAGGTCAACGGCAAGCCCGACGCCTACAGCGACCGCCCCGCCGACGCCGTCATGGCGATGACCCGCATCTGCTCCCACTACTTCTCCAACGCCGCCTGGCTGGAGGAGGGCGTGCTGCTGCGCGACGCGGGCAAGCTGGCCGGCATCCCCGGCGTGCTGATCCACGGCCGCCAGGACATGGGCGGCCCGGTGCAGACCGCGTGGGAGCTGGCCCAGGCCTGGCCGGACGCCGAGCTGGTCGTCGTGGAGGACTCCGGGCACACCGGCAGCGAGGCGTTCAAGAAGGCGATCTTCTCCGCCATCGACCGCTTCGCCGACCGCTGAGGGGCGAACCCGCGGCTCGTCGGGGGTGTGGACGGTGCCCCTGGCGACCATCGCCTCGCCGTCGGTCGATTCCGGTACGGGAGAGCCGCGGGTTCGCGCGGCCGGACAGGGTGCGCCGAGGCGCCCGGGACGCCATCGCCACGCCTTGTCCGCTCGCTGACCTGCGCCAACCGTAGCCTCGGCGTCCGTCCGGCGGCCATCCATTTATCGCCGCGACGGTCAGGGAAAGAGCCGGGCGGCGAGGAGCGCGGCGAAGACGAGCAGCGCGAGCCCGCAGGCCGCCTCCAGCACCCGTACGGCCGCCGGCGGCAACGCGCGGCGCAGCAGCGCGATGAGCCCGGCCGCGACGAAACACCAGGCCAGCGACGACGTCATGAACCCGGCGAAGAAGACGGCCAGGCTCGCCGGCCCCGCGTCCTCGCCGAGCACGGCGCCGACCGCGCCGGCCGCGCCCGACCAGTAGACGACGTTCCACGGGTTGCCCAGCGACATGGCGGCCCCGACCGCGAGCGCGCTCCTGGCCGGGGGTGCGTTCGTGCTCGCGGGGGCGGCCTTGGGGGAGAGGGCGTCGCGGAGGCCGGTCAGCCCGAGCCAGGCGAGCAGCAGGCAGCCGCCGACCGTCAGGGGCACGCGGAGCACCGGGACCGTGAACAGCGCCCCGACGCCCGCCAGCCCGAGCAGCGCCCAGACCGCGTCGCCCGCCAGCGACCCTGCCTGCACCGCGAACGCCGGCCCGAACC
>NZ_POUD01000378.1 GCF_003236395.1 Nonomuraea aridisoli | reverse complement strand
CCGCCGACGTGGCCGCCGCCATCCGCGCCCGTCTCACCCCGGGAGCCTCTTCAGGCGCCTCCCGGGACGCCGATCCTCTCCGCGCCCGCCTCACCGCCGCGGACTCCCCGAACACCGAAGCCACCTCCACCCCACAGGACCGGACCCTTCAGGACCCGCCCCGAAGCAACCCGGCGGCAGTGCCCGCCCCTCAGGACCGGCCTCTTCGGGACTCGGCCCCAAGCGGCCCGGCGGCGGCGCAGGACCCCGCTCCTCATGACCGGACCCTTCGGGCCCCTCTCCCTCAGGGCTCTGCCTTCCCGAGCGACTCTCCTGCGGCGCGGCCCGACCCGCAGGAGTCCGATTCACGGGATCTCACGTCCGCCTCTGGTGCAGGCGTTCGGCCTCGTGGGGGTAGGGATTCTCGGGCGCCGGGTCGGCGAGGCGGTGGGCGGCGGGATTCGGCGCGGCGTGTGCGGCGGAAGAGGTGGGCGATCGTGGGCGCGGTGGTCGTCACGGTCATCGCCGTCACGGCGGGCACGCCGCAGGGGCGGGAAGCCGTGGTGCGGATCCTCCGGTTCGCGGGCGTCGAACTGCGCGTCAGCGACACTCCGGGCCCGGCGATCACCGCCACCGCCCCGCTGCCCGGCGAACGCACCGTGCCCCCGTCCGGGCAACCCCGGACGTTCCAGGTCAAGACCCCGGCCGCGCTGGGCGACCCCGAACGCGTCACGGAGGCCGACGGCGGCAGGGTCGTGTCGATGTTCTGGCCGGACGGCATCCGGCTCGACCAGTTCGACGGCGCCCTCGACCCGATCTTCTTCAAGAAGCTGACCCCGCTGCCCGACTACACCGAGGTCTCCGGCCGTACCGCGTGGTGGATCCCCGGCGAGCACCCGCTCGGCTACCTCAGCCGCGAGGACGGCACCGAGATCCCCCTGCGCCAGGCCGCCCCCACCCTCATCTGGCAGGACGGCACGCTCAACTACCGCCTGGAGGGCGTGCGCACGATGGAGGAGGCCGTCAGGATCGCCGAGTCACTCAGGTGAGGCCAGCCAGTCGTCGATGCCCTTGAGCAACTCCTTGCGCACCGACTCGGGCGCCGCCGACGACCGTACGGACTGGCGGGCCAGCTCCGCCACCTCCCGATCGTCGAACCCGTAGACATCGCGGGCCAGCTCGTACTGCCGCAAGAGCCGCGTCCCGAACAACAACGGGTCGTCGGCGCCCAGCGCGATCGGCACCCCCGCGTCGAACAACCGCCGCACCGGCACCAGCTCGGCGTTCTCGGCCACCCCCAGCCCCACGTTGGACGTCGGGCACACCTCGCAGCAGATCTGCCGATCGGCCAGCCGCCGCATGAGCCAGTCGTCCTCCGCCGCGCGCACACCGTGCCCGACGCGGTCGGCGCCGAGGTCGTCGACGCACTGCGCCACGCTGCGCGGCCCCATCAGCTCGCCGCCGTGCGGCACCGCCAGCAGCCCGCCGCGCTTGGCGATCCGGAACGCCCGCTCGAAATCCCTGGCCTGCCCGCGCCGCTCGTCGTTGGACAGGCCGAAGCCCACCACGCCCTTGCCGGCGTACTGGGTGGCGAGCCGGGCGAGGGTGTTCGCGTCGAGCGGATGCCGGGTGCGGTTGGCCGCCACGATCACCGCGATGCCGATCCCCGCGTGCTTGGCGGCCTGCTCCACCGCGTCCAGCACGAGCTCCAGCGTCGCCGTCAGACCGCCGAAGCGCTGGGCGTACCCCGAGGGGTCGACCTGGATCTCCAGCCACCGCGAGCCGGCCGCCACCTCGTCCTCGGCGGTCTCGCGCAGCAGCCGGTAGACGTGCTCGGGCCGGGTCAGCACGGACCTGGCGATGTCGTACAGCCGCTGGAACCTGAACCAGCCGCGCTCGTCGGTGGCCCGCAGCCGGGGCGGCCAGTCCTCCTCCAGCGCGTCGGGCAGGTGCAGCCTTTGCTCCCTGGCCAGCTCGATCAGCGTCGAGTGCCGCATCGAGCCGGTGAAGTGCAGGTGGAGATGTGCCTTGGGAAGCGCGTGCAAGGGCCTTGCCATCCGCATATCTTGCCACCTGGACCCCGCCGGGTCGGCCCTTTCGCAGGTCACCGGCGACCAAGCGAACGCATGGTATGGACGTCCCCAAGATTGGGGATCAAGGAGGAATGATCGCCGAGGGGCAGAACATCGGGCAGGGACGTCGCGCGGCGCTCGCGGCGCTGGCTTTCGCGGTGACGGCACTCATCATCTACGCGTTGTTCTCCTCCGGCTTCGGGCGCCCGCCGCGTGTCGCGATGGAGACGCCCCCGCCGGCTCCGGTCCCGACGGCGTCCCCGGCCCCGTCGCCGGACCGACCGGCCGCCGCCGGAGCGGCGGAGCCGAGCCCGATCGCGGTCGTCTCCGACCGCTTATGGCTGACGTACCTGCCCCGCGGCCTCGAACGCGGCGGCGGCGGCACGATCGAGCCCGCCCCGGGCGCCGAGGGCGTCCGCGCCCGCTACACCTCCGCGACCGGATTTGTCGAAGTCCAGGTCGAACACGGTACGGTGGCCGCCGACTGGGACGGCTTCCGCGAACGGGTCACCGTGCGCGACTCCCGCGCCACCACCGTGCGGGGCAGGCCGGCCGTGGTCGGCAGGCACCCCGACGGCGGGCGCGTGATCGCCTGGCTCGAACGCCCCGGCACGGGCGTGTGGATCCGGGTCAGCGACTCGCTCAGCGACGAACTCGTCCGGATCGCCGCCTCCGTTAGGGCTCCTGTAGGAGACTAGGGAGCCTTTCCCGGAAACCACTCGCGTACGGGGGGACGATGCGGCGGCCGGCGGCGATGCTCGTCATGTGCGTGATGGCCCTGCTCACGGCCTGCGGCGGCGGTCACGCGACGCCGCGCCCCGAGGTCACCTGGGCGGCGCCCACCCCCGACGTCACCCGCGAGGGCGTCACCCTGTCGTGCGGCGGCTCCGACGTGCGCCTGCCCGCCATCTCCGGCCTGGAGCAGGCGGGCTCGTTCGCCCGCCTCGACTCGCTCAGGCGCCCGCTCGAGGTCAAGGGCAGGATCTGGAAGGAGAACGACGAGCGCGTCTACGTCGGCGTCGTGTGCGGCGTGCGCAGGGCCGAGCAGTTCGCCACGCTGGTCCCCAGGTCGCGGCTGACGCTCTACGAGGGCAAGCCCGCGCTGCGCTGGACCACGCGCACGGGCGTGCACAACTTCATGTGGCTGGAACGGCCGGGCACCGCCGTCTACATCGGTGCGACACCCGGCCTGGCCACCGAGATGACGCCGATCGCGAACGACATCACCTCGGCCTGAGCTCAGCGGGCCTCGGCGAGCAGCTTGCCCAGCCGGCTGACGCCCTCGACCAGGTCGTCGTCGCCCAGCGCGTACGACAGCCGGAAGTAGCCCGGCGTGCCGAACGCCTCGCCCGGCACCACCGCGACCTCGGCCTCCTCCAGGATCAGCTCCGCCAGCTCACCGGACGACTGGGGCCGCCGGCCGCGCAGTTCCTTGCCGATCAGCTCCTTGACCGAGGGATATGCGTAGAACGCCCCCTTCGGTTCCGGGCACAACACGCCCGGGATCTCGTTCAGCATCCGAACGATCGTCTGCCGGCGCCGGTCGAACGCCGTACGCATCTCCGCCACCGCCGACAGGTCGCCGGTCACCGCCGCCAGCGCCGCCATCTGCGCGACGTTGGAGACATTGGAGGTGGCGTGAGACTGCAGGTTGGTCGCCGCCTTGACCACGTCGGACGGGCCGATGAGCCAGCCCACGCGCCAGCCCGTCATCGCGTACGTCTTGGCCACGCCGTTGAGGATCACGACTCGGTCGCCCAGCTCGGGCACGGCCGTGGCGATGCTGGTGAACTCGGCGCCGCCGTACACGAGGTGCTCGTAGATCTCGTCGGTGACGACCCACAGGCCGTGCTCGGCGGCCCAGCGGCCGATCGCGACGGTCTGCTCGCGCGAGTAGACGGCGCCGGTCGGGTTGGACGGAGAGACGAACAGCAGCACCTTCGTCCGCTCGGTGCGCGCGGCCTCCAGCTGCTCGACGGTCGCGAGGTAGCCGGTCGTCTCGTCGGTCACGACGTCGACCTGCACGCCCCCGGCCAGCTTGATCGCCTCGGGGTAGGTCGTCCAGTACGGCGCCACGACCAGGACCTCGTCGCCCGGGTCGAGCAGCGTCGCGAACGCTTCGTACACGGCCTGCTTGCCGCCGTTGGTGACGAGGACCTGCGAGGCCTCCACCGCGTAGCCGGAGTCGCGCCGCGTCTTGGCGGCGATGGCCTGCTTGAGCTCGGGCAGGCCGCCGGCGGGCGTGTACTTGTGGAAGCGCGGCTCGCGGGCCGCCTGGACCGCCGCCTCGACGATGTAGCCGGGCGTCGGGAAGTCGGGCTCGCCCGCGCCGAAGCCGATGACCGGGCGCCCGGCGGCCTTCATCGCCTTGGCCTTGGCGTCCACGGCGAGCGTGGCGGACTCGGAAATCGCGGAGATTCTGGCGGAGATGCGGGGTCGGGTGGACATGTGTCCATGCTCCCACGAGGGTCCCGTACGCGTGTGACCTGGGCGATCGGATTCGAGTTCGACGTAGCGGGGAATCACCCGTATGCTTTCGCCTGGTCCTTCCGCCTCAAGTCGCTGAGCGGTTCGGTCCGGGCAGTGAGTCGATCAGGGTAGTCTGGTCTACGACATAGGGCACTGGCGCAATTGGTAGCGCACCGGTCTCCAAAACCGGCGGTTGGGGGTTCGAGTCCCTCGTGCCCTGCGAGTGCGGTCCGCGCAATAATTGGCGTGTAAGCGCGCCGCAAAACTGCGTTGGATACGACAGATCAGGTGAGGACTGTGGCGATCGACACGCGCGGCGAGACCGCGGACAAGCCCAGTGGCGAAAAGAAGACGCGCACTTCTCCTGCCCTCTTCTACCGGCAGGTCGTCAACGAGCTTCGCAAGGTCATCTGGCCGACACGCAAGGATCTCATCACCTACACCACGGTCGTTCTGGTATTCGTCCTGATCATGGTCGCGATCGTGTACGGGCTCGACAGTGCCCTGGGATGGGCGGTCCTCCGGATCTTCGGCTGACCGAGACGCCGCCGGTGCACGCCTGACGGAGTCGCCATTCGATTCGACGATACGACGAAAGAGGAAGAGTCACCGTGTCCGAGTCTTCAGTTCCGGCGGAGGACCCCCGCGACGAGTGGGGCGACGAGCTGGAAGAGGCCACTGAGGAAGCCGCCGAGGCGGCTCTCGAGGAGGCCGAGGTCGCGGAGAGCGACGAGGCTGCCGAAGAGGCGCCCGCCGTCGAGGACGGTGCCGTTCTTCCCGACGTCGACCCCGTCGAGGAGTTCAAGACGTCGCTGCGCGGCCAGCCCGGTGAGTGGTACGTCATCCACTCCTACGCCGGTTACGAGAACCGCGTGAAGTCCAACATCGAGAGCCGCAACGTGTCGCTCAACATGGAGGACTACATCTACCAGGTCGAGGTGCCGACGCACACCGTCCAGGAGTTCAAGAGCGGCAAGAAGGTGCCGGTCAAGGAGCGGGTGCTGCCCGGCTACGTGCTGGTGCGCATGGAGCTGACCGACGAGTCCTGGGCCGCCGTGCGCAACACGCCCGGTGTGACCGGCTTCGTGGGCCTGTCCAACAAGCCGAGCCCGCTCAGCCTCGACGAGGTCGCCAAGCTGCTGGCGCCCGAGCCGAGCGAGGAGACCAAGAAGGCGGCGGCCAAGACGACCGCCGGCCCGACGGTCGAGTTCGAGATCGGCGAGTCCGTCACGGTCATGGACGGCCCGTTCGCCACGCTGCCCGCCTCGGTCAGCGAGATCAGCCCCGAGTCGCAGAAGCTCAAGGTGCTCGTCTCGATCTTCGGCCGTGAGACGCCGGTCGAGCTCTCGTTCAACCAGGTCTCGAAGATCTAAGACGATCACATACACTTAGACGTTCGGTCGGCCGCCTCTCGCGAAGGGCGGCCGCCGACATGTCCGGGCCGCGCCCGCGGGCCGGACGGCATCGCTATCAGGACCCGGAGAAGGACACATGCCTCCGAAGAAGAAAATCGCCGCTCTGGTGAAGGTCCAGCTCCCCGCTGGCCAGGCCACCCCGGCGCCGCCGGTGGGTACCGCCCTCGGTCCCCACGGCGTCAACATCATGGACTTCGTCAAGCAGTACAACGCCGCGACGGAGTCGCAGCGGGGCAACATCATCCCCGTTGAGATCACCATCTTCGAAGACCGCAGCTTCACCTTCGTCACGAAGACGCCGCCGGCGCCCGAGCTGATCAAGAAGGCCCTGGGTCTCGACAAGGGCAGCGCGGTCCCGCACCGCGACAAGGTGGGCAAGCTCAGCCGCGAGCAGCTGCGCAGCATCGCCGAGACGAAGATGCCCGACCTCAACGCCAACGACATCGAGGCGGCCGAGAAGATCATCGCCGGCACCGCCCGGTCGATGGGCATCACCGTCGCCGAGTAAGACCTTTCCCAGAAGTCGTGGGAGGGCCGCTCACCGGCCCGCACACCACTAGGAGTCAAGAATGCAGCGCAGCAAGGGCTACAAGGACGCGTCGGTCAAAGTCGACCGCGACAAGCTCTACACGCCCGTAGAGGCCGCGAAACTGGCCAAGGAGACGTCGACCACCAAGTTCGACGCCACCGTGGAGGTCGCGCTCCGCCTGGGCGTCGACCCTCGCAAGGCCGACCAGATCGTGCGCGGCACGGTCAACCTTCCGCACGGCACCGGTAAGACCGCCCGGGTCCTGGTCTTCGCGACCGGTGACCGTGCCGAGGCGGCCCGCGAGGCGGGTGCCGACATCGTCGGCGCCGACGAGCTGATCGACGAGATCGCCAAGGGCAACCGGCTCAACGAGTTCGACGCCGTGGTGGCCACGCCCGACCTGATGGGCAAGGTCGGCCGCCTCGGTCGTGTGCTCGGCCCGCGTGGCCTCATGCCCAACCCCAAGACCGGCACGGTGACGCCCGACGTCGCCAAGGCCGTGACGGAGATCAAGGGCGGCAAGATCGAGTTCCGTACCGACCGGCAGGCCAACCTGCACTTCATCATCGGCAAGACGTCGTTCGACGAGCGCCAGCTCGTGGAGAACTACGCCGCCGCGCTCGACGAGGTGCTGCGTCTCAAGCCGTCGGCCGCCAAGGGCCGTTACCTGAAGAAGGTCACCTTCTCCACGACGATGGGCCCGGGCGTCCCGGTCGACCCCAACGTCACCCGCGGTCTCACGACCGAGCTGGAGAGCTGACCCTCCACCCAGCCCCGAAAGGCCCCCACCCGGT
>NZ_POUD01000377.1 GCF_003236395.1 Nonomuraea aridisoli | reverse complement strand
GACGCGGACCGAAGGGCCGCTCCTTCACCTCGCCTCCCGGGCGGGGACGCGGACGCGCGGCGGAGAGCCAGCCCGCCACCCCGCCTCCGGGAGCGAGTGGGGAGGAGCGGTGGGTGACGTGGGGGTGCGATGGAGGGTGTGCCGGTGAGGCGGACGGCTCAGGCCGAGGACGTGGCGAGCGGGCGCGGCCGGCGGCGGCTGCCGCGGGACGCGGCCGGGCTGGTACGGCGGCACGGCTGGTTCCTCGGCCTGTTCGCGGCCGGCGCCGCCCTGCGCGTGCTGGCGATGCTCGGCTACCGCCCGGCCCTGTGGTTCCCCGACACCTACACCTACGTCGTCACGGTCTTCCACCCCCGCCCCGACCTGGTGCGGCCGGCCGGCTACTCGATGTTCCTCAAGCTGCTGGAGCCGCTGCACTCCTTCGGCGCCGTCGCGCTGGCCCAGCACCTGCTCGGCCTGGCGACGGGGCTGCTGGTCTACCGGGCGGCGCGGCGGGCGCCGAGATGGGCGGCGACGCTGGCCGCGGCCCCCGTGCTGCTCGACGCGTACCAGGTCGAGCTGGAGCACCTGCTGGTCTCCGACACCCTGTTCATGTTCCTGATCGTGCTGGCCGTGGCGCTGTGCGTGACGCGGCGCACGTCCACCGTCGTGCTGATCGGGTTGCTGCTGGCCGCCGCGACCCTCACCAGGACGGTCGGCCAGCCGCTCATCGTCGTGCTGGCGGCGTGGTTCGTGCTGCGCCGGCAGATCAGACCGGCGGGGGTGCTGCTGGCCGCCGCGCTGGTCCCGGTCGTCGCGTACGGCGCCTGGTTCTACGCCACCTACGAGCGCGTCGGCATCGTCGGCGCCAACGGCGTCTTCCTGTACGCCCGGACGATGTCGTTCGCCGACTGCGACCGCATGGACCCGGCGCCCGACCTGCGCGTCCTGTGCGATCCGCGCCCGCCGGAGCAGCGCCCGCCGTCGCAGGAGTACATCTGGGCCAAGGACTCCCCGCTCGTGCTGCTGCCGGACATCACGTTCGCGAAGGCGAACGACGACCTGGCGGCCAGGTTCGCGATGCGGGCGATCACCGCCCAGCCGCTCGACTACGCCGCGTCGGTGCTGACGGAGCTGGGCCGCACGTTCGTCTGGGGCCGGCCGGTCTACCCCGACGCCGAGGTCTACGGCTACTACCAGTTCCCGGAGACCCCACCGGGGCCGCCGGGCCGCTATCCGGCACAGGTCGGTGCAGAATATGCCAAGCTCTATGAACAGGGCGCGATCGGCACAGAGATCGTCGAACCCTACGCCGGCGTGCTGCGGGCCTACCAGGGTTTCGCGCGGCTGCCCGGCACGGTGCTTCTCGCCGTCCTGCTGGTGCCCCCGGCGGCGGCGCTCGCGCGCAGGTGGCGCGGGAGGCGCCGCACCGGGGTTCCGGTCTGGCCGGTCTCGTGGTCGGCGGCCGTTGTGCTGTTGATCACACCGGCCGCGACCGCCGAGTTCGACTACCGGTACGTCCTGCCGGCCGTGCCCTTGGCCTGTTTGGCGGCGGCTCTGAGCCTTCGCCCTGACGTGCTAAGACAGTCCGGCAGCGAGAAAGAGTTTGGCGATGATATTCCACCCAATGTCCGGGTCTGAGTATGCTTTGCCGCGGAAACATCACGCCCTGGTCACGGTCGTTCCCCGCGGTCGTTGCTCGAGGCACGCCGTACGTGTACCTGGTGTCGTGGCGCGTAGCGACCGGGCCGGCGCACCAGGTGCGAGGAAAGAGGCTAGGGGCGTATGAGTGACTACAGGGGCGTGCCGGTAGTCGATCATGAGCTGGGCCGCCGTGTGGCCCCCACGCAGCCGGGCAGCAGGATGGCCAGAAGAGCGGCCGCAGGGGCTCCCCCGCCCGACGACCGGCCCCCGCGCGGTCACCGCTCCGGCAAGGGCGGAGGCGGCCAGACCAAGATGCGCGTGCTGGCCTGGGTCAGCATCGGCATGACCACGGTCATGGTGGCCGGCGCGCTCACGGCGTACACGGCCTACCGCGACGCCTTCGGCAACATCAACGAGAAGAGCGTCAAAGAGGACATCATCAACCCGCGTCCGCCGGACACGGGGGCGCTCAACGTGCTGCTCGTCGGCTCCGACACGCGCGCCGGCGACGGCAACGCCAAGTACGGCCAGCAGCTGGCCCGGACGGCCGACGCGGGCGGCAAGCGCACCGACACGATCATCCTGATGCACATCTCGCCCAACCGCGACAAGGCCCGCCTGATCAGCTTCCCGCGCGACTCCATGGTCGAGATCCCCCGGTGCAAGAACGAGGCCACCAAACAGGAGATGGCCCCGCGCCGCGACATGATCAACTCTGCGTACAACTCGGGCGGCATCGCCTGCACGATCTCCACCCTCGAGACCCTCACCGGCATCCGCATCAACCACTTCGTCGAGGTCGACTTCAGCGGCTTCAAGAACATCGTCGACGCCCTCGGCGGCATCGAGATCTGCCTGAAGTCGGGCGTCAACGACAAGGCCTCCAAGCTGGTGCTCCCGCCCGGCAAGAGCCTGCTGAACGGCGAGAAGGCCCTCGGCTACGTACGCCTGCGCCACTACGGCGACGGCAGCGACATCCAGCGCATCAAGCGCCAGCAGATCTTCCTCAGCAAGGTCGTCGCCAAGGCCACCAGCAGCGAGCTGCTCACCGACGTCGGACGCCTGCGCGAGTTCATCGCCGCCGCGGCCGGCTCGGTCACCATGGACCCCGAGCTGGCCAACGACACCGAGCAGCTCATCCAGATCGCGATGAGCGCCCGCGAGATGACCGCCAACGGCGTGCAGTTCACCACGGTGCCGTGGGTGCCCGACCCCAAGGACACCAACCGCGTCATCTGGAAGCAGCCCGACGCCACCGAGCTGTTCACCGCCATCAAGACCGACACCGAAGAGGCCAAGCCGACGCCGACCGCCAGCGCGAGCGCCAAGCCCAAGGTCACCGTCAAGCCCGAGCAGGTGAGGGTCCAGGTGCTCAACGGCACCAAGACCCCGGGCAAGGCCGCCGAGGTCGCCGACATGCTCGCCAAGCAGGGCTTCAACGTCGTCGGGGTCGGAAACTACGAGTCGCCCGACGGCCAGAGCCTGGCCAAGACCGCGGTGCACTACGCCAAGCCGACCGACATGGCCTCCGCCGGCGCGGACACGCTGGCCGGATCGGTGCTGCCCAAGCCCGCCGCCGAGCAGGGCAAGGTCCCGGCGGTCGGCGCGCAGGCGTACGCGTCCACGGCCGGCGTCTCGGCCACGGGCACGACCGTCAAGAGCACTCCGGTGACCCAGCTCGTGATCGGTGAGGACTTCGAGTCGGTCAAGGTGACCAAGCTCCCCGACAGCGTCGAGAGCAGCACCATCACTGCGTCGGAGCAGAAGAACGTCTGCACCTGAGTCTCAAAGTTCCCTGTGTAACCGGGCGTTCCGGGCCGAGGGGAACGGCGGACGGGCTAATCTGTTGCAGGTCGGCGACGCAGCGCGACACGGGTCCGCAAGACCCGCTGGGCGCCTGCCGTCGTGTTCCCCGGCCCCGAGCGAAGCTGAGCGACTCCCCCCGTGTCTGACACCAGATCCTCCCCGCCCGTCACGACTCCGCGGAGGCCCGCCGATGACGGGCCCGGCGCCACGGGACCGAGTTGGCCGTTACCACAAGGGACGTACTGGGGCGCGTCCACCGACCCCCATGGCGTCGGCGCCGGTGACCTCACCGCGCCCCAGCCCGCGGTGGGCCGGGGCGTCGCGCCCGGTGAGCAGCAGGAGCCGGACCCGGGCCCGCGCAAGCGCGACCCGTTCCTCGACAACGTCAAGTTCCTCCTGATCGCCCTGGTGCCGCTCGGCCACGCGCTGGTGCCCACGCTGACGGCCGACTCCTCCAGGTCGCTCTACATCTTCATCTACACGTTCCACATGCCGCTGTTCGTGCTGATCAGCGGCTACCTGTCGCGAAACTTCTGGGCCCACAACTCGACCGCCAAGGTCAACAAGCTGGTCGACACGCTGCTCATCCCGTACGTGGTGGTCGAGGTCGGCTACGCGGCGCTGCGGTGGGCGCTGGGCCACAAGTGGAGCCTGTCGATCGACGACCCGGCGTGGCTCAACTGGTACCTGGTGGCGCTGCTGTTCTGGCGGCTGTCCACACCGGTGTGGAAGCGGATGAAACACCCCGTGCCGGTGGCCATCGCGATCTACCTGTTCGCCGGCTTCAGCGAGATCAACGGCGACTTCAGCCTCGACCGCTTCTTCGGTCTCATGCCGTTCTTCGTGATCGGCCTGGTGCTGCAGCCCGAGCACTTCGAGCTGCTCAACCGGCTCTGGATCAAGATCGCCGGGGTGTTCGTCATCCTCGCCGCGGCCGCGGTGGCGATCTACGTCGCCGCCACCCGCACGCCCGTCGCGCCGTTCTACTTCAAGGGCAGCTACGACAAGCTCGGCCTCGAGTGGTACGAAGGTCTCGGCCTGCGCACCGGCCTGCTGGTGTGCGCGCTGGCCCTGTGCGTCGCGGTGCTGGCGCTGGTGCCCAGGAAGGAGACCTGGTACACCGACCTCGGCACCCGCACGCTCTACTGCTACCTGCTCCACGGCATCCCCGTCATGATCGCCAAGGAGATGGGCTGGCTGAAGTTCCCGTGGCTGTTCGGGCCGCTCGGCGTGCTGGCGATCAGCTCGGCCTGCTTCGCGCTGGCCATCATCCTGTGCCTGCCGCAGACCAGGGCGATCTTCAAGTGGGTGCTGGAGCCGCGCCTGACGTGGCTCTATCGGCGCCCCGCGCGAAGTTAAGCGACCGTTCCACCCGCATTAACGCCTTTGACCTGGTAGGCACGGACCATCGACACATGCGCGCATGTGTCGCCACGACCGTCCATCACCCCGAGGACGCCCGGATCATGCACCGGCAGATCCGGGCACTGCTCGACGCCGGTCACGAGGTGACCTACGTCGCGCCGTTCACGTTCTTCAACGTGACCCCCGCCATGAGGCTGACCGCGGTGGACGTGGCCCACGAGGCCTCGTACGGCAAGGCGCGCAGCGCGCTGAGACGCGGCGTCCGCGACGCGGACCTGCTGATCGTCCACGACCACCGGCTGCTGCGCGCCCTGCCCCACCGGCGCCCTCCGGTCGTCTGGGACGTACGCGAGCCCGTCACCCCCAGGAACCTCGCCCGCGCCGCGCGGCGCCACCGGGTGATCAGCCCCGAGGTGGTGCCCGAGGGGACCCTGGTGTCGCCCGGCCCGCCCCTCCCGGGCGACACCAGGGTCGTGCACATCGGCCGCCTGTCGGCCGAAAGCGGCGTGCACGAGCTGATCGGCCTGGCCGAGCGCCTGATCCCGTACGGCGTGCGGATGGACCTGATCGGCGCGGCGGCCCCCGGGGTGCGCCCGCTGCTGCGCGACGCCCAGCGCGTGGGCCTGCTCGACTGGTTCGGCTACGTGCCCAACCGCCACGCCCTGCGCATGGCCGAGGGCGCGCTGGCCGGGCTGTCGCTGGCCCGCGACACCGTCCGGACGCCGCCCACGAAGATCATGGACTACATGGGCCGCGGCCTGCCGGTCATCACGACCCCACCGGGCGCCCCGCTGGTCGAGCCCATCGGCTGCGGGCTCGTCGTGCCCCTCGACGTGGACTCCGTGCTGAACGCCGTCCTCGACCTCAAGGAGAACCCCGCGCGGCGGGTCAAGCTCGGGGCGCTCGGCCACGCCGAGGCCCGGCTGCGCCACCACTGGCCCGACCAGGCCGCCGCCTTCGTCCGCCAGGCCGAGTCCTGGGCCGGCCTGACCGCCCACGCCCTCGCCGTCTAGCTCGTCCCGGTCGCCGACTCCGGTGACAGCGCCGCGGCGGTGAGGCTCAGATGCCGCACGAGAGCCGCGGCCGCGGCGGCGGGGTCGCGGGTGAGAGCGGCCTCCTCGAGGCGACGGTGTTCGTCGGCCGACGAACGGTGCGGCGTGCTGTGGCCGGACCAGCGGCGGGCCAGTTCGCTCGCCGTCCACATCCGGTCGAAGGTGTCGAGCAGCACGGAGTTGCCGCAGCCCTCCAGGAGTGTGCGGTGGAAGGCGCGGTGGGCCTCGGCCCAGGCGTCGCTGTAGTACTCGCCCTCCTCGGGCGCGAACGCCGGGGTGCGCGCCAGCCTGTGGTGCGCGGCGCGGACGCGAGCCTCCCACTCGACGTCGCCGCGCTGGACCGACATGCGCAGCATGGGCTCCTCGACGGTCAGGCGGGCCTCGGTGAGCTCCTGCCAGCGGCGGTCGGAGAAGGCCGGCACGGCGAAGCCGCGGTTGGGCAGCCGGTCGGCGAGCCCCTCCCCCACCAGCCGCACCAGGGCCTCGCGCACCACGGCGAGGCTGACCCCCTGCTCCTTGGCGAGTTCCTGCGGCTTGAGGGCGTCTCCGGGAGCGTGGGCCCCGTGCAGGATGGCCGCCCGGAGCCGGGCGTGAACCTGCTCCGAGAGCATCTGCTTCCCCGCCGCCGCAGGTCCTCCGACCGTCTGAGTCACGGCCACATCATAACGGCCTCGGCAAAATAATCGATTATTCGTGCTACGATCGATTTCGTTCCTTCGACTAGGGAAAGACGTACGCGATGAGCCACAATGACCCCTTCGCCCGCCTGCCCGAGGCGGCGACGTTCACCGTCACCAGCGCGACCGTGACCGACGGCGCGGCCCTGCCCCCTGAGCAGATGTCCGCCGGCATCCCCGGCGGCCAGGACGTCTCCCCGCAGCTGTCCTGGAGCGGAGCCCCCGAGGGCACCAAGAGCTACGCCGTGACCGTCTACGACCCGGACGCCCCCACCGGCTCCGGCTTCTGGCACTGGGCCGTGGCCGACATCCCCGCCACCGTCACCGAGCTGCCGGCGGGCGCGGGCGACAACGCCGGCTCCGGCCTGCCCGAAGGCGCCTTCCAGCTGCCCAACGACGCCCGCGTGGCCCGTTTCGTCGGCGCCGCGCCGCCCGCCGGCCACGGCCCCCACCGCTACTTCATCGTGGTGCACGCCCTGGACGTCGAGCACATCGGCGTCCCGGCCGACGCCACCCCCGCCTACCTGGGCTTCACCATGTCCGGCCACATCCTCGCCCGCGCGGTCCTGACCGCCACCGCCGAGATCCCCGCCTGAGCCGTGGCACCCGCCGAAGGAGCGGCCCGCTCCTTCGGCGCCTAGGAGTGTCCTGAAGATCTTGCTGGGTGAGTCGGCATGAGTCGGCTCACCCTTTTGCTATGCAGTGATCGGGATGACAGTCCAGATGCCGTTGGTGTGGGCGAGTCCGAGGTTGATCAGACGGCG
>NZ_POUD01000376.1 GCF_003236395.1 Nonomuraea aridisoli | reverse complement strand
GCCCCGGACCGCCTCCCCCCCACGGGACACACCGGCCCCGACCGGACCGGCATCCCAACGGACGCAGACGCCCCGGCCTGGCTCCTCCGGGCGCGGACACACGCGTCCCGGGTGGGTCCCACAGGACGCGGGCGGCCCGGCAGGGCTGCCCGGCTCGACTCCAGGCCCGGTAGCCCCACTGGACGCCGCCCGCTCGATCACCCAGATGGACGCCAGCGGGTGGCTCGTCCCGTTCCACGCCGTCGGTGTGCTTCCCGGGTCTGGCGGCCGAGCAGCGTCCACGACCGTGAGCTCGTACGGCAGGGCCCGTTCGATGCTGATGGGCGCCGAGGGCCCGGTGGTGGTCTCGAGCGGCTTGACCGGTCGCAGCGCCAGCCCGGGCGGCGCTCCTCCGAGCGGCACGTGATCGGTCACCCGCCGCGGGCCCGGGCTTGTGACCGCGTAAGCGTTCGTGGCGGTGAGAGCCGAGACGGGCGGCGTCGCCGGCGGGTGTGACGGGTCGGCGCGGCGGTGGGCGAGAGCTTCGGCGAGAGGCGGTCGCGTGGGGTCCGGCGGAGGCGTCGCCCGGTCAGCAGAGGTCCGCGACCTCGCTTCCACCACTGGTACATGCCGCAAAACGGTCACAGGCACGCTCCTTGACCCACCTTTTTCCATACTGTATACCGAATACACGGTGGGCCGCATCTCGCGGCCCATCTCGTGTACGGGCCCGTACACCTCCGACGCGAGAACGGAGCGCAGCATGAAGGTGGCTGTTCTTGGCGCCGGCGCCATCGGCGCATACGTGGGGGCCGCCCTCCACACAGCGGGAGTCGAGGTGCATCTCATCGCGAGAGGTGCGCACCTCGAAGCAATTCGCCGCGCCGGTGTGCGGGTGCTTTCCCCCAGGGGCGATTTCGTCGCCCATCCCCATGCCACCGACGACCCCAACCAGGTCGGGCCGGTGGACCACATCTTCCTGGGCCTCAAGGCGAACAGTTACGCCTCCGCAGGCCCCATGATCAGGCCGCTCCTCCACGAGACCACGAGCATCATCGCCGCCCAGAACGGCATCCCGTGGTGGTATTTCCACGGGCTCAAGGGCCCCTACGAGGGCTACCGCATCGAGAGCGTGGACCCGGGCGGCGCGGTGACGGCGGCCCTGCCGCTGCACCGCGCCATCGGATGCGTCGTCTACGCCGCGACCGAGATCGAGGAACCCGGCGTGATCCGCCACCTCGAAGGCACCCGATTCTCCATCGGCGAGCCCAACGGCAAGCTGACGGAGCGCTGCACGTCCTTCAGCGAGGCCGCCGTCGCAGGCGGCCTGAAGTGTCCTGTGGAGACCGACCTCCGCCGGGACATCTGGATCAAACTCATGGGAAACATTGCATTCAACCCGATCAGCGCCCTGGCCCGGGCGACGATGGCGGGCATCTGCCGCCACGACGGCGCCAGGGAGCTGGTCGTGGCCATGATGCAGGAGACCGTGGAGGTGGCCCGTCGCGTCGGTTGCGATCCGGGCATCTCCATCGAACGCCGCCTGCGCGGGGCAGAGAAGGCAGGCGAGCACAAGACGTCCACGCTCCAGGACCTGGAGAAGGGCAAGCCACTGGAGCTCGACGTGCTGCTGTCCGCGGTGGTCGAGCTGGCCGATCTCACCGGCGCCGAGGTTCCGACACTGCGTGCCATCCACGCGGTGAGCGACCTGCTGAACGAGAACCTTGCCCGTGCGGTTTAGCCCGGAATACCGTACATTGTATGCGGAATGGAGGGGATCATGAGCTTTGGCCGTCCGGCCATGGCCCCAACAGCGTCACGATGATCGGCACCAGAACTGTGGACTCCTGCTACCGCACCTGCCACGCGCCCAGCGTGGCAGGGCTTTCCGCCGTCTTCGGCACCTCGTCCCACCAGCAGATCGAGGACCCCGACGGCATCGTGACGCGGGGCTCGGCGGCCCGCCATTCCCTTTGGCCCGGCCTCGGCGTGGGCGCGGACATCCCGCCCGCTCACGCCGTCGCCCGGCGGATCGAGCACGCCACGGTGGGCTCCGAGGAGTTCGAGGAGTCGGTCGCGCCTTGGACGCTCGCCGTGGCCGGACAGGTGACCGGCGTACCCGCGGAGGCCATCCACGGGCCGGCCGCCGATGAGGGACAGACGCACGTCGGGTTCCCGCACGGGAACCGGACGCACGACTACACCGGTGAACGGCGCCTGCGCGACAGCGCCGTCGCGGTCGCGTAAGACGTCACCTCGGGCGTCGGCAACGGCTCTGCCGACGCGTGATCACCGAGGTGATGACGGGATGCCGATCGGCGCGCCGGGCCCCCAGCCGCCGACCGGCATCCCTATTTAATGGGCCTCGCTCCGCGAGGCCGGCACCCAAATACGGGACGGGCACCAGACGCGGTCCCCGCCCCTGAGCGCGGGGCGAGGTGGCACTCGTGAGGCGGTCTCACCGGACTGGGCAACGCTCGCGCACGTAAGGCAGATGCCCCCGACCGTGAGGCGAGGCCGGCACAGTGAGCCCGGCTGGGCAGGAGGCAAGCGGCCATCCGTGAGGCCGGCGGCCCTTCACATCGGCGCGTCTCGCGAACCCATGGCGGGTCCCAGATGTCAGTTACCACCCAGGCCCGTGAGGTGAAGGTGCCGTGCGGCCTTGCCTGTGGGGCGGGGCCGCTGGTGCACATCCGGGCCCGCACCGGACCCCGGCTGCGGCCTGGAGCGTTGGGGTGAATAGCGTCTTGTGGGGGCGGAGCCGGGGTGGGAGCGGATTTTGACAACCGTTTTCATTTCGGCGCATACTGGGTCGCATGATGTCAGGATTTTCCCGGGCTTGTGCCGCTCGTTCATTGGCTGGAACCGCCGCGCTGGCGGCCGCGCTGGCCACCGCCGCCTGCGGGAGCGGCTCCGCCCAGACCACCGCTGCAGAGACCGGGAAGCCGGAAGTGGTCGCCGCCTTCTACCCGTTGCAGTGGCTGAGCGAGCAGGTCGGGGGATCCGACGCCAACGTGACCGTGCTGACCGCGCCAGGTGTCGAGCCGCACGACCTGGAGCTGGGCATCAAGCAGGTCACCGACATCAAGAACGCCGCCCTCACCGTCTACATCAAGGGCATCCAGCCGGCCGTCGACGACGCCGTCGAGCCCGACACGAGCTTCGACGCCGCCACCGCCGTCACCACGCTCCCCGCCGGCGAGGACGAGCATGAGCACGAGCACGAGCACGAAGGAGAGAGCGAGGAGGAGCACGCCGAGCACGCGGACGTCTCGTACGACCCGCACATCTGGCTCGACCCCTCCCGCCTGGCCACCGTCGCCACCAAGCTCGGTGAGCGCATGGCCGCCGCCGACCCCGCGCACGCCCAGGGCTACCGTGACCGCGCCGCCAAGACGGCCGCCACCCTCACCGGCCTCGACCAGGAGCTCAGCCAGGGGCTGACCACGTGCCGGTCGAAGACGCTGGTCACCGCGCACGAGGCGTTCGGCTACCTGGCCGACCGCTACAAGCTCAAGCAGGTCGGCATCACGCTCGACCCCGAGATGGAGCCGTCCCCGGCGCGCCTGTCCGAGGTGGCCAAGCTGGCCAAGTCCGAGGGCGTCACCACGGTCTTCACCGAGTCTCTGGTCAGCCCGAAGGTGGCCGAGGTGCTGGCGAGCCAGGTCGGCGCGAAGACGGCCGTGCTCGACCCGCTGGAGAGCAAGCCCTCCGGAGACTACGTCTCGGCGATGCGCGATAACCTCAAAACCCTACAAACAGCACTGGGGTGTACGGCATGACTGAAACGGCCTTCTCGATGACCGGCGGCCGGGTCTCCTACGACGGCAAATCCGTCCTGCAGGGGATCGATCTGACCGTCAGTTCCGGGGAGGTCGTGGCCCTGCTCGGGGCCAACGGGTCGGGCAAGTCCACGCTGGTGCGCGCGCTGCTCGGCCTCACTCCGCTGAGCGGCGGGCGCACTCTCCTGTACGGCGTCCCGCCGGCGAAGTTCCGCGACTGGTGGCGCATCGGCTACGTGCCGCAGCGCCTCCAGGTGGGCGGCGGCGTGCCGGCGACCGTGCGCGAGGTGGTCGCCTCCGGCCGCATCGCCCGCCAGAGCCGTCTGCGCCGCACGAACGCGGCCGACCGGTCCGCCGTCGCGCAGGCACTGGAGGCCGTACGACTGACCGCGCGGGCGAACGACCCCGTCCAGTCGTTGTCCGGGGGCCAGCAGCAGCGGGTGCTCATCGCCCGGGCACTGGCCGGCGAGCCGGACACGTACGTGATGGACGAGCCCACCGCCGGGGTGGACGCCGAGACGCAGCAGCTGCTGGCCGACACGCTGGCGGGTCTGGTGCTCGGCGGGAAGACGGTGGTGCTGGTGGCCCACGAGCTGGGCCCGCTGGAGCCGATCATCACGCGCGGCGTGCTGATCCGCGAGGGCCGCGTCGTTCACGACGGGCCGCCGCCGCGCCCGGAGGGCGAGTGCGCCCGGCCGGGGCACGACCACCAGCACGCGCACGCGGTGGAGTCCGTCGCCGGGCCGCTCACCGGCTGGCAGGGGGAACCAAGGTGATCATCGAGCTACTCCAGGAGGAGCTCTTCCAGCTCGCGCTCGTCGCGGCGCTGCTGGTCGGGCTCTGCGCGCCCGCCGTGGGCACGTTCATCGTGCAGCGCCGTCTGGCGCTGCTCGGCGACGGCATCGGGCACGTGGCGCTGACCGGCGTGGCGCTGGGCTTCCTGACCGGCACCGCGCCCGTGCTCACCGCCGTGATCGTCTCCATCATCGGCGCCGTGGCCATCGAGCTGGTCAGGGCCAGGGGCCGGACGAGCGGCGACGTGGCGCTGGCGCTGCTGTTCTACGGCGGCATCGCGGGGGGCGTCATGCTCATGGGCATCGCGCCGGGCGGCAGCAACGCCAAGCTCAACTCCTACCTGTTCGGCGCCATCGCCAGCGTCACGCCCGAGGACATCTGGGTCATCGCCATGCTGGCCGTCGCGGTGATCGGGGTCGTCGTGGTGTTCGGCAGGGAGTTGTTCGTGCTCTGCCAGGACGAGGAGATGGCCAGGGCGAGCGGGCTGCCGGTGCGCTTCCTGAGCCTGCTGATCGCTATCACGGCGGCGCTCACCGTGGTCATCGCCATGCGGGTGGTCGGCCTGCTGTTGGTCAGCGCGCTCATGGTCATCCCGGTGGCCACCAGCCAGCAGCTCACCCGCGGGTTCCGCACCACGATGGGGCTGGCCATGCTGTTCGGGGTGCTCGCCTCCGTGGGCGGGCTGCTCGCCTCCACCTTCTCCACGAAGGTCCCACCGGGCGCCGCGATCGTCCTTCTTGCGCTCGCGGGCTTCGTCCTGGCCCTCGGAGTCGGTAAATTCGTACGGCGAGGCCGGACTCAGGAGTCTTCCGTGACAGATCGACCACAGTTGCGCGTCGAGGAGGTCGCATGACAACGAGGCGCGACGCCGTCCATGACACCCTCCGCAAGAGCGAGGGTTTCCGGAGCGCGCAGGACGTCTATGCCGAGATGCGCCTGCACGGCGCCAAGATCGGCCTGACCACCGTCTACCGCGCGCTGCAGGCGCTGGCCGACGGCGGCCAGGTCGACGTGCTGCGCACCGACGACGGCGAGTCCGTCTACCGTGCGTGCGCTACCGGCTCGCACCACCACCACCTGGTGTGCCGCCGGTGCGGCCGCACCGTCGAGGTGGCCGGGCCGGCCGTCGAGCGCTGGGCCGAGATGGTGGGCAGCGAGCACGGCTTCACCGAGATCACTCACACCGTCGAGGTCTTCGGCACCTGCGCGTCCTGCTCGGCGGCGGCCAAGGCGGGCTGAGAGCGGCGCGAGCCGTACAACACTCCGAGGACGACCACGGCGCAGCCGGCGAGCTGCAGCGGCGACGGGCGCTCCCCCAGGGCGAGCGCGGAGAGCGCCACGGTCGTCAGGGGCTGCACGAGCAGCAGCAGCGCGGTGAGCGCCGCGGGCTGCCTCGGCAGCGAGAACGTGATCAGCGACCACCCCACCACCTGCGGCCCCAGCGCGAGCAGCAGCAGCCATCCGTGAGCCGGCCATTCCGGCACGAAGTCGGCGCCGCCGAACACCGGGCTGAGCAGCGCGATGAGGATCGTGGCCACCACGGTCGCGTGCGCCAGCGGCCCGGCCGCGCGGCCCGATCCGCCCTTCATCAGCAGCAGGAACGCCGCGTACGACACCGACGTCGCCACCCCGGCCAGCACTCCCATAGCGGGGTCGCTCCCGTAGGCGGCGCTGTCGAACACCCCGGAGATCAGCACGACCCCGGCGAACACCACCGGGGTGCCGGCCATCAGCCGGGACGACGGCCGTTCCTTGAACAGCGCCCACGCGGCGAACGCCACGATGAACACCTGCAGGTTGCCCAGCACGGTCGCCAGGCCCGCGCCCACGTACTCGATCGCGTGGTGCCAGAAGAGCAGGTCGAGCGCGAACGTGACGCCGGCCGCCCAGGCCGGGATGAGCGCCTTGCGTGGCATCGGCCCCAGCCTGCGCCGTTCCAGCCAGGCCAGCAGCAGGATCGGCGGCACGGCGTACGCGCAGCGGAACAACGCCGAGGTCGCGGGCGCTACATCAGACAGCCGGACCAGCGGGCCGGAGGTCGAGATGATGAGTGCACCGACGACCGCGATCAGCACGATACGCCGATGTGCACTCACGGAAACCCCCCGACCCTCGCGCAAGAGATACGCTGCGATCACGCTAGAACCCGGCGCGACAGGAGTCAACATGCCGTTTGGCCATGACATGGTGCATTCTTTGGCCACCGTTGTCGAACTGGTCAACACCTCACCCGCCACCGGGGGCGAGGAGGGGCTGCCCGGCCTGGCGGAATTGCAGGCGTTCGTGGAGTCCCGGCAGGTCAGCGGGGTCCACACGCTCACGCCGCGCGACCTCGGCCAGGTGCGGATGGTGCGCGAGGCGTTCCACCGGGTCTTCACCGCGCCCGACCAGCCGACGGCCGTGCGCACCCTCAACGCCCTGCTGGCCGGCACGCGCATCACGCCCCGGCTGACCGAGCACGACGGGCACCCGCTGCACGTCCACTACTTCGCGGCCGACGCGTCGCTGGCCGAGCACGTGGCGGCCGACTGCGGGGTGGCGCTGGCCCACCTGCTGGTGGAGGGTGAGGCGGAGCGCCTGCGCACGTGCTCGGCGCCCGACTGCGAGCGCGTCTTCGTCGACGAGTCACGCAACCGCTCGCGCGTCTACTGCGACAGCCGCACGTGCGGCAACCGCATGCACGTGGCCGCCTACCGCGCCCGCCGCCGCGCCTGACCCCAGCCCCTCAACGGACGCACCCTCTCCCAGCCGCTCAAGCGCGCCACCCTGTCCCCCAACCGCTCAACGC
>NZ_POUD01000375.1 GCF_003236395.1 Nonomuraea aridisoli | reverse complement strand
CGAAGCGATCATCTGGACGCTGAAGAACCAGCTCGGCCTCGAACGCCACAACGCCCGCCACCCAGACGGCCTGTGGGCGCGCATCAGCCAGCGCATCCTCGCCCTCAACGCCGTCATCTGGCACAACTGGAACATCGGCGCACCCGTGAAACGATCCCTGATCGCTTACGATCACTAACCCGAATTTCACATCAACGATCTAGCGCCGTGGCGGCTACTCGGACGACCCCGCGGTCTTGACGAGCGGCGCGTCCCGCGTGAACTCCCGGAAGCCGACGCTGTAGTACAGCCCGCGCGCCTCGGGATGCCCCGGCGCGCCCAGGCAGGCGACCGTCATGTGAGTGGCCCCGGCCGCTCGCGCCAGCCGCATCCCGTGCAGCAGCATCGCCCTTCCCAGCCCCCGGCGCCGGAAGTCCGGATGTGTCCCGACCGGCTCGAACTCGGCGGTCTTGTTCACTTCGTCGAGCCACATGATCGTCGAGGATGCCATCGTGCCGTCCGGCGCCTCCACCAGGAGATGCAGGTCACCGCGGTACGCCGCCGTCCGCCGGACGCCCTCGTAGCTCTCGGCCGTGTAGGCCGAGGGAGCCCAGGCGTCCAGATGGGCCTGGACCGCGGCCTGCGGCCCGGCCTCCTCGGCGGTGCGGAACCGGAAACCGGCCGGCAACACCGGCTGTTCCAGGTCGGTGAGGTCTCGCTCGTTGAGCTGCGTCCAGGTCCCCGTGTCGCCGAGCGCGGACGGATCGGTCTCGTAGCCGTGCGCCGCCCATCGCTCCAGGGCGAACCCGTCGGCCGCGCTCGGCAGCACCGTGCGCTCGATGCCCGCCGCCGTCTCGTCGTACCAGTCGATCACCTCGTCGACCAGCCCGGCGTGGTCGGGATGGACCTGATACGCCAGATAGGCGCCGGTGACGTCCTTCACCGACCCGTCGTTCCGCCTCACCTGGTGCGGAAGCTGCGCCCAGCCCCACGCCACCAGCTCCCCGCCGGAGAACCACAGCCGGCGCGGCCAGCCGGAGCCGTGGGCGGCGTGCCCCTTGCCCCAGTTCCAGGCCAGCTCGCCGAACGACGCGTCGCTGTTGACCAGGTCCGGGCGAGTGGCGGTGACACGCTGCGCCAGACCCTGCATGAGCTCCACGTCCGCAGCGGTCACCGGCTCGAAGCTCGTCATGGTGCGCACTGTGTCAGAAGTCCGCGAAGCCCGTCGAACCGTTTTCCGGGCGCGTTGACGGGGCCGGCGTCCCTGATCGGGGATCAGTCGGAGATCTGGATGCGGAGGCGGCGGAAGCCGCGGCCCTTGCTCTCGATCTTGGCGACCTTGATGCGCCCGATCTGCTTGGTCGAGGCCACGTGGGTGCCGCCGTCTGCCTGGGTGTCGAGGCCGACGATGTCGACGATGCGCACGTCCTGGACGGTCTCCGGCACGAGGTTGGTGGCCGTGCGGATGATGTCGGGGATCGCGAACGCCTCCGCGCGCGGCAGCACGCGCACGTCGATGCGCCGGTCGGCGACGATCTCGGCGTTGCAGGCGTCCTCGACGGCCTCCTTGAACCCGGGCGGCACCTCGGGCAGGTTGAAGTCCATCCGGGCGCTCATCTCGTCCATGTTGCCGCCGGTGACGAGGCAGCCGTAGTCGCGGAAGACCACCCCGCACAAAACGTGCAGGCCGGAGTGGGTGCGCATCAGCGCCGAGCGCCGGGGGTCGGCCACCGCGCCCCTGACCACCGTGCCGACCGGCGGGACGGGGTCGCCCTCGGCCGGGATCAGCTCCAGGTCGTCGCCCTTGCGCACCCCGACGACGCGGGTCTCCACGCCCTGCCAGATCAACACGCCGTGATCCGCCGGCTGGCCGCCCCCGCCCGGATAGAATGCCGACCTGCTCAGCACGATCCCTTCCGGCGTCGCGTCCAGGACGACGGCTTCGAAGTCGCGCAGGTTCTGGTCGGACAGCTCCAATCGCTGGGTGCGTCCGTGGAGGTCGTAGGTCATGTCGGCAGCCTAGTGCCCCGGGGTGGTCATGCGTGGCTGGAGGTTTGGTCCGCGAAAGCCCCCCGCCGCCGCCCTTCTGGCGATATTTACGACGATGTCAGCATGTGCCCCGCCCGAACCGCCCGCGGCCGAGCCCGCGCCGCGCGTGATGATGTTCCTCGGCGACAGCTTCACCGTCGGCTCCGGGCCCGTGCCGCCGTCGGAGACGTACGCGTCGGAGACCGCGCGCCTGATGGGCGCCCGCCCGGTCATCGCGGGGGCGAGCGGCACCGGCTACGTCAACGAGGGCCGGGTGGGCAGGACGTTCGAGCGGTCGTTC
The DNA here is from genome assembly GCF_003236395.1 of Nonomuraea aridisoli. GTDB lineage: Bacteria > Actinomycetota > Actinomycetes > Streptosporangiales > Streptosporangiaceae > Nonomuraea > Nonomuraea aridisoli. The sequence goes on along the minus strand of NZ_POUD01000375.1, from coordinate 5,064 downwards.
GAGGTGGAGCTGGCCTGGCGCCCCGCGCCCGACCTGCTGGTCATCTCCGGCGGCCACAACGACCGCCGCTGGCGCCCCGCAAGGGTGCGCGCCGCCGCCGACCGGCTGCTCGCGAAGGTGCGCGCCCACTGGCCGGGCACCGATGTCGTCGTGGTCGGCCCGTTGTTCATGGGCGAGCCGCCCAGGAGGGCGTACGCGGTGCGGGACGTGCTGGCGCGGGCGGCTCAGGACGGCGGCGTGACCTTCGCCGACCCGATGACCCGGCGCTGGCCGCCGGCGACGGCGCTGCGCGACGGCGTGCACCCCACGCACGCCGGGCACGAGCTGATCGCCGCCTGGCTGGCCGCCGAGCTGGCCTGAGCCGTCACCAGGGCCCGTAGGGGCCGCTGTTGCCACGGCCGCCCATGCCCTTGACCGCCGGCTTGACGTCGACGATGTAGACCGTCGCCGCGATGACGGCCAGGATCGAGAAGATGCCGATGCCGATGCCGAGGAAGGCCTGGCTGCCGACGACCAGGAACGCGTTGAAGTAGCCCCACGCGCCGCCGCCGGAGAAGAGGGTGGCGAGGGCGAGGATCAGCAGCCAGATGTTCTTCTGGAGCTTGCCCGCCGAGACGAACGCGGGCGTCGGCACCCGGAGGGCGTGAACGAGCGCGTAGATCGACATGCCGAAGATGACGACGGCGAGCACCAGGAACAGGAGGTTGAAGACACCGTTGATCAGATTCATGTTGTTGGCTCCGCCCAACGCCGCGATGAAGTCGGCTTCAGCCTAATGGGCGCCCCCGACAGGCGGGCACCCCCGAACGGAAAGGCCCGTCTCCCCGGCGGGAGACGGGCCGCGTGCTCCGGTCAGGCCTTGGCGGCCTTCGCGGTGCGGGTGTTCCTCTTCGCCGGCTGGACGGGCTTGGCGGCGGGCGGCTCGGCGGCCTCCGACACCTCTTCCAGCTCGAGGGCGGCCTCGCCGGTCGTCTTGCTCACGACCCGGCGGCCACGGGTGGCGAAGTCCTCGTAGACCTCGGTGGCCCTCTGGGTGAGCTGGTCGGCGTATTCGCGCGCCTTGTCGGGGAACTCCCGGGCGATGCCCTCGGCCTTGTCGGCGTATTCGCGGGCCTTGACCGGCAGCTCCTTGGCCAGGTCGAAGCGGCGCGACTGGAGCTTCTGCAGCTGCTCGGGCAGCTCGCGCAGCTTCTCGACGGCGAAGTCGCCGGCGCCGGCGACGGCGTAGAACGGCTTGGAATCGGTCAGCTTCTTGACCTCAGTGGCGAGCGTCATGGGTTAACCTTCCTTGGTTTCCTGGGTGACGTTGCCGTTGCTCGAGGGCGCCGCATAGGGCTCAAGAGCGGCGAGATACTCCTCGGGCAGCGGCTCGTCGTCCGGATCGGAGGCGTGCCGGGGGCGAGCGTTCTGGGAGGTCTGCTCGTCTTCGGCGCGCGTCTCCTTACGGAACGACTCGTAGATATCGATCAGCACCTGACGTTGCCGTTCGCTCAGATGTGCGTCGGCTCTGATCGCGGTGATCACGTCGCTCGGCGGCTCGCGGTCCTCGATGAGGCCCGCCTGCACGTAGAGCACCTGTGACGAGATCCGCAGACCCTTGGCGATCTGGTTGAGGATCTCGGCGCTCGGCTTGCGCAGGCCGCGCTCGATCTGGCTGAGGTAGGGATTGGAGACCCCTGCCGCCTCTGCGAGCTGGCGCAGCGAGATCTTCGCCTGCTGCCGTTGCTCGCGGATGTATTCACCGATCGAGCCGACTTTGGGTAGTGCCATAGCCCCAGTCTGCCTCTCGCTGCTTGCAATTGCAAACGCGGCGATTAACCAGAGCTAGCGCTAGAGCTGAATGATCCAGAGAAATGGGGTGGCCGTGACCAACGTCATGGAAAGCGCGATGAAGCCGTAGCGCGTCGAGGCGGCGAGCTCGGGGAGGGGCTGGACCAGCCGCTCGACCCTGGCCATGACGTGCTGGGCGTGCACGCCGAGCGTGCCGTGCGGGGTCGGCATCGCCCCGGCCGTGCCGAAGCGCAGCAGCGCCGTGGCGAGCCGGCGCGGCGAGCAGTAGCGGCGGGCACGGTCGTCGGCGGCCATCTCGATCAGCAGCTCGACCTGCGCCTGCGCGTCGGCCACCACCTTCGACCAGGGCAGCGCCCGGCGCAGCGCGGCGAACGGCAGCAGCACCAGGTCGTGCCGCTCGCGCACGTGGGCCGCCTCGTGGGCCAGCACGGCCTTCAGCTCGTCCTCCGACAGCAGCTTGAGCGCGCCCTCGCTGACGACGACCTGCGAGCGCAGCCCCGGCACGCAGTACGCGGCGGCGCCCGGGTGGGCCAGCACCCGCACGCCCGGGACGCCCGGATCGTCGTGGGCGATGATACGCAGCAGCATGCGGTGGCGCCGCCGGGCCCGCAGCGTCTGCACGCCCGCGGTGAGCAGCACCGCGATCAGCACCGCCAGCGCGGTCAGCCCCGTGATGAGGGCCAGGACGTGCAGCGGGTCCCACGCCTGCGCGGGAGCCTCGCCGCCGGCGAACGCGATCAGCCCGTGCAGCACCCCCGTGCCGTACGGCTGGACGGCGTAGGCGAGCATGGCGCCGGTCGTGGCCAGGCCCCAGGAGACGCCCAGGGACTGCCAGAGAATGATGGCCAGCCGAGGAGCGCGGGAGGTCCAGCGGGCCGTGGTGAAACGCCAGGAGCCGACCGCGCACGCCGTGGCGAGCGCTGCCAGCACCGCTGCCGTGATCACTCTTCCTCCAGCTCCGTAAGGGCTCTGCGCAGGATCTCCGCCTCCCTGCCCGATACGGCCTGGGCGAAGCGGGTCAGGGCGGCCGAGCGGTCGCCCGTGAGGTCCAAGGCTTCCAGCATAAGCTCGGCGATGTATGCGTCGCGGCTTTCTGCCGGTTCGTACCGCCATGCGCGGCCGTCGCGGGTGCGCTGGAGGAAACCCTTGCGGGTGAGGCGGTCGAGAACGGTCATGACCGTGGTGGGGGCAAGGTCGCGGTCGGCAATGAGCTTGCCGACCTCGCGGGCGGTCAACGGGGTGTTCTCCGCCCAGAGGATGTCCATGATGCTGCGTTCAAGCTCGCCGAGACCCTTCACGCCCTTCAGATTAGCTCTACAACGTGTCGAGCTGGCATCCGGGGCGCGGGACTTCTTAACGTGGCTTCGATGTCACGAACGGTAATCGACGAGGTGACGCTCCGGGCGGCGGCGCCGCGTGAGCGTCCAGTACGCGAGCCGGCGGCCCATGGCTGACGACTCCGTACGGCGCGACAGGCCGGCCGAGCTCACCGGCGCCTGGGCCGCGCAGGCCGTGGCCGCCCTGGCCCAGCTGGGCCTCGCCGACCTGTTGTACGAGCACCCGCTGACCTGCGCCGAGCTGGCGGAGCGGATCGGCGCGCACCCCGGGGCGCTGTCCCGCCTGCTGCGCCTGCTGGAGAGCCACGACCTGGTGGAGAGCGCGCCCGACGGCGCGTACGCGCTCACGCCGGCCGGCGCGCTGCTGGCCCGCCGCCACCCGTGCTCGCTGGCCGGCCTCGCGCTGTTCCACGCGGGCCCGTTCCACGCATCGTGGGCGGCGCTCGCGTACGCCGTCACCACGGGCCGGACGTTCTCCGCCGAGCGCCCGGAGCCGGCCGCGCGGTCCGAGAGGGCCCGCGAGCCGTCGTTCTTCACCGAGGTGCCGCTGGTGTACGACTTCACCCGGCACGAGAGCGTCGTGGACGTCGGCGGCGGCGACGGCGCGCTGCTCGCGGCCGTGCTCTCGCAGACGCCGGGGCTGCGCGGCACGCTGTTCGACGCCTCCGAGGCGGTCGAGCGCGCCCGCGTGGCGATGACGGAGGCGGGGCTGGCCGGGCGGTGCTCGTTCGCGGCGGGCGACCTCTTGGAGGCGGTCCCGGCCGGGGGCGACGTCTACCTGCTCTCGCGTGTCCCGCGCGACCGGGACGACGAGCCGGTCGCGCGCGTGCTGGCCAACTGCCGGGCGGCCATGGGGGAGCACGGCCGGCTCCTGATGATCGACGTCCGCGACGGCGCGGGCCGTACGCGTGCCGAGTACGCCCGGCTGCTGGAGTCGGCCGGGCTGGTGCTGGAGGACGTCAGGGAACTTTCGCCCGACGTGAACGTGCTCGTCGCCGCGCCCCGCTTGCCAACCGGCGGCCGTGGCTGACACGGTCGGTGGGATGGAGATCACGCTGGTGCAGGGCGACATCACCGAGCAGCAGGTCGACGCGGTGGTCAACGCCGCCAACTCCTCGCTCATGGGAGGCGGCGGGGTCGACGGGGCCATCCACCGGCGCGGCGGCCCCGAGATCCTGGAGGAGTGCAGGAAGCTGCGCGCCTCCCAGTACGGCAAGGGCCTGCCCACCGGCCAGGCGGTGGCCACCACGGCCGGGCGGCTGCCCGCGCGGTGGGTGATCCACACGGTCGGCCCGGTCCACTCCCGGTCGGAGGGCCGCTCAGAGCTGCTGGCCTCGTGCTACCGCGAGTCGCTGCGGGTGGCCGACGAGCTCGGGGCACGGTCGGTGGCCTTCCCGGCGATCTCCACCGGCGTGTACGGCTGGCCGATGGACGACGCCGCCAGGATCGCCCTGGAGGCGGTGCGCCAAGCGGACACACGGGTGGAGGACCTGAGGTTCGTCCTGTTCGACGCGGCGGCGTACGCGGTGTTCGAGGCCCGGCTCTAGGCAGAGGCTCGGCTCTAGGGCGAGGCCCGGCTCTACGTCGGGGCCGGGCTCTGGAGGGGCGCCACGGCCGACCAGGGCAGGGTGAGCTCGCCGAGCCGCCACCTGGCGTCCCCGCCGAACGGCGGGCGCAGCGGCACCGGCCACGACACCGACAGGAAGCGCACGGCGGCCAGCCACCGCTGCCGACGCCCATGAGCCCCGTACGCGGCGCTGACCGCCCAGGCGTGGTCGAAGTCGCTCAGGAACGCATGGATCCGCTCACCCGGGACGTTGCGGTGGATGAGCGTCTTCGGCAGCCGGTCGGCCAGGTCGGAGGGCCGCTCGAAGGCGTCGAACCGCGTCGCGAACGTGATCGTCCGCGGCCCCTCCGGCGACAGGCCCACCCACAC
>NZ_POUD01000374.1 GCF_003236395.1 Nonomuraea aridisoli | reverse complement strand
GCGTCGTCTACAAGGGAGCCGGCGAGGCGGGGCGCGAGGTCGCGATCAAGGTGCTGCACGGGCACCTGGCCGCGGACGACGGCGTCCGGCGCGGTTTCCTGCGGGAGGCGGAGGCGGCGCGGCGGGTGGCCGCGTTCTGCACGGCCGCGATCCTCGACGCGGGGGTGGTCGGCGGGCGGCCGTACATCGTCAGCGAGTACGTCCCCGGCGAGACGTTGCAGGCGCTCGTCCGGGCGTCCGGGCCGCGTACCGGTGGGGCGCTCGACCGGCTGGCGATCTCCACGCTGACGGCCCCCTCCCCGTCCGCCCTCCTGCAGGCCCTCATCCGCCCGTCCGACCCCGCGAACGCGCTGGAGGTTCCGGGCGTGCCGGCGACCCCGGCGCAAGGGGTTGGAGCGGGGCGTACCCGGAGCGGGTCCGGTGGCCCGCGGACCGACCCCGGCCAGGGACCTGTGACGGACCGCGACCGGCGAACCGTACCCCTCGTCCTCCCCCGCGCCGGATGCGTCGCCCTCGCCTGAGCCGAGCGGGTCGCCCTCCGGCGAACCGGGTGGCGTGGCGGAGCCGTTCGGGACGGTGGTCGGGGAGCCGGTGTCGCTGGACGGGGGGGAACCCACGGCGCTGAGCGCCGGCGGCGGGACGGTCGCGGTCGCGGGCGGGCGATCGCGGTCTCGGAGAAGTACGACCTCATGCGGGATCTGCACAGCGTCGTCCGCCTGTGGGACGTCTCCACCGGCGAGCAGCTCGGCCCCGCGATCGACGACCACTTCCAGGGGATCCACGGGCTGGCGTTCGGCGCTCTGGACGGTGAGGAGGTCCTCATCACCGGCGACGGCGCGGACCGCGTACGGGTGCGCCGCCTGTCCACGGGCCGGACGGCGCACACGTTCGACACCGGCGACGTCGGCGGCATCGAGCTGCTCGCCTGCGGGGAGCTGGACGGCCGGCCGGTCCTCGTCTCCACCCACCTCGACGCCACCCTGCGCGTCCACGACCTGGCGACCGGCAGGCGCAGGAAGAGGTGGCGGTTCAGCAGCCGCAGCCCCGATGACCGGGGCGCGACCGCGCTGGCCGCCGGCCGGCTCGGCGACGTCCCGTTCGCGGCCGTGGCGCACGCACCGGCCGGCGGCCCGGCCACCGTCCGCGTCTGGAACCTTCGCACCGGGACGTCCTCGGCGAGCCCGGCCGGGACGCGCGCGGCGACATCCGCACGGCGGCCTTCCCCGAGCTGGACGGCCGTCCCGTCGTGGCGGGCGCGGACGACGAGGGCACACTACGCCTCTGGAGCCTCGGCCCGGCGGCCTGAGACGGTCGCCGCCTCGCGGACGGCGTCCAGGCGGTTCATCGCGGGGGTGGCCGTGACGCCGTGCAGCACGATCGAGGCCACCACCGTGAACCCCGTGACCGCCCACAGCTCCCGCGCCGGGACGCCGAAGTCCGCGTGCCCCAGCGCGTACGCCAGGTAGAACAGCGAGCCGATCCCCCGGATGCCGAAGAACGAGATCACCAGCCGCTCCCTCGGCCCGGCCGGCCCGCGCCACAGCGACAGCCACCCCGCCAGCGGCCGGATCACCAGCAGCAGCGCGATCCCCACCGCCGCGCCGCGCCAGGTGAGCGCCGCCAGGCCGCCGGTCGCGACGAAACCGCCGAGCAGGAGCAGCAGCCAGGCGGTGAGCAGCCGTTCGACCTGCTCGACGAAGCCGTGCAGGACGTTGTTGTAGCCGTGCCCGAACTCGGCCCGCCTGATGGTGCACGCGGTGACGAACACGGCCACGAACCCGTACCCCTGGGCGAGCTCCGTCACCCCGTACGCGAGGAAGGTGGCCGCCAGCGCGACGAACCCGTCGCGGCGCTCGGACAGGCGCAGCCCGCCGGCCGTGGCGCGGAAGAACAGGCGGCCGAGCAACCGGCCGATGACCAGGCCCGCCACGATCCCCGCCGCGGTCCGGTAGAGCACGTCGACCAGCGCCCACTCCCCCGCCCAGGCGGTCCCGCCGGCGACTGCCACGCCGATGGCCGCGTACACGATGGGGAAGGCGAGCCCGTCGTTGAGCCCCGCCTCCGACGTCAGGGCGAAGCGGACCTCGTCGTCGGCGTTCTCGGCCTCCACCGGCTCGCCCACGTGCACGTCCGAGGCCAGCACCGGGTCGGTGGGCGCGAGCACCGCCCCGAGCAGCAACGCCGCGGCGATCGGCCAGCCCGCCAGCCCGGCCGCCGCCGTCACCCCGGCCACCGTCAGCGGCATGGCCAGGCCGAGCAGCCGCCAGGTCGCCGACCAGCGGCGCAGCCCCACCCGCCGGTTGATCGCCAGGCCCGCCCCCATGAGGGAGATGACCACGCACAGCTCGGTGATGTGCTCCAGCACCGCCCGGTGGGCGACCGGGTCGGGCCGGGGCAGCCCGAGCGGCAACGAGAACAGGACGACGCCGGCCAGCAGGCAGACCAGGGGCAGTGACACCGGACGGCCGTCGAGCACGTCGGGCAGGATCGCGGCGAGCAGCGCCGCTCCGCCGCCGAGCGCGAGGAGGAGGTCTAAGGTCGACATCCCCGCCCCACTGCCCCGAAGATCACCCGTTACGCCCTCGGGTGGCCGCCACGCCTCCGCTCGGGAGGAGGCGTGACGGCCGGTACGGGGTCAGCGCCGCAGCGCGGCCATGTGGCGGTAGCTGAGCTCCGCGTACTCCAGCGACCGGGCGGGGTCGGGGCCGGGCGCGTTGTCCTGCTCGTACATCGGGTTGTGGAAGCCCTTGGCGCGCAGGGCGGAGAAGAAGCCGTGGTAGTCGATGTCGCCGGTGCCGAACGGCACCATGTCGTAGCCGTTCGTCACGGCCGGGTTGGACGTGCCGTCCTTGGCGTGGAACAGCGGAAAGCGCTTCTCCCTGGCCAGCACGGTGGCCAGCGGGTCGAACACGTCGCTCTGCGCCGAGCCGTCCGGCGCGGTGTACGCGCGGTGCCGGAACTGGGCCACGTGCGCCCAGAAGATGTCCATCTCGAAGTGCACGACGGCGGGGTCGCTGATGTCGAAGAAGTACTCCAGCCTGCGGACGCCCGAGGAGCGGGTCGGCCGCCCCTGCGCGTCGAGCGGCCCGCTGTCCAGCAGGAACGCGTAGGCGGCGTCGTGGTTGTGCGTGTACAGCTTGATCCCGGCCTCGGCGGCGATCGCGCCGAGCGTGTTCCACTTCTCCGCCGCCACGTCCCAGTCGGCCTTGTACGCGCTGTTGGTCGGGTCGTTGCCGGTGCCCATGTGGCCGAGGCCGAGGATGTTCGCGATCTCCAGCGTGCGCTTGAACCGGTCGAGGTCGGCGGTCGTCAGCGGCCACGAGCCGGGGATGAAGCCGTGGTTGCCCTCGGCCTGCAGCCCGTTGTCGTCGAGCCAGCCGCGCAGCAGCCGGGCGCCCTCGACGGTCTCCAGGTCGGCGCCGCCCTCGGCGTTGGCGTGCTGGCGGTAGCCGGCGAACTCGACCTGCCGGTAGCCCATGCCGGCCAGCGCCTCCAGCACGCGGCGGAAGCCCGACGGCACGGGCGTCGACAGCGGGTCGCGCAAGATCGCGTCGCGCACGGTGTAGAGGATGATGCCGCGCTTGCCCGGCGGCACGAGCACCTCGCCGCGCCCCGGTGACGCGGCGTGGGCGGTGCCGGCGAGGGCGCCCGTGAACGGCAGGGCCGTCGCGGCGGCGATGCCGGTGGTGGCCGCGAGGAGCCGGCGGCGGCTCAGCCCGAGGCGGCTCCGGAGCGTTTCGGCGTGCTCGCGTTCCTCGGCGACCTTTTCTGCGGCGTTTGCGAGCTCGGCGTCCGCCTGCGGCCGGCGGCCGGGCTCTGCGGATGCATGCTGATGGCTCACGCGGGGTTCCCTTTCTTCAGGGACGCGTGCGCCGACCGCGTCACGGCGGATCTGCGACCGGCCCCGCCGGGCATGCCACCGCCCTGGAGGTCGAGACGATCACATTGTTACTACGCCGTGGTGAAGCGGTCAATGGCGGTCATCCGGCCACGGCCCGGTCGATCGCGGCCGGGGCGAGCACGTGCTCGGCCACCAGGACGGCGGCCCCCACGATCCCGGCGCGCTCGCCGAGGGCGCTCACCCGGATGCCGAGGTGCTGCGTGGCCAGGGGCAGCGACCGGCTGTAGATCGTCTCCCGGACGCCGGCCAGCACCTGCTCCCCGGCCTCGGCGACGTCCCCGCCGACGACGATGAGCGAGGGGTTGAAGAAGTTGACGATCGAGGCCATCACGGCGCCCACCTCGCGGCCGGCCTGCCGGACGAGCCGCGTCGCGTGCAGGTCGCCGGCGCGCATCAGCGCCACCACGTCCCGGCTGCCGTGCGCCTCGATCCCGGCCTCGCGCAGCGCGGCGGCCATGGAGGCGCCGCCCGCGACGGCCTCCAGGCAGCCGGTGTTGCCGCACCGGCACGGCGCCTCGGAGGCCGGGACGCGGATGTGGCCGACGTCGCCGGCCGCGCCCTGCGCGCCGCGGTGCAGCCGGCCGCCGGAGATGATGCCGCAGCCGATGCCGGTGCCCATCTTGATGAAGAGCAGGTGGTCGACGGCCGGGCGGGCGGCCCAGTGCTCGCCGAGCGCCATGATGTTGACGTCGTTGTCCACCAGGACGGGCGCCCCGAGCCTGGCCCGCAGCCACTCGGGCACGGCGAAGCCGTCCCAGCCGGGCATGATCGGCGGGTTCACCGGCCGGCCCGAGCGGTGCTCGACCGGGCCAGGCAGCCCGACGCCGACCCCGCACACCTGCGACGCGTCACGGCCGGCGGCGGCCAGCAGCTCGCCGAGCACGGTGACGACCCGTTCGAGGGTCGGCTCGGGCCCGTGCGCGACGGGCAGCTGCTCGGCGCGCTCGGCCAGCACGTTCATGCCGAGGTCGAGGACGGCGAGGCGGGCGCGGGTGGCGCCGAGGTCGGCGGTCAGCACGACGCGGGCGGCGTCGTTGAACGCGAACACCGTCGCGGGCCGGCCCCCGGAGGAGACGGCGCTTTCCTGCGGCACGACCCACCGCTGGCCTATGAGCCCGTCGAGGCGCTGCGACACGGTGGATCTGGAGAGCCCGGTGAGGCGGGCCAGCTCGCCGCGGGTGCGGGCGTGGCCGTCTCTGAGGATCGCCAGCAGCACCCCAGCCCCCTGTGCGCTGGATCCGTTCGACATAGGCTCAGCTTACTCCGATCATCGACGGACTTATGTTGACAAAAATTTAAAGTCGGAACTATCGTCTCGAAATATGCCGGATATATGCGGCACTCGCCTGCATATCTAGACTTATCCAGCGGTGGCTGATCGCGACGGACGGGCGCGAGCCCGGAGGTGGTGCCCCATGCACGACTCGCTCATCGCTCCACCGGCGGGCCACCGGTACGCGCCTGCCTGACGTCCCCCGCTGAGCCGCTCCGGAGGAGCCGGCCTCGGTCCCCGCCCGACGTCGCGCCGAGACGCGGGCTCATGGGAATGCCACCCGGGCCGGATCCCTCCCTCGCGGTTCCGCGCCGGATTGCGTCCGGCCGATCAGGTGTGATGTCGTACCCCTCCTGATGTTTCATCCGTTTTCGGGAGGCTTGGCTGTGCCGTTCGTGGTGGATCTGACCAGCGGGAAGGTCGGCAGTGACGACTTCTCCGCGGAGCCGGGGCACTTCGGCGGGTCCATCCTCGGGTTACGGCTGCTGACCGAGCGGACGCCCGCCGGGCTGGACCCGTACGATCCGCGGGCGCTGCTCTACGTGGCGGCCGGGGCGCTGGGCGGGACCCTGGCGCCGGGGCTGGCCAAGGCGGTGTTCCTGGCCAAGTCGCCGCTGACCGGCGTGGCCGGCGAGGCGCACGCGCTGGGGCCGTTCGCGGCCGGCATGCGCGCGGCCGGAGCCGAGGCGCTGGCGGTCACCGGGCGGGCGGAGCGGCTGACGTACCTGCTCATCGAGGGCGGTCCCGGGGCGTGCGCGGCGACGCTGCACGACGCCGAGGAGCTGCGCGGGCTCGGCACCGCCGCCACCACCGACGCGCTGCGCGAGCGGCACGGGCCGCACGCGCACGTCGCGGCGATCGGACCGGCCGGGGAGAACCTCGTCCGGTACGCCTCCGTGGTCACCGACCGCGCCTTCGCCGCCGGCCGGTACGGGCTCGGCGCGGTCCTCGGCGCCAAGAACCTCAAGGCCGTGGTGTGCGCGGGCGACGCGGCGCCGCCGGTCGCCGACCCCGAGGCGCTGGCCCGGCTGACGCTCTCCTACCGCGGTGACATGGCCGCCAACCCGCTCGCCGCGCTGCAGGCGGGGCTGCCCGGGTACGCGGCGTGGGCCGACGACCCCATCGCCCCCGGGTACGCCGCCGTGCGCAACTTCTCCGTCACCGGCGCGCCCGGGCTGCGCGTCCCGCGGGCACGCGACTACGACGGGCGCGCCGTGGAGACCACCGGCACGTGCCCCGGCTGCCCCAACGACTGCCTCAAGGTGTACGCGCCCCCGGGCGCGGCCGAGCGGCGGACGGGCGGGCTCGGCCAGGAGGCGTTCCTGTCGCTCGGCTGGAATCTCGGCATCGACGACGTCGACGCGGTGCTCGCCGCCAACGCCCGCTGCAACGACCTGGGGCTCGACGTGGTGTCGCTGGGCGGCACGCTGGCGTTCGCCATGGAGTGCGCGGAACGCGGCCTGCTGCCCGACGGCCCGGCGTTCGGCGACGCGGCGGCGCTGCCGGGGCTGATCGACGACGTCGCCGGCCGGACGGGGGCGCTGGGCGACCTGCTCGCCGAGGGCTCGGCCCGCGCGGCGCGGCGGATCGGGCGAGGGGCGCAGGCGTACGCGATGACGGTCAAGGGCGCGGAGGTGCCGTGCTTCGACCCGCGCCCGCAGCCGGGCATCGGCCTCGGGTACGCGATCGCGCCGGGCGGGCCGCGCTACGACGCGCTGGAGCACGACCTGGACTTCGACCCGGTGGCCGGGCTGGGCTACTCCTTCCCCGAGGCCGCCAGGATCGGCGCCGCCCCCGCTCCGGCGGGCACGCTGGACGAGGAGCGCGGCCGGCGCAGCGCGCGGCTGCTGCGGCTGTGGAGCGGCCTGGACGCACTCAACATCTGCGTCTTCGCCTCCTCCCCGACCCGGCCGCTGACCCTGGACCGCCTGACCTCCCTGGTCACCGCCGTCCTCGGCACCGGCTGCACCCTGGAGGACCTGCTGGCGGCCGGTCAGGCGCGCCTGGACGCGATGCGCGCGTACGCGCTGCGCGAAGGCGGCGGCCCGGACGAGTTGCCGGCCCGCTTCCACGACGAGCCCATCACGGCGGGCCCCCACACCGGCGCCGTCCTCGACCGCACCGCCTTCGCCCACGCCCGCACCGCCTTCCACAACGAACTCGGCTGGCACACGCCATGGGACAGGCGCCCCGGACCCGCCGCCCCTGCACACCC
>NZ_POUD01000373.1 GCF_003236395.1 Nonomuraea aridisoli | reverse complement strand
CGGTGGGGGTGATCTGTGGGTGGAATGCCTGGCGGGGCTTTCGGGTGTAGTGGTAGTGGTGGGGTTCGCCGTGAGCTGATCGTGGGAAGTGCAGACAGCAACCCAACATGAGTAGGGTCGCCCTAGGAACACTGACGTTTGGAGGGAGTCGCGTGGCATCGCACAGGGATCTGCCCGTCGGCTTGGTGAATCAGCTTTTCAGCAACACCGGAACTTCCTCGTTCACGGAGTTTCTCAGCTCTTATGCGCCTCAGTTGCTGCCGCAACGGGACGAGGTGCTGGCCACGCCGATCGGCGACCAGGTGCCGCACGCGACCACGATCGTGGCCGCCACCTTCGCCGGCGGCGTGGTGATGGCCGGCGACCGGCGGGCGACGTCGGGCAACATCATCTCGCAGCGTGACGTGGAGAAGGTGTTCCGCGCCGACGACTACTCGTGCATGGGCATCGCGGGCACGGCGAGCACCGGCATCGAGTTCGCCCGGCTGTTCCGCGTCGAGCTGGAGCACTACGAGAAGCTCGAGGGCCGCACGATGTCGGTGGCCGGTAAGGCCAACCGGCTGGCGACGATGATCAGGGGCAACCTCGCCATGGCGATGCAGGGGCTGGTGGTGGTGCCGCTGTTCGCCGCCTACGACCCCGACAAGGACGAGGGCCGCATCTTCAGTTACGACGTGGCGGGCGGGCCTTACGAGCGGGAGCGGTTCGACGCGATCGGGTCGGGTTCGATCTTCGCCCGCGGGGCGTTGAAGAAGCTCTACCGCGACGGCGCGTCGAGCGACGACATGGTGATGACGTTGATCCAGGCGCTCTATGACGCGGCCGACGACGACTCCGCGACCGGTGGTCCCGACGTCACCAGGAAGATCTGGCCCATCGTGGGGGTGATCGACGCCGACGGTTTCCGCCGCCTGACCGACGAGCAGGTCGCCGGTTATGTGGAGCAGATGCTCGACGCCCGCCTGATCTCGCCCGACGGCCCCATCGCCCCGCTGCGTTAAGAAAGGACCACCACACGTGTCCATGCCTTTCGGATATGCGTCCCCTGAGCAGATCATGCGGGACAAGGCCGACTACGCGCGCAAGGGCATCGCGCGGGGCCGGTCCGTCGTCGTGTTGCAGTACATCGACGGCATCCTGTTCGTGGCGCCGAACCCGTCGCGGGCGCTGCACAAGATCAGTGAGATTTACGACCGCATCGGGTTCGCGGCGGTGGGGCGTTACAACGAGTTCGAGGAGCTGAGGCTCGGCGGCATCCGCTACGCCGACATCAACGGCTACACCTACGACCGCTCGGACGTGACCGGGCGTGGTCTGGCCAACCTTTACGCCTCCAACCTGGGCCGCATCTTCACCGAGTCGATCAAGTCGCTGGAGGTGGAGGTCGTCGTCGCGGAGGTGGGCGACACGAAGGACGGCGACGCGATCTACCGTCTCACCTTCGACGGGTCGGTGTTCGACGAGCACGGCTTCGCCGCGATGGGCGGCCAGGCCGAGGCGGTGGTGGGCCGGTTGAAGGAGCGCTACCGCGAGTCGATGTCGCTGGCGGACGCGCTGGATGTGGCGCTGAGCGCGTTGACCGAGCCGGGCGGGGAGCGGCCGCCCGTGGCGCAGCTGGAGGTGGCCGTTCTCGACCGTAACCGGGAGAACCGCAAGTTCCAGCGGCTGACCGGGGCGCGTCTGGAGCGTCTGCTCACTCAGGCGTCGACTCCGCCGGCCGCGCCGGAGGCTCCGTCCTCGTCGTCCGGCGACTCTTCGGCGCCGCCGCCCACGGGGCCTGACGGCGATGTGGACGACGGCTCTTCGCCCCTGTAGGGGGCTGTAGGACGTCGAGCGGGGGCTGCCATCGGCAGCCCCCGCCGCCGTTGTGCGCCGCGCGCTCTTGGGAGCACAGGCGTGATCGTGGCGGGCACGGGTGCGTGCGCGGAGCGGCTGTTGCTCCTGCGGGCTTCAGGGCTGCGGTGAGTCGCCGGACGCACGACGGTCGTCTGCTGGCCGCGGGTTGGTGGTTGACCGGGTGGGGAGGCACGGAACGCCGCGACCTCCGTCCTGTACGGGTGCTGGTTGCCGCATGTGGTCCTCCGAGGCCATGCGTGTCCGGGGCAAGGGCGGACTGACGTGCTCGCGGGCCGCCTCGGTCCTGGGTCGGAGCTGCGTTCGCCCCTGCCTCGGCGGGAGGGTTGCCGACGCGCTTGCGGGGCTGTCCGAGCTATGACTTACAGCGTGGTTCGACCCCAACGGGAAGGGCCGCTGTTGGGGCGGGAGGCTCGGGAGCGGTCGCCCCACCGGCACCGGTGCGCGACCGCTGTGACCGGCACGCCGTCGGCCAGCAGGATCAGGGCGCGGTGGAGGCGGAGCCGGGTGCGCCACTGGGGAAAGGTCATCCCGAGGTCGGCCCGGAACGGGCGGGCCAGCGTGCGGTCGCCTGGGACAAAGGGGCCAGTGTGCGGTCGGCGGCACCCGCCTGCGCGGCGAACCGCCCCCTGGTGGTGCGTAGCCAGGTTCCACTGTCTGCCCCTTAGGCGGCGGGTGGCGCGCCAGGACCCCTGGCGCGGCTCCCGTTGACCGATGGGCGCGCCGTGGCCCCGTCTGCCGGGTCTTCTCGCCGCGGGCCTGCTGAACACTGAGGGGGACGTACTGAAGCTCGCGATCTGCCGATGCCCGGCGCCTTGATCTCAGGCGTCCCGGCCGGGTGGCATCGGCATCGTTGAACGTACGGGTCCGGTGGCGGTCGTCGAAGCTCGTCTGCGTCCGCGCCAGAACCCGTGCACACGCCTACGCCCGGCATCGCGTGGCCTTGGCCGGTCACGGTGGTTACGCCTTGCAGGCCCCTGGTGACCGGTCCAGATCGCGCCGCTCCTTGGTGAGCGCGCTCCTCGGCGGGCGGTCTTGCTGGGAGCGATGGCACGGCGGTCAGGTGGTCGCTGCGGAGTGGTGTTTCGGTGGGAGGGTGGTGCGGTGTGATCTGTTTCACTCGGGATCGTCTGAACTTGCGGGGAAAACGGTGGGTCTGATGATCCGTGAACACTCCTCTGCGTGGCATTCTCGCGGCCGGCGCGGCCGTGGCCGTGATGCTGACCTCGGGTGTGGCCGCGCAGGCCACGACCGCGTACCCGAAGTACAAGGCGCCGAAGATCTTCGGCACGACCTTCCAGGCCGACCCGAAGCACGACTTCACCAAGGGCCTGAGCCCGCGCGGCAACGGCGTTCTGCGCGGGTGGATCACGGACGTGCGCGGCGGCGTCGCCGAGTACGAGCCGATCCGCTGGAAGAGGGGCACCCACACGGAGGGCCACTTCGAGGGTCCGCCTGAGGGTGACGTCAGAGCGTACGCCTCGCCGATCGCCAAGGACGTGGTCTATTTGTCCGCGTTCGGGTGCGGGCCGGGGATGGCCGATCTGACGGTCGACCGGAAGGCGGGGCTCGGCGTCAAGCGGTGCTCCAGGACCACGCTGGTCAAGCGGCACGACCGCGTCCGGCATCCCGCTCTGATCACCGTCCACAAGGGGAAGATCGTGCAGGTTCAGGAGATCTTCACGCCCTGAGGGAGGCCGCGCGGGTCCCGCGCCCCGTGGGGGCGGGCGCGGGACGAAACGGTCATGTGGGGGTTCCGATGGGAAAACACCTGGGAGATCTCTCCCGTTGGCCGATCCGTGGGCATAGTGTGAGGTGATGGATCGTCGCATCTTCGGGCTCGAGAACGAGTACGGCGTGACCTGCACGTTCAGGGGGCAGCGCAGGCTGTCGCCCGACGAGGTCGCGCGCTACTTGTTCAGGCGGGTCGTGTCTTGGGGCCGATCGAGCAACGTCTTCCTCCGTAACGGCGCACGTCTCTACCTCGACGTGGGCAGTCATCCTGAATACGCAACACCCGAGTGTGACAACGTCATCGAGCTCGTCACGCACGACAAGGCCGGCGAGCGGATCCTCGAAGGGCTGCTCGTCGACGCCGAGAAGCGGCTGCGTGAAGAGGGCATCGCGGGTGACATCTACCTCTTCAAGAACAACACCGACTCCGCCGGAAACTCCTACGGCTGCCACGAGAACTACCTCGTCGGCCGGCACGGGGAGTTCGGGCGGCTGGCCGATGTGCTCATTCCGTTCCTGGTGACGCGGCAGATCGTGTGCGGGGCCGGCAAGGTGCTGCAGACGCCGCGCGGCGCGGTCTACTGCGTCTCGCAGCGGGCCGAGCACATCTGGGAGGGCGTCTCCAGCGCCACCACGCGTTCCAGGCCGATCATCAACACGCGCGACGAGCCGCACGCCGACGCCGAGCGCTTCCGGCGGCTGCACGTCATCGTGGGCGACTCCAACATGAGCGAGACCACGATGCTGCTCAAGGTCGGCGCCACCGATCTGGTGCTGCGCATGATCGAGTCGGGCACCGTGATGCGCGACCTGTCGCTGGAGAACCCGATCCGGGCCATCCGCGAGGTGTCCCACGACATGACCGGCCGGCGCAGGGTTCGGCTGGCCAACGGGCGTGAGGCGTCCAGCCTGGAGATTCAGCAGGAGTACCTGTCGAAGGCTAAGGACTTCGTCGACCGCCGCGGCGGCGACGCGATCACCCATCGGGTTCTCGACCTGTGGGAGCGCACGCTGAACGCGGTCGACACCGGCAACCTCGACCTGGTCTCGCGCGAGATCGACTGGGTGACGAAATACCAGCTCATCGAGCGTTACCGGAAGAAGTACGATCTGCCGCTGTCCTCGCCCCGGGTGGCCCAGCTCGATCTGGCCTACCACGACGTGCATCGCAAGCGGGGGCTGTACTACCTGCTGCAGAAGCGCGGCTCGGTGGAGCGGGTGGCGTCCGATCTGAAGATCTTCGAGGCCAAGTCGGTGCCGCCGCAGACGACGCGAGCGCGGCTGCGCGGTGAGTTCATCCGCAAGGCGCAGGAGAAGCGGCGCGACTTCACCGTCGACTGGGTGCACCTGAAGCTGAACGACCAGGCGCAGCGCACGGTGTTGTGCAAGGACCCGTTCCGCAGCGTGGACGAGCGGGTCGACAAGCTGATCGCGGGCATGTAGCCGCCGGAGCGCCGGCGGCCGGGGGAGTGAACCTCCCTCGGCCTGCCGGCCGCTACGGCGGCCCGCCGATCTTCCCGGGCCTTTGCCCGAACGCCGATCGGGCCGGGGCTGCGCGGTACGGGCCGCCGCGATGGTCGGTCCGGATGTGATGCTCGCGCTGGTGTGTCCGGGGCGCTCGTCGGCTTGGGTGTGTCCGGCCGGCCACCGCCGCCAGCAGGCCTCTGTGTGCCGGTCTCCGCCAGGGCGCCAGCATTGATGCCGAATAAGCGGTTCGCCCGGATCGATAGACGATCTTGCCGAGCCGGCGGCGGTTGCTTCGGAGTCGGGACCCACAGCGGGCTGCAGCCGTCGAAGGGGACGGTGCGCCACCGTCAGCTTCCAGCGTGGACGGCTGTGCCGGGGCCCGGCAGGCAGGCACCGCGAACAGTGCCCTCAGACGGAGCCGGGCCAGATCTGTCGGCATGAGCCACGCGACGCTGTCTCCGACTGAGACGGCACGTTGAGCCCTACCGGCTTGTCTCGCACCAGCCGGGTGGCCCTTGCTGGAACAGGCTCAGCGCCCGCACGAAGGACACTACGGCCAGCGAGGCAGATCCCGCAGCTGACGTTAGATCCTGCCTCGGTCGGTGCCGCCCCTGCCAGCTTGAACGGCGCCGCACGCGTCAACTCGCTCATGGGCTGGAGCGAACACTCTCACTGCGCCGGGACGGGACGGCTCGCACCGACCACACTTGCCCACGCGAGAGTCGTGGGGGTCTGGTCGATGCCCGAAGGCGTTGCACGCTTTTTCGTGGACGGACCAACCCTCGCGTGTCCAGGCGAGCATGATCCGCACCTCGCGGAATCGCCAGCCCGCCGGCGTCCGCACCACTGTGGAGGTCAGGCGCAGGCCGCTCGTCTGGTGGGGAGTTGGGCCGTCGCGGTAGAAGTACACCGGCGAGTTCGCCGAGGCGGTCTACTGGTCGCCGTCGACGTTCACCAGCAGGTCGGTGGTCATGTGCTGGGTGTGCTCGCCTTCGACCTCGGCCCCTCCTCTGGGTGGCTGTTTCCGTGCTCGGTGGGCTGCGGAGAAAGTCGGACATGGCTTCGGGCGCGTCTGTCGAGTGCGCCAGGCGGGTGCCGGGACAACCCCGTGAACCGTGTGAAGTGTCTTCTCGGAGTTGTGTCTTCGAGATGTTTGGCGTCTGGGCGGGATGCTCGGAGAAATGGGAGGTGAGAGCTGGGTTGCCGGGGACGTGGAAGTTCGTTTACCTCGGCCCTACTGCGGATTCGGGTAGTGTGACGCGAATCTGATGTCTTTTCCGAGGGAAATTCGATGCGCCGCGCTTTGGCCGTACTGGCCGCCGTGCCTTTGATGTTTTTCGCCGCCGCATGCGGGTCCGACGACGGCACCGGCGCCGCCCCCGCCACCGCCACAGCCAGCGGGGCCGCCGCCTCCGGGCTCAAGGTCACGGGGAACGTGGGCGC
The DNA here is from genome assembly GCF_003236395.1 of Nonomuraea aridisoli. Classification (GTDB taxonomy): domain Bacteria; phylum Actinomycetota; class Actinomycetes; order Streptosporangiales; family Streptosporangiaceae; genus Nonomuraea; species Nonomuraea aridisoli. Next base: position 932 of record NZ_POUD01000373.1, on the reverse strand, counting down.
CAAGCCCACGGTGGCCTTCCCCGCCGGTTCGCCGGCGACGAAGTCCTCCTACGAGGTGATCCAGCCGGGCTCGGGCGACGGCATCAAGGCGGGCGACCGCGTGATCGTCAACCTGACCGTCTGGAACTGGGACGGCAAGGGCAACGCCGTCCAGGGCTCCTCCTACGACACCAAGGCGCCGGAGACGATCCCGGTCAACGAGCAGCTGCCGCAGGTGCTGCAGGAAGGGTTCACCAAGGTCAAGCACGGTGGGCGCCTGCTGGCCGTGCTGGCCAGCGACATCGAGGCCCAGCCGCAGGCGACGTCCGCAGAGCCGACGAAGGTGTTCGTGTTCGACGTGGTCGGCACGCAACCGCCGGCGTTGAAGGTGGCCACCGGCAAGGAGACCGGCGAGAGCATCAAGGGCGTCAAGGTGGACAACCCGGGTGGGGAGAAGGCGCCGACGCTCACCACCAAGACCGACGAGAAGCCGTCCAAGGAACTCGTCGTCAAGACCGTCATCCAGGGCACCGGCGCCAAGGTGCAGCCGAACCAGATGGTCACCGTCCACTACACCGGCAAGATCTGGGGTAGTGACCAGCAGTTCGACTCCAGCTGGGAGCGTGGGGAGCCGGCCGAGTTCCCGCTCAACCAGGTGATCCAGGGCTGGCAGCAGGGTCTGGCCGGGGTGCCGGTCGGTAGCCGCGTCGTGATGAGCATCCCGCCGGAGATGGGGTACGGCGCGCAGGAGCAGCAGGGCATTCCCGCCAACAGCACGCTCGTGTTCGTGGTGGACGTCCTGGGGGCGTACTGACGGGCTGCATGACGATTCGGTAGCGATCGAAAGGCCCGGCGGCATATGACCGCCGGGCCTTTCGCGTGGGAGGACCCTGGCTGCTGGGTCGCTGAGTGCCGCTGCTGGGGGTCGGTGTGGGGGAGGGGTCGCCGTGCGG
>NZ_POUD01000372.1 GCF_003236395.1 Nonomuraea aridisoli | reverse complement strand
GTGCGGGCGGGGGAGTCCCAGCCCTGGGCGATGTACTCGGCGAACGCGGGGATCTCCGACAACCTGGGCAGTTTGCCGTCACTCACCGGTGATTCCTCCTCCCATGTCACGCACGAGGCCGGTCAGCCGGGTGAAGACCCGGTCGTCGCCGATGCCGTCGTGCTCCCACTCGTTGGTGACCCAGACCTGCGTGTTGCCGACGCGGGCGGCGGTGTCGAGCTGCAGGCCGGCGTCGACGTACATGTCGTCGAAGTAGACGGTGGCGGCGACCGGCACCTCGTTGGCGGCCAGGCGGTCGAGGTCGTACAGCGGCGGCCACTCCGCCCGCTCGGCGAGCAACTCGACGGCCGCGCGGAACGGGCGCAGCACCCGGATCTCCTCGAACATCCAGGGGTACATCATCTCCCCGGTGAACAGCAGCGGGCGCGCGTCCTCGGCGAAGGCCGGGTGGCGGGCGCGCTCGCGCTGCGCCGCCCACGCCGTCGCGCCCGGCCCCGAGCCGTAGATGCTCTCCTGCAGCGCGGCGAACAGCGGGTTGTCGGCGTACGACGAGCGGGCCAGCGCCTGGTGCAGGAACGTCTCGGGCAGCTCGCCGCGCTCGTCCGGCACGGCCTCGTCGAGCAGCCAGTGCATGCGCTCGTACCCCGTCTTCATGCCGAAGTCTATGCCGAGCGACTGCAGCCGCCGCACGGTGAGCACGTCGCCGTCGGGCAGCAGCACGTCGCCCTCGGCCAGCCGGTCGGCCAGCCTCCCCGTCGTCTCGGCGTGCTGCGGGTAGCGGCGGTAGAACTCGGCGTTCTTGGCCGCCACCCGCGGATAGGTGCGCCGGTAGACCTCCTCGGCGTCCGGGTCGAGCGACGGCAGTCCGCCGGTCACGTAGCAGGCGGACAGGCCCTCGGGCGCTGCCGACAGGTAGCGCAGCGTGAGGAAGCCGCCGTAGCTCTGCCCGAGCGTGGACCAGCGCCGCCCGCCGAAGATCGTCTTGCGCAGGTGCTCGGCGTCGGCCACGATCGAGTCAGCCCGGAATCGCGCCAGGTACTCGGCGCCCTCCTTGGCGCCGAGCGCGCTCATCACCTTGCCGTCGACGCGCGAGCTGCGGCCCGTGCCGCGCTGGTCGAGCAGGATCACCCGGTACGTCTCCAGCGCCCTCCCCAGCCAGCCCGACCGGTCGAGCGGCCGGGGGCTCTTGCCGCCGGGGCCGCCCTGAAGATAGAGCAGGAACGGCAGGTCCTCCCCGTCGCGGGCGGGGTCGACCACCTCGCGGGCGAACACCGTGATGGTCTCCCCGGGGTCGGACCAGTCGAGCGGCACCCGCTCGACGTGGTCGCGCATCCGCATCCCGGGAATCGTGTAGGTCGCGGTGATCAAGCTTTCATCCGCCCCTTCTGCGTCTGTCACCGGGACGCCGGTAGCAGGCGCGAGTAATGTGTGGCATTGCACCGCACGATAGGTGTCCGGCAGGCGTGTTGCCAAGGTCTGGGCCAGGTACGCAAGAGAACGCAATGCGCCCTATGCGGATGAAGCGCCGGCAACGCGAACGGCCGGTCGGGCTTGTGGGGGGACCGCCGTTCAGCGCTCGATGAGCGTGACCTCGAGGGAGTAGTGGGAGGCCCGGTAGACGTGGGAGCCGTGCTCGACCGCCCGGCCCTGGTCGTCGTAGGTGGTGCGGACCATCGTCAGCAGCGGCGCGCCCCGCCGCTCCTCCAGCAGCCGGGCCTCCGCCTGCGTGGCGGCCCGCGCGCCGATGCGCTGGTTGGCCACGCGCATCCGCACGCCCGCCGAGCGCAGCAGCTCGTACAGGCCGCGGCTCTCGAGGTCGGCGGCCGTGAGCGCGGCCAGCCCCACCGGCAGCCAGTTGTGCAGCACGGCCAGCGGCTCGCCCGCCGCGAAGCGCAGCCGCTCCAGGTAGAGCACCTCGGAGCCGGCCTGCACGCCGAGGATGCCGGCGACCTCCTCCTCGACCGCCCGCGGCTCCAGCGTCAGCACCTGCGTGGCCGGCTCCTGGCCCGCCCGGCGCAGGTCGTCGTAGAGGCTGGTCAGCTCCACCGAGCGCTTGACCTGGCCGTGCACCACCTGCGTGCCGACGCCGCGCTTGCGGACGAGCAGGCCCTTGTCGACGAGGTACTGGATCGCCTGGCGGATCGTGGGCCGCGACAGGCCGAGCTTGTCGGCCAGCAGGATCTCGTTGTCGAGCCGCGAGCCCGGGGCCAGGTCGCCTCGCCGGATGGCCTCGGCGATCTGCTCGGCCACCTGGAAGTAGAGCGGCACGGGACTGGATCGATCCAGGTCAATGGCCAGGTTCGCGGTCATGCTGATCAGCTTAACCCAGGTCAGAATGTCCAGACAAATGCGCCGACCGGGTGTGCGGCGCCCGCACGGGAGGTACAGGAGAGGGCATGGACGCGACGCATCTGCTCGACATCGCCACCGAGGCCGCCAGGGCCGTCGGCCCTCGTCTGTGCAAGGCCTTCCGCTCCCGGCCCAGCGTGACCGACAAGCGCGACTTCCACGACCCCGTGACCGAGCACGACCGGGCCGCCGAGGAGACCATCAGGACCACCATCGCCTCCCGCGCGCCGGCCAGCACGATCATCGGCGAGGAGGGCGGCACGACCGGCGCGGGCGACATCGTCTGGTACGTCGACCCCATCGACGGCACCGCGAACTTCGCCGCCGGCCTGCCGTTCTTCTGCGTCTCCATCGCCGCCGCCGTCCGCGGGGAGCTGGTGGCGGGCGTCGTGTACGACCCCGTGCGCGAGGACGAGTTCACCGCCACCCCCGACGGCGCCTGGTGCAACGGCACGCCGCTGCGCAGCGCCGGCGCCGCCCGCGACCGCGAGGCCATGCTGCTGGCGAGCTACCCGACGCCGCGCGACCTCGACGCCGACGGCGAGGTGGCGCTGCGGCGTTACGGCCGCTTCCTGGAGTCGTTCGCCGCCGTGCGCAAGCCGGGCAGCGCCGCGCTCCAGCTCGCCCACGTCGCCGCCGGCTGGTCCGACGCCGCGTACGGCACCCGCTCCAACCCGTGGGACGTGGCCGCCGGGGCGCTGCTCGTGCGCGCGGCCGGCGGGGTCTACCTGGGGGATCCGCTGGACAAGGGCGACTACCTGGCGCACGTGGGCGGATTCGACCTAGGGTCGTCCGCGCTCGCCGAGGTGGCCCCGCGCTGACGCGGCGCCGAGCAGGCCGGCCAGCTCCGACAACGAGGTGATGCGCGGGAACCCGGCGGGCGCCGGCTCGGCGCCCAGCCGGTCGAGCCAGACCGAGCGCATGCCGGCCGCCGCCGGGGCCGTCACGTCGTTGCGCACGTCGTCGCCCACCAGCAGCACCTCCTCGGGCGCCAGCCCCAGCGCGGCGGCGGCCCCGGTGTAGGCGACGGACGCGGGCTTGAAACCGCCGAGCACCTCGCCCGTCAGCACCGGGCCGACCTGCCCGGCGAGGCCGATCGCGCGGACCTTCGCCTCCTGCATGCGCTGGGCGCCGTTCGTCAGCACGCCGAGCGCGAACCCCCGCAGGCCCGCCACCGCCTGCGCCGCGTCGGGGAAGGCCGCCCATCCCCGCCGGTAGCGCTCGGCGAAGTCCTCGAACGCCGCGTCGAGGTCGCCGGGGACGGCCAGGCCGAGCTCCCGGCACAGGGCGGTCACCCGCAGGCGCCGCTGCTCCTGCACCGTGCACCGGCCCGCCTGCCACATCGCGAGGTACGGGCCCTCCAGTGCCTCCCACAGCGTGGCCGTCTCGGCCAGCCGCGGGTGGCCGGGCGCGCGGGCCTCGACCCAGGCGGTGATCGCGGCGTCGGCGGCGCCCCGATGGTCGAGCAGGGTGCCGTCGAGATCGAACAGGATCCCCTTGACCGGGGAAGACGTCATGGGGCACTCCGGGTCGGGGTCGTCACGGGCCGGAGGCCGTGACGATGCGGGCGGCCGTCTCACGGGGAGGGTAGCCCAGGGTGAGGCCGCGGACCGACAGCGGGGCCCGCTCGAAGCGCTCCTCGCCCTCCTGGGGCAGCACGTAGTGCAGCGCGGGCGACAGGGAGCGGTGGGCGGCCAGGGCCGTCGTCTCCGGCTCGGCCAGCTCGCGCGGCAGCGCCTCGCGGTAGTCGGCGATCAGCGCGTCGAGGTCGAACAGCTGCTCGTACCGCTCGGAGGTGCCGGCCACGACCCGCACCAGCTCGCCCTCGACGCGCGCGTGGTAGACGAGGTTCGTGCCGCCGCACTTGGCGAACCAGCGCAGCGCCTGCTCGGCGGGCAGTGTGAACGTGCCGTACGGCTTGCGCCCGTAGAGCAGGGCCTCGGCGATCCAGCGGTCGCACCACAGCTCGTCGCGGTAGGGGGACGGCGCGGCCGGGTCGAGGGTCAGGCCCTGGGCCAGCACCGGGTTCCACGCCGACACCATCGGGCTGGAGAAGCGCGGCATGCGGGGGCCGCGCCAGCGGCTGAGCGGGTAGCCGTACCAGATGGTCACGACCTCGACCTCGCGGCCGGGCAGGGCGCGCTCGTAGGTGCCGTTCATCACCTGGCCGCCGTCGGGGTGGCGCCATGGCCCGGGGGCGACGGAGGAGTCTGCGGGGACCCGGGGAGTCCGGTAGTCGGGATGCAGAATCCACGTGTCCGCCACAGTGTCAGCCCCTTCCGATCGGTGTGTTCCACGACGTCAGACGCCTAGAGGGGCCATCGTGCACCACGGTTCACCCCCGTGCAACAGACAGGGTGTAAACGCTGATGTTTGTCATCGGCGAACGTGACGTACGTCCCTGTCAGTGGCGTTGGCGGTAGTCGCCGGCGTTGCGGACGTGCTCGATCATGACGCGTTCCGCGCGCTCGCCGTCGCCGGCCTCCAGAGCGGCCAGGATGCCCTCGTGCGCTTCGAGCTGGGCCCTCACCTGGGTCTCGTCGAGCCACAGCGACGCCTCGGCGGGCACCGGGAAACTGTTGCGCACCGAACGGGCGTGGGCGCCCAGAAAGGCCGGGCCGCCGATGTCGACGATGCGCAGGTGGAAGCGCCTGCTCTGCTCGCCGAGCCGCTCGTTCCTGCCGCGGGCGGCGTCCTCGGCCATCGCGGCGTGCAGCTCCCGCAGCTCCGCCAGCTCCGCGGGGGTGATCCGGGAGGCCGCCAGCCGCGCTCCCAGCCCCTCGACCACGGCGCGCAGCCCGTAGTACTCGGCCAGCGCCTCGTCGCCGAGGTCGATCACGGTCGCGCCGTGGTGCGCCTCGTAGCTGATCAGCCGGTCCTTCTCCAGCCTGCGCAGCGCCTCACGGACCGGCGTCACCGACACCCCGAGCCGCTTGGCCACCTCGCCGGCCCGCAGCGCCGTGCCGCCGGGGATCCGCGAGCTGCGGATCTCCTCCAGGAGCACGGTGTAGACGTATTCGGCCTTGCTCATGGGCGGCCGCGGCTCGCTGGCTGACATACCCCCAAGTGTCGCTTATCTGGGTTGATCTGTTGACCTATGACTTATTTCTTATAAGTTACATACCTATGACGAGCCTCGCCGACCTGCGGGTCATCGACGCGGCCACGCTGTTCGCCGGCCCCTCCGCCGCGATGATGCTGGGCGACTTCGGCGCCGACGTGATCAAGATCGAGCATCCCCGGCGGGGCGACCCGTCACGCGGCCACGGCGCCTCCGTGAACGGCGTGGGCCTGTGGTGGAAGACGTTGTCGCGCAACAAGCGCACCGCCGCCGTGGACCTGTCACACGCCGACGGCCAGGAGATCCTGCGCCGCCTGGCGCAGCGCTCCGACGTGCTGATCGAGAACTTCCGGCCCGGCACCCTCGAACGCTGGAACCTCGCCCCCGCCGACCTCCTGGAGCTCAACCCGCGGCTGATCGTGGCGCGCATGACCGGCTTCGGGCAGGTCGGGCCGATGGCCGGGCAGCCCGGGTTCGGGACGCTGGCCGAGGCCATGAGCGGGTTCGCCGCCATGACCGGGCAGCCCGACGGCCCGCCCACGCTGCCCCCGCTGGCCCTCGCCGACGGCATCGCGGGCCTGGCCATGGCGTACGCGATCATGGTGGCGCTGCAGGCGCGCGAGCGGACCGGACGCGGCCAGGTGATCGACATGGCCATCATCGAGCCGATCCTGGGGCTGCTCGGGCCGCAGATGAGCGCGTACAAGGCGCTCGGGGTCGTGCCGCGGCGGACGGGCAACCGCTCCAGCAGCAACGCGCCGCGCAACACCTACCGCACCCGCGACGGGCGCTGGCTGGCGATCTCCACCAGCGCGCAGCCCATCGCCGAGCGCGTGGTCACCCTGGTCGGACGGCCCGACCTGGTCGAGCAGCCGTGGTTCGCCACCGGGCACGGGCGGGTGCAGCACGTGGACGAGCTGGACGAGGCGGTCGCGTCCTGGATCGCCGAGCGGGACGCCGACGAGGTCATCGCCCGTTTCGAGGAGGCGCAGGCCGCCGTCGCGCCCATCTACGACGTCACGGACATCGCCGAGGACCCGCAGTACGCCGCGCTCGGCACGTTCGTCGAGGTGCCCGACGAGGAGCTCGGCTCGCTCACCATGCAGAACGTCCTGTTCCGCCTGTCGGACACGCCCGGAGAGATCCGCTGGCCGGGCCGGCCGCTCGGCCGCGACACCGGCGAGGTGCTCGCCGAGCTGGATTATTCGCAGGAGCGCATCGCCGCGCTGCGCTCCGAAGGGGTGATCGCGTGAGCCGGCCGCCCGCCACCTGGCTGCCCGTCACGTGGTTGTACGTGCCGGCGGACCGTCCGGAGCGGTTCGCCAAGGCGGTGGCGTCCGGCGCCGACGTGGTGATCCTGGATCTGGAGGACGCGGTCGCGCCCGCCAGGAAGGACGAGGCCCGCGACAACGCCGTCGCCTACCTGCGGTCCCGCCCTCGGACGCCCGGGCAGGTGCACGTCCGGGTCAACGACCTGGCCACCGCGCGCGGGCGCGACGACCTGGCCGCCGTCGGGGAGCTGGCCGACGCCGTACGGCTGCCGAAGGTCGAGTCGGCCGCCGCGCTCGACGCGGTCACCGGCGCGCCCGCGTACGCGCTGCTGGAGTCGGCCGCGGGGATCGTCGCGGCCGGGGAGATCGCCGCGCATCCGCGCGTGGCCGGTGTGGCGCTGGGCGAGCAGGACCTGGCCGCCGAGCTGGCCATCACCGACGAGCAGGCGATGAACCACCTGCGGCTCCAGGTCGTCCTCGCCGCCGCCGCGGCCGGGCTGCCGCCCGTCCCCATGTCGGTCTATCCGGAGGTCAAGGACGAGGCCGGGCTGCTGGCGTCCTGCCGGGCCGGGCGCGGGATCGGCCTGTTCGGCCGGACGGCGATCCATCCCCGGCAGATCCCGGTGATCCGGCGGGCGTTCCGGCCGTCGGAGGAGGAGGCGGCCCGGGCCGCCGAGATCGTCGAGGCCGCCGAACGGGCGCTGGCGGCGGGGCTCGGCGCGGTCGCGCTGCCCGACGGCCGTTTCGTGGACGCCCCGATCGTCACCCGCGCCCGCCGCACCCTCGCCCTCTCCC
>NZ_POUD01000371.1 GCF_003236395.1 Nonomuraea aridisoli | reverse complement strand
GCTAGTCTCGTGGGCTCGGAGATGTGTATAAGAGCAAGGTACTGGGTGGTCAGGGCGGGGTCCTTCTTGGCGACCTTGCCGTCCTGGTAGAAGACCCGCGTGACGTCGATCGTGAACCCCTGCTGCCCCGTCATCGGCACGCACTCGGGCGACGAGCTGGTCTCACGCCGGAACGGGGTGAAGTCCCGCCGTTCCGACTCGACCGCCTCGATCTTCTCGTACCGCTTCGTCCCCCACAGCGTGACGGTGACGGAGGTGTCGGTGTACGCGGTCTTGATCAGCACCCCGGTGTCGGAGTCATTGCGCCACTTGAGATCGACGTCCGGGTACACCAGGTCCGCGTCCCGCCCGGCCGGGTAGCCGGTGGTGTAGTACTGGACCGGCCGGTGCTCAACGTCCTCGAAGCCGCCGAAGAACACCGCGTTGTACATCGTGGTCGCGACCTGCGCGGCGCCCCCGCCGACCATCGTCACCATCCGGCCGTCGACGATCTGCCCGGCCTCGACGTAGCCGTCGCCGACCGTCGCCTCGCCCACGAAGTCGTTCAGCGAGAACGTCTCCCCCGGCGCGACCACGTGCCCGTCGAGCTCCTGCGCCATGCGCTGGATGTTCTTCACCCGCTCCTGGCAGCACGCGAACGTCGTGGTGAACGAGCTGACCTGCTCCTCGATCCCGAGCCCTTCCAGCTGCGAGGTCCGCACGGAGGGCGCGATGGCCTCGAGCCGGACGGGGATCGTCCGGTCGCCGCCCTCGGCGAAGACCTTCTCGGCGGCCGTGGCCAGCTGCTCGTCGTCGATCCCGCGCCCGGTGCGCGCCGGCACCAGGACGGGCTTGCCGTCCACGATCTCGTACGTCGCGTCGCGCGGCAGCTCGGCGGCGTCCACCAGGCCGCTCTCCACGCCCGCCAGCGCGGCCTCGGCGTCGAAGCGCGGCGCGAGCGCGCCCTCTTCGCCGGAGACGTACGTGAGGTTCGCGGCGATCACGGTCTGCGGGATCTGCACCCGCTTGGCGCCGAGGGCGAGCGTGATCGGCGCGGCGACGGCCTGCCTGGCCTTCTCCAGCGCGTCCGCGACGGCCTCGGGGGTGGTGGCGGGCGTGGCGGGGCGCAGGCTGAGCCGGACGGTGCCGCCGCCGTTCATGAAGGCGTCGCCGATCTTGCGTACGGCGTCGTCGCGGTCGAGCACCACGCCGTCGGCGGGGCGCCGGGACCTGGGCTGCAGGCCGGCGAAGAACACCCGGCCTTCGACGGCCGGCTTGTCCACCGTCTCGGCCAGCCCCTCGACGAGCCTGGTGAGCTGCGAGGCGTCGACGCTCATCTCCGGCTGGAGCTCGGTCGTGCCGGTGAGGCCGCGCCACACCTCGACGGGGGTGGGGAAGCCGCTGGGGGCCTGCCCGATCGTGCCGACGACGTCGAGCTCGAGCCCGGCCTCCGTGGGCTGGAAGGTCTCTTTCCTGTCACCGATCTGCACGACGACGGGCCCGCTGAGCTGCGCGCCGAGCTCGGCGCGGAGTTTGTCGGCCGCCTGCGTCACGGTGAGGCCGCCGATGTCCACGCCGGCCACGTGCGTGCCGGGCAGCACCGACCCCGACATGAGCACGGCCGGCACCACGTACGCCAGCACCCCGAGCAGGACGACGAGGGTCAGCAGGCCGGTCAGCAGCCGGCGTCGGCGAGGCGGCTCCGGCTCGTACGCCGGCGCCCGCCCGGGCTCGGAGCCGAACATGGGCGCGGCGGGCTTCTCCTTGCCCGCCATCGGCCAGGGCTGCGCGGGCGGCGCCGGCGGTGGCAGCGTGCCGTTGCCGGAGGGGCCGCCCGGCCCACCCGGCGCACCCGGAGCACCAGGCCCGCCCAGAGCGCCGGGGCCGGCGCTCTGTCCGGGCTCCTGCCGGTCCTGCGGGCCGAAGATGTCCCGGGAGACGCCCGGGGGCAGCCCTTCGATCCGCGGTTTCTTGGATTTGGCCGACGTGGGTAAGGGCACCGAGGCGAACGGGTCGGTCGGTGATTCGATCGGTCCGGCGTTTCGCACGCCTCAATCTCCTCCCGGTCCGCAAGCCAAGTCTCAGGCAACAGTAAGGCACGCCGATCGGCATATGTCACGGGAAATGGCTACGAGAGTGTGTCAACCCAGCCACTGATAGCGATGTTCCGGCCGCCCGGCGGTGCCGTACCTCGGCCGCAGCTCGGCCCGCCCCTCCGCGCAGAGGTGTTCGAGATAGCGGCGGGCGCTCACCCGTGACAGGCCGGTGAGCTCGGCGGCCTCGGCGGCCGACAGGTCACGGCCCGCGTCCCGCAGCGCGTCCGCGACCAGCGCGCAGGTCGCCGCGGACAGTCCCTTGGGCATGGGCGCGGCCGTCTTGAGCGTGCCGAAGAGCCGGTCCACGTCGTCCTGGCGGGCCTCGGGGCCGATGGCGGTCAGCCGCCTGCGGGTGTCGGCGTACTGCTGGAGGCGTTCGGACAGCGCGGCGGCGGTGAACGGCTTGATCAGGTAGTTGATCGCGCCGCCGCGCATGGCCTCACGGACGGTGGGCACGTCGCGGGCGGCGCTGATCATGAGGACGTCCACGTCGTTGAGCTGCTTGAGCACCTCCAGACCCGACATGTCGGGCAGGTAGATGTCGAGCAGCACGAGATCGGGCCGCAGCTCGGCCACCGCGGCCAGCGCGTCGGCCCCGTTGTGCGCCACCGCGACCACGCTGAAGCCCGGCACGCGCGCCACGTACCCGCTGTGGATCCGCGCCACCATGAAGTCGTCGTCCACCACCAGGACGCGCAGCCCGCTCATGATCTCGCCCCGGTCGGCGGGCTCGGTCGCCCAGGAGCCGTCGTCTCCAGTCGTCGCCGCGGTCGCCGTGCTCCCTCCGCTCCCTCGTCCGCCAACGGCGTTCCCTCGCCCGTCTTCGCGGGCAGCAGGGCGGTGAAGACGGCGCCGCCGTCGTTGCGGACGCGGACCCAGCCGCCCCGGCGCAGGCACGCCTGCCGAGTCAGGGCCAGGCCGAGGCCGCGCGGCCCCGAGTGGGCGGCCTTGGTGGTGAAGCCCTCCCTGAAGACCTCCTCCACCAGGTCGGGGGCGATGCCGGGGCCCGAGTCGCCGACGCGTACGCGCAGCCCGCCGGCGTCGGCGCGTACCGACACCTCGATCGTGCCCTCGGCGCCGTCGAGCGCGTCGATGGCGTTGGCGACCAGGTTGCCGACCACCAGGACGGCGTCCTGCGGGTCGCCGAGCGTGCCCTCGGGCACGCTGGAGTCGTCCGACAACACGATCCGGGCCCCGCGTTCGGCCGCCTCGGCGGACTTGGCCAGCAGCAGCGCGGCGAGGGTCGGCTCCTGGATGCGTTCGCGCAGGTCGGCGGCGTACGTGCCGCGCGTCGTGCGGGTGATGAAGCTGACGGCGGCCTCGTGCTCGCCGAGCTCCAGCAGCCCGACGACGGTGTGCATGCGGTTGGCGAACTCGTGTGCCTGCGCCCGCAGCGCCTCGGTCGCGCTGCTGGTGTCGTCGAGCTCGCGGGCCAGGCGGACCAGCTCGGTGCGGTCGCGCAGGGTGACGACCCAGCCGCGGTGCCGGCCGCGTACCCACACCGGGGTGCGGTTGAGCACCAGCACGCGCTCGCCGTGCAGCACGATGCGGTCCTCGCCGGGGTCGGCGCCGCCGAGCACGTCGCGCATCCGGTCGGAGACCGGCAGCCGCGTGAGGTCCTCCCCCGCGCCGATGGGGACGTCGCCGAGCAGCTCGCGCGCCGCGTCGTTGACCAGCGTGACCCGTCCGGCCAGGTCGAGCGCGAGCACACCCTCCTTGACGCCGTGCAGCACGCCCTCGCGCTGATCCAGCAGCGCCGCGATCTCCCGCGGCTCCAGCCCGAACGTCTGCCGGCGCACCCGCGCGGTGATGAGGGCGGCCAGGGCCAGCCCGGCGAGCAGCACGGCCGCCGCGGTCCAGATCAGCGGCGGCAGCGCGTGGGCGAGCTGGCCGGTGACCGTGGTCTCCAGCACGCCGACCGAGACGAGCCCGATGACGGTGCCGTACTCGTCGCGGATGGGCGCCTTGCCCCTGACCGTGGTGCCGATCGTGCCGGTCTCGGTGCCGACCCAGCTCCTCCCCGTACGCAGGACCGGGCTGCCGTCGGTGGACAGCCGCTTGCCGATCAGCGAGGCGTTGGGGTGGGCGTAGCGCTTCTGCTCGGTGTTGGCGATCACCACGTAGTCGGCGCCGGTCTCCTGCTGGACGCTCATGGCCAGCGGCTGCAGCACGGTCTCGGGGCGCGCCAGCTCGAACGCCTCGCGCACCTGCGGCAGCGCGGCCACCGACTGCGCGATCGCCAGGGCGCGCTGCTGGTGCAGCGAGTCGAGCTGGTCGCGCGTGTGCTCGGCCCACACTCCCGCCGTGCCGCCGACGGCCAGCAGCACGATCACCATCTGGAGCGCGAACAACTGTGTCCCGAGGGACGCGTCGCGGACCCGTCTCACCTTGCCCATGGAAACAAAGCGAGGTCACGTCCAGGTCGCGACCAATACGACCACTATGACGGCAACCGCACAAAGGCTCGACGCGGGCGCACGAGCGTTTCACCATCCCAGTTCTGACACAGTGAAATGACCCCCCATGGAGTGATCATGCGCTTGCGCGTATTCGCCGCCGTCGCGGCACTCTCCCTCGGCGCGCTGACGGGATGCGGCGCGCAGGGCGGCGGCACGTCCGCCGACGCCACCTTGCGGATCATGGCGCCGGCCGCGCCCGGCGGCGGCTGGGACCAGACCTCCCGCGTGGCCGAGCAGGCGTTCAAGGCCGCCGACCCGCAGCGCAAGGTCGAGGTGTTCAACGTGCCGGGCGCCGGAGGCACGATCGGGCTGGCGCAGCTCGCCGGCGAGAAGGGCAACGGCAACCTGCTGATGACCATGGGCCTGGTCATGGTGGGCGCCATCGAGCAGAACAAGTCCAAGGTCACGCTCGCGGAGACCACACCCATCGCGAAGCTGACCGAGGAGTACGAGATCGTCGTGGTCCCGGCGGAGTCGCCGTTCAAGACGCTGGCCGACATGGTCGCGGCGTGGAAGGCCGACCCGGCGAAGGTGTCGATCTCGGGCGGCTCGGCGGGCGGCACCGACCACATCGTGGCCGGGCTGATGGCCAAGGCCGCGGGCATCGACCCCAAGCAGGTCAACTACATCGCCCACTCCGGCGGCGGCGAGGCCCTGAACGAGCTGCTCGGCAACAAGGTCAGCGCCGGCATCTCGGGCGTCGGCGAGTTCGCCGAGCACGTGAAGTCCGGCAAGCTGCGCGCGCTCGGCGTCACCTCCGGCGAGCGGCTGCCCGACCTAGACGCGCCCACGCTGAAGGAGGGCGGCCTCGACGTGGAGCTGTCCAACTGGCGCGGCTTCGTGGCCCCCGCCGGGGTGTCGGAGGCCGACAAGAAGGCCCTGACCGACCTGGTCACCAAGATGCACGACTCGCAGCCGTGGAAGGACGCCGTGGCCAAGAACGGCTGGATCGACTCCTTCCAGACCGGCCAGGAGTTCGCCGACTACCTGAACGCCGAGCAGACCCGCGTGAAGGCCATCATCGCCGAGATGGGGCTCGTCTCCTGATGGCTCGCTGGTGGCGGCCCGAGCTCGGGCTGGCGGTCGTGGTGCTGGTGCTGGGCGTGCTGGTCGTGGCCGGGACGCTCGACGTCTCGGCCGCGGCCTCCCAGCTCGGCCTCGGGCCGCGTTTCTTCCCCATGCTGGTGGGCGGCGCGATGGTGGTCATCGGCGTCTTCTACGTGGCCGACGTGCTGCGCGGCGGCCGCGCCGACCCCGAGGAGAGCGAGGACGTCGACGTGGACGCGCCCACCGACTGGCGCAGCGTCGGCCTGGTCAGCGGCATCTTTCTGGCGTTCGCCGCGCTGCTGAACGTGCTCGGCTGGATCATCGGCGCGTCCCTGCTGTTCTTCGGCCTGTCGGTGGCCCTCGGCGCGGCGCACAAGGGGCGTGCCGCGCTGATCGCCGTGGTCGTGGGCGTGGCGACGTACGCGCTGTTCGTCTGGGGGCTCGGCGTGTCCCTGCCGGGCGGGCCGCTGGAAGGGCTGATCCAGCGATGACCTCGTTCCAGCTCCTGCTCGACGGCTTCGCCGCCGCGCTCACCCCCGTCAACCTCCTGTACGCGCTCGTCGGCGTCACCCTCGGCACCCTCGTCGGCGTGCTGCCCGGCATCGGGCCGGCGATGACGGTGGCACTGCTGCTGCCGATCACGTTCACGGTGCCGCCGGCCAGCGCGTTCATCATGTTCGCCGGCATCTACTACGGCGGCATGTACGGCGGCTCGACCACGTCCATCCTGCTCAACACGCCCGGCGAGTCGTCGTCGATGATCACGGCGCTGGAGGGCAACAAGATGGCCCGGCGCGGGCGGGCCGCCCAGGCGCTGGCCACGGCGGCGATCGGGTCGTTCGTGGCGGGCACGATCGCCACGGCGCTGCTCGTCGTGGCGGCCCCGGCGGTGGTGAGCTTCGCGATCTCGTTCGGGCCGGCCGACTACTTCGCCCTGGCGATCCTCGCGTTCACCGCCGTGTCGTCGGTGTTGTCCCGCTCGATCGTGCGCGGCCTGGCCTCGCTGGGGCTGGGCCTGGTGATCGGGTTGATCGGCATCGACCAGCAGACCGGGCAGGCCCGGCTCACGCTCGGCATCCCGCAGTTGCTCGACGGCATCGACGTGGTGATCGTCGCCGTCGGCCTGTTCGCCCTCGGCGAGGCCCTGTACGTCGCCTCCCGGCTGCGTCACGTGCCGCCGGAGGTCGTGCCGGTCGGACGGGCGTGGATGGGGCGCTCGGACTGGCGCCGTTCGTGGCTGCCGTGGTTGCGCGGCACCGCGCTCGGGTTCCCGTTCGGCGCGCTGCCGGGCGGCGGGGCCGAGATCCCCACGTTCCTGTCGTACGCGGCCGAGAAGCGGCTGGCCCGGGGCGTGGCCCGCGAGGAGTACGGCAAGGGCGCCATCGAGGGCGTCGCCGGGCCGGAGGCGGCCAACAACGCCTCCGCGGCCGGCACCCTGGTGCCGCTGCTGACGCTGGGCCTGCCCACGTCGGCGACGGCCGCGATCATGCTGGCCGCCTTCCAGCAGTACGGCCTCCAGCCCGGCCCCCAGCTCTTCGAGCACAACGCGGCGCTGGTGTGGGGCATGATCGCCTCGTTGTTCATCGGCAACGCGATGCTGCTGGTGCTCAACCTGCCGATGGCGCCGCTGTGGGCCCGCATCCTGCGGATCCCGCGGCCGTACCTGTACGCCGGGATCGTGGTCTTCGCCGCCCTCGGCGTCTACGCCCTGAACGCCACCGTGGTGGACCTGTTCGTCCTGTACGTCCTCGGCCTGCTGGGCTACGCCATGCGGCGCTTCGGCCTGCCCGTCGCGCCGGCGGTGATCGGCATGATCCTCGGCCCGATGGCCGAGATCCAGCTCCGCCGCGCCCTCGCCATCGGCGCCGGCGACCCGTCCGTCCTGGTGACCAGCCCCGTGGCCGCCGTCCTCCTGGTCTTGGCGGCCCTGGCCCTGCTGACCCCCGTCTTCAGAGCCCTCGCGACCCGCCGCACC
>NZ_POUD01000370.1 GCF_003236395.1 Nonomuraea aridisoli | reverse complement strand
GGCTGGTCGCCGAGGGCGCGGATGGTGGCGCGGTACTGGTCGAAGTAGCGGCCGCAGCCCTCGCAGCAGGACAGGTGGGCGCGCACGGCGTCGCGGGCGGGCGTGTCGAGGGCGTCGTCAAGGTAGGCGGTGAGGTGTTCCACCAGTTCGTCGCAGGTGAACCGCTTCACGACGTTGACCGCCCTTTGCCTTCGAGATGAACCGTTTCACTTATTGTGCCGCTGAATGAGCCGGACGGCGCGATCCGACGTCAATCCGGCTGTTTCACCGACTCGTAGTAGCTCGCCAGCCGTCCGCGCACGGTCGCCCGCGCCCGGTGGAGCAGCACCCGCTGGTTGGCCGCCGAGATCTCCAGGATGTCGCAGACCTCGTCGGAGGTGCAGCCCTCCACGTCGCGCAGGGTGATCACGACGCGCTGGCGGGGCGGCAGCCTGCCCAGGGCCTCGGCGATGAGCTCCCGCACCTCCGCGGCCAGCGCCTCCCCCTCGGGCGTCGGCCAGGCGGCGGTGAACTCGGCCCGGCCGCCCGGCGGCGGGCCGTGGCCGCCGGTCGCCTGGCCGTCCTGCTCGAACGCGCTCCACGGCAGGGTGCGGCTCTCGCGCAGGCCGCGTTTCTTCGCGGTGTTGACCAGGATGCGGTAGACCCACGTCTTGACCGAGGAACGCCCTTCGAACCCGTCGATGCCGTCGATCACCGCCAGCCAGGTGTCCTGGACGACCTCCTCGGCGGAGTGGTCGGTGGACACGTAGGACCTGGCCACCCGCAGCATGCCGTGGGACCAGGTGTCGAGCAGCGCGGCGAACATCGTCTCATCGCCGGCTCGCAGGGCCGTGACGACGACGTCATCCGGGGGCAGCACGTCACCCGCGAAAGACCCCACGATCGCTTCCCCTCCGGTCGGACGCAAGGACCTCACCCCAGGGACGGAGCCGGACCCCGGCACCGCCCCCGCGGCGGGACGACACCCCGCTCACGGTAATCCCTCATGGTGACGTTTTCCCCTCCTGGCGATCCGTAGCCACCCCCGAGCGGATTCCCCGCCTGCGCCGGGCGGTTCGCGCGGGCCCTGGCTCGCCCCCGCGGACATCGTCGGCCGCGAGGGCGAGCGTTCCCCTACCCGCCGCCCACGGACGCCTTCGGCCGTGGGCGGCGGGTGATCCCCCGCCACTCCGCGGACATCGTCGGCCGCGGGTGGACGGGCGCTCGTACCGCCGATCGGGCGGGAGCCGGGGCGGTCCCCGGCGGCGCCGCCCGGACGTGCGGGTCAGGCGGAGGGCGGTCCAGGGCCGTGGCGGCCGGCGGCTCCCCGTTCACGCGCCGGCCCGCGCGGTCCGTCGCGGAGGTCGCGTGAGCCCGGAGAAGGCCGGGGCCGGTCGGGGAAGCCCGGTGATCCGCGGCGATCGGCGGGCTCGGGGGGACGCCACGTCTCCACGGCCCTGACCGCCTCGCGGACCTCTCGGGACTCCCAGTCCTCCTCCACCCGCTCCGCACGCACCTCCCCGTCCTCCTCGGGGACGTGGACGGCGGCGGACCAGGACTTACGGGCCTCCGGGACGCGGCCCGCACGGGCTCGCGCGGCCGCTCGGCGGCGGGCGCGGCGGGTCAGGCGGGTCAGGACGAGGCCGATCACCAGCAGCATCGACGCCGCGACCGCCCACCAGGCGGGGGCGGCGACGCCGTCCAGCTCGACGGCATGCGAGAGTGTGCCCGCGGGCATGGGGAGCCTCCCTCGAACGCTCGGACCGTTCGAGGTCTCCTTCACCCCCATGGGGCGGCCGTCCGGGGACGCGCGGGACGTCCGTACTGACCGGGCCGGCTCTTGGGAAGTACTCCCCTCGCCTGTTCAGGCTAGATCAAACGGCACACCGCATCCACCCCTTGCCGAGGTCACGCGACACGTTCGGTGAAGGCGGCCCGGTTGGCCGACTCCTTCGCGCGATCCCAGACGGCGAACACGACCTGGTCGAACGCCGTCGCGTACGCGCCCGTGAGGTGCTCGTGGAAGGCCGCGGCGACCTCGCGGGGATCGTTGCGGAAGACCCCGCAGCCCCACGCGCCGAGGACGAGCCGGCGCGCGCCGTGGCGGGCGGCGACGCCGAGCACGCGCCCGGCGCGCTCGTGCAGCGCGCGGCGGATCTCCTCGCGCCGGCCGGGGTCGCGGCGCAGCACCTCGCCCGCGTTGGGCGCCGGTGAGGTCAGGAACGACACCGGGAACGGGTCGGCGACCAGCCCGCCGCCGTTGCCCCGGTGCACGGGCACGCCGGGCGACCAGATGACGCGGTGGCTGTAGAGGAGGTCGGGCGAGGCGCGGTGGGCGGCGTAGTAGTCGGGCGCCCGCAGGAGGCAGAAGTACAGCAAGGAGTGGCGGCACAGGTCCTCCTCCTGCGCCTTGGCTCCGCCGAGGTAGCCGCCGCCGGGGTTGCGGGCCGAGGCGAAGTTGAGCACCGCGATGTGGCCGGCGCCGTCGAGGTGGAGCCGCCGCGCGGCCTGGAGGCTGCCCTCCGGGGTCACCTCGAACGTCGTGCGGACGCCGGGGCGTGGCGCGGGCGGCTCGACGGGGTCGCCGGGCGCGTGGCTCACGGTGCCCGCGAGCGCCGCCTCCAGGGCTGGGCCCACGACGACCTCGACCCCTTCGGGCGTGGTGTACGCGCCTGTGGCGGCGATGTCGGCGTTGGCCGCCGCGATCGCGCGCAGTCTCGTGCTCACGGGCCCGCATGCTAAACCGGCTCCGCCCCGCCGCCCCACTGGTTTTCCGATGTCGAATCATGTCGGGTTCCGGACACCTGACCGGAACTCGCCACCGACCGCCCGAACCGTCTCATCCACCCTGAAAACCCCAGCTCAACGCCCTTTTCCGTGCCTGAGAGAGGTCCCGCGAGGCGGGGTCCGGGCTCTTGCGAAAAGCACATGATCCACCAAAGATGCTCCGCGGTGGGCTCACAAGATCCCACAAACCTCCCCATGGAGATCGTGTGTCCCTTTCGCACCCCCGGCGATGGCTCCTGGCGGGAACCGTCCTCGCCCTCCTCGCCACCCAGACCCCCGCGTACGCCCAGGACCCGCCCGGCGCCGGCAAGATCGACCAGGCGGTCGCGGCCGACCTGTCCGCCGACGACAAGGCCACCTTCTGGGTACGGCTGAAGGACGAGGCCGACCTGCGGGCGGCGCGTGCCGCGAAGACCAAGGCCGACAAGGGCCGGCAGGTCTACCGGCTGAAGACCGAGACGGCCGCCGCCTCGCAGGCCCGGCTGCGCAAGCTGCTCAAGGCGGCGGGCGCCGGCTTCACGCCGTACTGGATCGTCAACACGATCCGGGTGACGGGCGACGCCGGCCTGGCGGCCGAGATCGCCGAGCTGCCCGAGGTCGCGGAGATCACCCCCGACCGGACGGCCGGCCTGCCGGAGCCGAAGCCGGGCGTCGCCCGGGCCGCGGCCGGCGCCGTCGAGTGGAACGTCGACCGCGTCAACGCCCCCAAGGTCTGGGACGAGCTCGGCGACCGCGGCGAGGGCGTCGTCATCGCCAGCCTCGACACCGGCGTGCAGTGGGACCACCCCGCGCTGAAGGCGAGCTACCGGGGCACCCTGCCCGACGGCACCGCGGACCACGCCTACAACTGGTACGACGCGACGGGCTCGTGCCCCGGCGACACCCCCTGCGACGACCGCGGCCACGGCACGCACACCATGGGCACCATGGCCGGCGCCGACGGCATCGGCGTCGCGCCCGGCGCCAAGTGGATCACCGCGAAGGCGTGCGCCACCACCGGCTGCCCCGACTACGCGCTGCTCGCGGCCGGTCAGTGGATCCTCGCCCCCACCGACCTGGAGAACCGCGACCCGCGCCCCGACCTCGCGCCGGACATCGTCAACAACTCCTGGGGCGGCGCCGGCCTGAACCTCTGGTACAAGGAGATCGTCGAGGCGTGGGTCGCCGCCGGCATCTTCCCGGCCTTCTCCAACGGCAACGCGGGCCCGGCGTGCGGCACCACCGGCTCGCCGGGCGGCTACACCGCCTCCTACAGCGCGGGCGCGTTCGACGTGAACGGCCGGATCATGCCGGAGTCGTCGCGCGGCCCCGGCGAGGACGGCGAGCTCAAGCCCAACATCGCCGCACCGGGCGTGGACGTGCGCTCGGCCCTGCCCGGCGACGCGTACGGGGTCAAGAGCGGCACCTCGATGGCCAGCCCGCACGTCGCGGCCACGGTGGCGCTGATGTGGTCGGCCTCGCCCGCCCTGCGCCACGACGTGGAGGCGACGCGGGCGCTGCTCGACGGCACCGCCTCCGACGTGGACGACACCTCCTGCGGCGGCACTGCCGCCGACAACCTCGTCTGGGGCGAGGGCAGGCTGGACGCGTACGCGGCGGTCAAGGCGACGCCGGCCGGCGAGCTGGGCACCCTGACCGGCACGGTGACCTCGGAAGGCGCGCCGCTGGCCGGCGCCACGGTGAACGTGTCCGGGGCGCTCAGCCGTACGGTGCCGACGGGCCCGGACGGGACGTACACGCTGCCGCGCCTGCTGAGCGGCGACTACCGGATCACCGTCACGAAGTTCGGCTACGACGACGCGACCGCCACGGCCACCGTCACCGACAACGGCACGGCCACCGCCGACCTGACGCTGACGCCGCAGGCGATGAGCCCGGTGACGGGCACGGTCAGCAGCGCGGGCGCGCCCGAGGAGGGCGCCACGGTGAGCGTGCCCGGCACCCCGGTCACGACCGTCACCGACGCCGCCGGCCACTACGCGATCTCGCTCCCGCACCGGACGTACGACCTCGAGGTCACACCGGCTTCGCGGTGCGCGCACGCGGCCACCACGCCGATCACGGTGACCGGCACCACGACCGAGGACGTCGAGCTGCCCCCCAACGCCGACGACTTCGGCCACACCTGCCGCAGCGGCACGGAGGCGTACGTCGAGGCCACCGAGAAGCAGCCGCTCACCGGCGACGACGAGTTCCAGACGGTCGAGCTGCCGTTCGCCTTCCCGTTCTACGGCAGGACGTACACCAGCGGCATGCTCAGCACGAACGGGTTCCTGGCGTTCGGCGAGAAGTGGTCGTACCCGAACAACTACCCGCTGCCGACGGCGGGCGCGCCCAACGCCGGCATCTACCCGTACTGGGACGATCTGGCCCTGGACGACCGGGGCGGCCTCTACACCGCCACGCTTGGGACCGCGCCGAACCGCACGTTCGTCATCGAGTGGCGCAACGCGCGCTTCTACAACGCCGACGAGTGGTTCTCGTTCGAGGCCCTGCTGGGCGAGGACGGCTCGATCGGGTTCCGCTACCGCGGGATCGCGACCTCGCGCGCGGCGGGCGAGAGCGCCACGATCGGCATCGAGAACGCCGACGGCACGGACGCGCTGCAGTACTCCTTCGGCGTGGCCGCCGTCGCCGACGGCCGGAGCCTGGCCTTCGCCGCGCGGCGGCACGGCGTGGTGACCGGCACCGTCACCGACGCCAACGACGGCGAGCCGGTGGCCGGGGCGAGCGTCGAGGTGGGCGGGGCCTCCTTCACCACCGGGGCGGACGGCACGTTCACCGGGCAGGCGCCCGCGGGCGAGCAGCGGCTCCGGGTCTCGGCGGAGAACTACGGCGCTCTCACCCGGGACGTCACCGTCGAGGCGGGCGGTCGCACGGTGCTGGACGCCGCGCTCACCACCGGCCTGGTGACGGCGGCCACCGACCGCCTCACCCTGGTCGTGCCGGCCTCCGCCACCAGGACGCACAAGCTGAGGCTGGCCAACGCGGGCGCGGACGCGGCGTACACGATCGAGGTCGATCCCGGGCAGGCCGGCTGGCTGAGCGTGAACCCCGTGCGCGGTGAGATCGCGGCGGGCGGGTCGGCGACGGTACGGGTCACCGCGTCCAGCGCGGGCATGGAGCCCGGCGGCGTACGGACCGGCGTGCTGATGGTGCGCTCGGCCAGCGGGCGCAACCCGGCCTTCCCCGTCACCGTGTCCGTGGTCGTGCCCGGACACTAGACGCCTCGGGCCCGCACCCCGCGCGGGGGCGGGCCCGCACGCGTCAGAGCCGGCGGAGTCTGGCGCGCAGGGCGCGGCGGGCGACCGGGCCGAGGTCGTCGATCACCTCCGCCACCAGGGCGAGGCGTTCGAGCGCGTCGAGCGCCGCCCGCGCGCCCTCCGGGTCCGCGCCCTCGAACAGCTCCAGGCCGATGAACGCCGCCGCGACCATCCGTGCCAGGCCGGGAACGTCGGCCAGCTCGGCGACCGGCGATCCGGACAGCAGCCGGTCGAGCGTCCGCTCCAGCGGGACGATCCACAACCGCAGCGCGTCCGCGGTGGCCTCGGCCAGCACCGGGTCGGCCTGCGCGCCGGCCAGGGCCTGCGCGAGCACGGTGACGTTGCCGGCGGCGCGTTCCCCCGCGTGCAGGTCGCGGCCCAGGTCGAGCAGCTCCCGCAGGCTCGTGACCTGCTCCATGCGGGCGACGAAGGGGCCGACCCGCGCCTCGGTGGCCGTCAGGCACGCCTGTCTGATCAGCTCCGGCACGCTGCCGAAGTGGTAGAACACGAGCGCCTGGTTGACGCCAGCGGCGGCGGCGATCGTGCGCGCGGACGTGCCGGTGATGCCGCGTTCGCGGAGGGTCTCGATCGCACCGTCGATCAGGCGTTGTCGGGTGTCGGCCATGCCGACCATCATCGTGCCGTCACCGGGCGCACAGGTACGGGCGTGAGAGCGTCAGGGCCGTCACGGTGAGGATCACCCCGCAGCCGACGGGCGCCAGGTGCCAGAGGTCCAGGTACCCGATGGCCAGGTGGACGGCGAGCGCGGGCCCGAACCCGGCGACGGCGGCGAACGTCAGCGACCACCACACCCACGCCTCGCCGCGCCGCCAGCCCCACGCGCTGAGCAGGGTGATCGCGGCGGCGGCCGCGGTCAGCGCGCCGCCGAAGCCCGCCCTGTCGTGGGCGATGAACGGCAGCAGCCGCGTCCCGGCCGCGCGCAACGCCTCCGGCCCGGTGCCGAGGAAGTGCAGATCACTCGGTACGAAGACGTCGGTCAGGCCGACGGCCGACACCGCCACGCCGCCGGCCAGCAGCCCGAGCCCTGTGACCACCATCAGGAGCTGACCGGTCAGCGCCCGGCGGCGTTCGCGATCCGGTCCCTCCGGGCGGTGCGTCCACGCCGGGGGCTCGGGCGGCTTGCGTACCGCGAGCAGGAACATCGGGAGGACGACGACGGTCAGCGCCGCGTGCAGCGGCTCGACGTACCCGTGGACGAAGAGGTAGGACACGGCGGCGAACCCGATCGCCCCTGAGACCAGGTACGCCTCCCGCGCCCACGGCCGGCCCCGGCGCATGCCTCCGACGGCCAGGCCCGCGTAGAGGACGCCGACGGCCACCATGGCGCCCGCCAGCGTGATCCGGTCGTGGCGCAGGAAGGGCACCAGCCGGTGGTTGACGGCGTGCAGGGCGTGCCGGTCCATGCCGAGGAAGGCGCTGTCGTAGCCGAGGAGCACCGGGCCGAGCGCGACCGCGGCCGCCGCGACCCCGGCGACCGCCAGCACGACCCCGCTCACCAACGCCCACCACCAGGCAGGCCACCCC
>NZ_POUD01000036.1 GCF_003236395.1 Nonomuraea aridisoli | reverse complement strand
GTGTGATGAGGGTGCTGGCGGGTTTCAGCTGGCTGTACTGACCGCAGCGTTGTAACCACCTGGCGGCCGGGCCGACCAGGTCACCAGGCGGCTTGATCCATCGGCAAGCCTCCGATGTGGTGAAGGTCCTTTGGTCCCGACGCGGGTGGTCGGTGTCGTGGCCTCGACGGGGGGCGGCGCTATGGAGCCGGTTGGCTGTGGGGGCGGCTGGTTCGCTGTGTCTGGAGCGAGGCGGTGGTGCTTGCCGTTCGGGGGCTCGGCTTTACCGGTGAGCGAATGGCACGCAGACTTGGCTGGCGAAGTGAGGGCGGGCGAAAGGACGGGCGTTGATCCTCAGGATCTGGTCGGCGCGGGCCACCGAGGCCGGAGCCGGTGACTACCACAGGTACTTCGAGACCACGCTGCTCCCGGAGTTGCGCAAGCTCCCAGGGTTCCGCAGCGGTCACCTGCTGGCGCGGCAGGACGGAGACGTCGTCGCCCTGACCACTCACACGTTCTGGGACTCCGAGGACGCCGTCCGCGTTTTCGCCGGTGACGATCTGACCAAGGCCGTCGTGGAGCCGGAGGCCCGAGCGTTCCTTCTGCACATGGACACCGAAGTGACGCACTGGAACGTCCTGACCGAAACCCGAGCGTGAAGGGCGGGCGGCGCACCGACGTTCAGGTGGTCCGGATGCGGGAGAGGGCGGCCAGGGATTCGACGAAGAAGTAGATGACGCGGAAGAACGCCAGCACGTCTCCCCGTTCCAGCCGCAGTTGCCGGTACATCACCACCCGCCCGGGGTCGGCGCCCTCGCGCAGCTCACGCCAGGTGGTCTCGCCGGCGGCCAGCACGTAGTCGGCCGCGCCCGGGTCGGAGGTGATCTCCGCCTCGGCGCACTTGCCGTCCTTCCAGGTGAGCAGCAGATACTCACCGGTTTCCCGCACGCCGAGCGCCCACGTGGCGGTGTAGCCGGCGCGGGCGCGGTCGATCCAGTTCCAGTACGTCGGCAGCTTGCCCTCGCGCTCGGGACCGGCGTCCACGGCGGCCCGGGCGGCTTCGGCCCATTCCGGGGTGAAGAAACGCATGGGTCAGCCTCCGGCCAGCTCGGGTTCGATGCGGGAGACCATCTCGCGGATGTCGGGCGGGATCGCGATGCCGACGTCCGTGAGCTTCATGTGGAGCTGGCGGATCATGAGCCGCCTGACCTCCTCCGGCGTCCAGCCGAGCGACTCCAGCGCGAGCCGGCGGCTGGCGGCGCCGTTGATGGCGAGGATGGTCCGCAGCGTCTCGTGGATCTGCAGCAGCAGCCGCGGGTCCTCCTGCACGGAGTCGCGCAGGAACCGCATGCCGAACTGCACGTGCCGGGCCTCGTCGCGGCACGTGGCGGTGAACCCGGTGTAGTAACCGGGCAGGAACCCCCGCTCCCGGCAGTACGTCAGCGTGATCTTCATGACCGACAGCGCCAGCACGCCCTCGATCCACAGGAAGTACGTGGTCCCGTACCGCACCCGGGCGGCCGGGTCCTCCGGGTCCTTGCGCAGTTCGTCGGCCTGGTAGGCGAGCAGCCCGAACGGCCCCACGAACGTCTCCGACACGTGCTCGAACGACGCGTCCAGCACGTCCTGGACGGAGTCGCCCGGCATGCCGACCACTTCGCGGTAGAAGCGGTCGAAGAACACGGTGTGGCGGGCCTCGTCCTCGATCTGGCTGGACATGTAGATCTTGGACTCCTCGGAGCCGCCCAGCATGAACACCGGCAGCTCCACCTCCACCTGCCGCTCCCCGTGGTGGAAGCCGGCGGAGATGCCCACGAAGGCGTCGCGCTCCTCCTGTGTCATGCGCTCGCGCCAGTCGGCGACGTCCTGGGAGAAGTCGAGCTCGTAGACGTCCCAGCGCTGGCGCAGGTAACGCTTGTACAGCTCGGTGTAGCCGGGCAGGCGCTTGAGGTCGCGGTGCACGTACGCGAGCACGTCGTCGATGTCGAGGTCGCGGATGCCGCGCAGGTCGGATTCGGCGACGTCGGTCAGCTCGGTCATGAGTCCGCCTCTCCGAGGGCAACGGGTGCGGGGGTGCGGGCGGAGCGCCGCCAGGGCCCATTGAACATCACGATCGCGGGGATGAACAGGACGAGACATCCCAGGGCCACGAAGAGCCAGGTCTGCCAGTTGGTGGCCTCGACCACGTGCGGGATGACGAGCAGTCCGATCACGGCGATGCCCTTGCTGAGGAACCCGAACAGCCCCCACGCGGTCCCCTGCAGGCGCGGGTCGGCGTCCTCGGCGTCCTCGGAGTAGTTGGCCATCCAGGGGGCGTACGCGACGCCGAGTGAGCCGCCGAGCAGCGCGCCGGTCACCATCAGCGTGCCGGTCGAGACGCCTTCCTGGCCGAGCTCGACGGCGAGGTAGGCGGTGACGAGGACGGCCGCGACCGTGCCGCCGAGGGAGAACGGCTTGCGCAGCTGCGTTCGGTCGGACAGCCGCCCGGTCACGATCAGGGTGATGAGGTTGAGGCTCCAGAACGCCGCCATGATCGTCGAAGCCTCCGCGCTGCTCACACCGAGCGCCCCGACCAGCATGGTCTGCCCGAACAGCGACAGCGTCACGTAGAGGACCAGCCACAGGGAGATGCCGACGACGTGGGCCCAGATGTTCGGCCGGCTGAACAGGGAGCGCAGGCGCGGTGGCGCCGACAGGTCCACGACCCGGGTGGCGGCCCGCTCGGTGTGCTGGATCCTCGCGCGCAGCTCGGG
The DNA here is from genome assembly GCF_003236395.1 of Nonomuraea aridisoli. Taxonomy (GTDB): domain Bacteria; phylum Actinomycetota; class Actinomycetes; order Streptosporangiales; family Streptosporangiaceae; genus Nonomuraea; species Nonomuraea aridisoli. The sequence continues at coordinate 44,170 of NZ_POUD01000036.1, read as the reverse complement.
CGACAGGTCGGCGATGTTGAACGCGATGACGATCGAGATGACCAGCGAGAAGCAGCCCATGATGACGAACTGCGAGCGCCAGGAGTCGTCGAACATCGGCAGGGTCCAGCCGGCGACGGCCGCGGCCAGGAAGTTCGCGCCGACGGGGCCCCAGGTCCAGAAGCCGAACGCCTGGGCACGTCCCAGGCGGGGGGAGAAGTCGCGGATCAGCGGCGCGGTGCTCGCCATCGCGACGCCGTCCACGAACGCCAGCAGGATCCGGACGAGCAGCAGGTCGCGCGGGGTGTGCACGAGGGTCATGACGAAGCAGAGCACCGCCGTCAGGGCCATGAGCGGGATGAGCAGGCGGACGCGGCCGAGCCGGTCGGTGAGGCGGCCGCCGAGGATGGAGGCGATCGCGCCGGCCACCGCCGCCAGGCCCGACACGGTGCCGTACGTGGCGAGCGACATGTCGAGGTCGTCGAGCAGCAGGGGTACGACGGGTGCGATCTGCCCCTCGTAGGAGCCGATGAGGATGGCCAGCACGGCCATGGTGAGGATCTTCATCCGGCGTGCGCCGGTCGGGTATTCGTCGAGTTCGCGGACGTAGGACAGCCTCATGGCCAGCCTTTCTTTCTCGACCCCCGTAGTCGTTCTAGAAGCTAGCTCTAGAAGTGCCTTCTTGGATGCTGCTCCTCGCATGGGGCTCCGTCAAGGGTGAGCGAGGCGGCTGCGGCTAGAATGAAATTCTAGGATTGCCGAGAGTGAGGAGCCCCCGCGTGGACCTGGAACTGGACGGTCTCGAGGTGTCCTTCGACCACACGGCTGTGGCCGCGCCGCGAATCAGGGATCTGCTGCCGATCTACCGCGATCTGCTCGGCGGCCGGCACCTGGGCGGAGGCGGCGACAACCGGATCGCCGGTTACCGTACGCTCCAGCTGACCTACGCCAACGGCGGCAAGGTCGAGCTGATGGAGCCGCTGGCCGGATCGACGTTCTTCGACAGCTTCTTCGAGCTCACCAGGGGCCGGGGCGGCGTCCACCACCTGAACTTCCACGTCGACGACCTGGGCGCCGCCGTGGAACGCCTCACCGCCCGCGGCTACCGCCTGCACGGGCTCAACCGGTCGGACCCGCGGTGGCAGGAGGTGTTCCTGCACCCGAAGGAGGCGCACGGCGTCCTGATCCAGCTCGCCCAGCCCGGCTTCCGTGGCGCCGACGAGCCCCGCCCGTCCCTGGAGGAGGTCCTCGCCGGCCGAGGCCGCAACGGCAACGGCGTCCCCAGCCCCTGATCGGTCCCCGCGAGGGGCCGAGCGAGGCTCTTGAGCGGGGGCAGAAGCTAGATCTAGAGTGTGATTCTAGAAACCATGAATTGGGGAGGCCGATGAAGCCGGCACCTAAGCCCACGCCCGAGACCCAGCCGTTCTGGGACGGCACGGCCGCGGGAGAGCTGAGGATCCAGCGCTGCCTGTCGTGCGAGCGGCACTACTTCTACCCGCGGCCGAACTGTCCCCGCTGCGGCGGCGACCAGGTCGAGTGGGTCCGCGCCAGCGGCCGCGCGACCCTGTACTCCTACGTCATCAACCACCGCCCCGCCCCCGGCTTCGAGGACGAGGCCCCGTACGCGATCGCGGTCGTGGAGCTGGAGGAGGGCGTGCGGATGATGACGAACATCGTGGGCGTGGCGAACGTCCCCGAGAACCTGCCGCTGGACATGGAGCTGCGGGTGGTGTTCGAGCAGCGCGGCGACGTCCACGTGCCGCTCTTCGAGCCGGCGGGAGGCGCCCGATGACCGTGGTGATCGCGGGGGCGGCCGAGACCGACGAGGTCGGCAAGCTGCCCCACCACTCCACGCTGCAGCTGCACCTGGAGGCCGCCAGGAACGCCCTGGCCGACGCCGGCATGACCATCCACGACATCGACGGCGTCGCCACGGTCGGCACCCCCGGCCCGATCCAGATCGCCCACGCCCTCGGGATCACGCCCGCCTGGCTGGACGGCACGGGCGTGGGAGGCTCGTCGTTCCTGTTCCACGTCCGGCACGCCGCCGCCGCCATCCGCGCCGGGCTGTGCCGTACGGTGCTCATCACCCACGGCGAGTCGGGACGCTCCCGCGTCGGCGCCGGCCGCTACGGCATGGGCCCCGATTCGATCCTCGGCCAGTTCGAGCTGCCGTACGGCGTGGTGGGGCCGCCGACGTCGTTCACGATCACGGCGCTGCGCTACATGAAGGAGACCGGCCTCACGCACGAGCAGCTCGCCGAGGTCGCGGTGGCGCAGCGGCGGTGGGCCAACCGCAACCCCCGGGCCATGTTCCAGGACCTCATCACGGTGGACGACGTGCTCGCCTCGCGCATGGTCGCCTACCCGTTCCACCTGCTGGAGTGCTGCCTGGTGACGGACGGCGGCGGCGCGCTCATCGTGACCACAGAAGAGCGCGCCCGCCGTGCGCCGGTCTACCTGCTCGGCTCCGGCGAGTCGGCCGAGGCGCCGATGATCTCCCAGATGGAGGACTTCACCACCTCGAAGGCGTTCCGGCTGTCGGGCGAGGCGGCGTTCGCCGAGGCCAAGATCGGCCACGACGACGTCGACCACCTCATGATCTACGACGCCTTCGCCCACGTGCCGATCTACGGCCTGGAGGACCTGGGCTTCGTCGGCCGCGGCGAGGCCGGGGCGTTCATCGCCGAGGGCCACACGTCGCCGGGCGGACGCCTCCCGCTCAACACCAACGGCGGCGGCCTGTCCTACACCCACACCGGCATGTACGGCATGTTCGCCATCCAGGAGTCGGTGCGGCAGCTGCGCGGCGAGGCGGCGGCGCAGGTGCCCGGCGTGGAGATCAGCGTGGTGCTCGGCAACGGCGGCATGTTCGCCTCCGCCGCCACCCTGGTCCTCGCCAACCGCCTGCCGTAGCAGAGCCGACCGCCTGCCACAGCAGGTCCGACCGCCTGCCGTAGCGGGTCCGACCGCCTGCCACAGCAGTGCCGACCGTCTGCCGTAGCGGGTCAGAGCGGCAGCAGGCTCCGGATCTCGGCGCGCAGCCGCGCACCGGTTCCGGAGCCGGCCGGGAAGCGTACGCGGCCCTGCGGGTCGATCGACACGCCTTCTGCGGGGTCGTCGTCGAGCAGCAGGGCGGCGTCGACGTCGAGGTGGTCCGCCCACGCGGCCGGCTGGGTCGTGGCCGAGATGCCCACGCTCGACTCGGGCATGCAGCCGAGCATGACCGACAACCCCGCCTCGCGCGCCGCCCGCGCCGCCGCCGCGGCCGGGCTGAGCCCGCCGAGCTTCGGCAGCTTGACGTTGACGCCGTCGAAGCCGTCGCGGCAGCGGGGCACGTCCGCGACGGAATTGACCGACTCGTCGGCGATGACCGGGAACGCCGCCCGCTCCCGCACGGCGGGCATCTCCCGCCACATGGCGACGGGCAGGGGCTGCTCCAGCAGCGCCACGCCGAGCTCCGCCATGACGTCGAGGCTCGCCGGCAGATCGTCGGGCCGCCACGCGCCGTTGCCGTCCACGTAGAAGGGGGCGTCCGTCTCGGCGCGCAGCAGTCTGAGGACGTCGAGGTACTATCTCGACGTCAAGATATATCAGGAGGTCCAGGTCACCAGTGCGTCGAGGGCCTCGACCTGGGAGCCGGTGACGAGGAGGGGGTTGATCTCCAGGGACTCCAGGCGGTCGCCCAGCGTCTCGGCGAGGAAGGTCACCCGGGCCACGACGTCGGCCACCGCGTCCAGGTCCGCGGGCTCGCCGCCCCGGACCCCGTTCAGCAGGGCCGCGCCACGCAGCTCCGACAGCGCCGTACGGACCTCGGCGGCGTCCACCGGCAGCACCCGCAGCGCCGTGTCGCGCAGCACCTCCACCCAGACCCCGCCGAGCCCCACGGCCAGCGTCAGGCCCCAGGCGGGGTCCCGGACGATCCCGACGAGCAGCTCGATCCCGCCGCCGCGCTGCGGCTGGACGAGCACCCCTTCCATCGCGGGCACCGCCGCGGCCAGCGCACGGTACGCCTGCCGCACGTCCTCGTCCCCGCCGAGCCCGAGCCGGACGCCGCCGATGTCGCTCTTGTGCCCGAGCCCCTCGGCGGCGACCTTGAGCACGACCGGGTGGCCGAAGCGGCCGGCCGCCGCCACCGCCGCGTCCTCGTCCCGTACGAGCTCGGACGGCACCACCGGCAGGCCCGCAGAGGCGAGCAGCGCGGCGGCGCGGTGCTCGGCCCACACCCCCCGCGCGTCCGGCGGAACCGCGGTGGGGGAGGCCGGCGCGGGAGCGGGACGGGACAGCACCCGCGCCCGCGTCCGCGACCACCGCGCGGCCGCCCCGATGGCGTGCATGCCGTGCTCGATCCCGCCCGCGATGTACGGATAGCCGGTCTCCTGCTGCACCCGCCGCCCGAACGCGGTGACGTCCGTCAGCACGTTGCTCACCACGACCACCGGCACCGGCGAGGCGGCGATCCGCTGCGCGCTGGCCGTGTACAGGGCGAACGTGGGGGCGGGGTCGGCGGGCTCCACCCGGGGCGGCTCCGACAGCAGCATGACGACGTCGATCCCCGGATCGGCGGTCACCACCTCCAGCGCCCGGCCGAGCAGGGTGCGGTCGATGAGGACGTACCCGGTGACGTCGAGCGGGTTCTGCACCGTCCCGAACGCCGGGACGATCTCCTTCAGCCGCTCCACCGTCTCCGGCGCGAACGGCGGCAGCTCCAGCCCCTCGTCCTCGGCCCGGTCCGCGATGATCTCCGCCGCCCCGCCGGACGGCGTGACCACGCCGATCCGCCGCCCCCGCAGCGGCCCCGTCGAGGCCAGCAGCCCGGCCGTGATGATGAGGTCCTCCAGCGACCGCACCCTGATCACGCCGAGCCCGCGCAGCGCGGCGTCGATGACGTCGTCGTCGCCCACGAGCGCCCCGGTGTGGGCCTGCGCGGTGTGCGAGGCCAGCTTGCTGCGCCCGATCTTGAGCGCCACGATCGGCTTGCCCGCCTCCAGGGCGCGGCGGGCGACGCGGGAGAACTCGGCCGGATTCCTGATCGACTCCAGGAAGAGCGCGATGACCTTGGTGGCGGGGTCGTCCACGAGGTAGTCGACGACGTCGGTGACGCTGACGACGGTCTCGTTGCCCATGGAGGTGAGCAGGCTGACGCCGAGGTTGCGGGCCTGCGCGAAGGCCAGCACCGAGCTGGCCAGGGCGCCGCTCTGCAACACCACGCCGACCGCGCCGCGCAGCAGCGGCTTCGGGATGGGCAGCCCGTACGGGGTGACGCCGGCGGCGGCGTTGATGTAGCCGTTGCCGTTCGGCCCGAGGACCGCCAGCCCGTGCTCGGCGGCGAAGGCGGCGATCTCCGCCTCCATCCGGGCGCCCTCCTCGCCGGACTCCCCGAACCCGGCGGTCAGCACCACGTACGAGCGGATGCCCAGCTTGGCGCCGTCGCGCAGCACGTCGAGCACGGCCGCCGTGGGCACCATGACGTACGCCAGGTCCACCGGCTCCGGGATCTCCGCCAGGCTCCGGTAGGCGGGCGAGCCGTGCACCGTGCCGCCGCGCGGGTTCACCAGATGGACGGGGCCGGGGAACCCGTGCTCGCGCAGGTTGGCCAGCGTGCTGACCGACCACCCCGACTTGTCCGTGGCCCCGACCAGGGCGATCGAACGCGGATTGAACAGCTCGGCGACGGACATGGCGCTCACTACTCCCCGATGAGGCCGAGCCTGGCGTGCCCCTTGATCAGATTGCGGGCGATGGTGCGACGCTGGATCTCGTCGGTGCCCTCGAAGATGCGCAGCAGGCGCAGTTCGCGATACCAGCGCTCGATGGGCAGTTCCTTCGTGTAGCCCATACCCCCGTGGATCTGCAGGACCCGGTCGACGACCTGGTTGGCCATGACGGCGCCGTTCAGCTTGGCGATGGAGGAGGCGTGGCGGGCGTCCATGCCCTGCCCGACCCGCCAGGCCGCGTACAGCGTGAGCCACTTGGCGGCCTCGATCTCCACCTGCGAGTCGGCGATCATCCACTGGATGGCCTGGTACTCGGAGATGGTCTGGCCCATGGACTTGCGGATCTTGGCGTAGTCGATGGCCATCTGGAGCATGCGCTCGGCCGAGCCGATGGCGCGCGCCGGGATCATGTAGCGGCCCTGGCCGATCCACTGCATGGCCAGCTCGAAGCCCTTGCCGAGCTCGCCCAGGATGTTCTCCTCGGGCACGCGCACGTCCTGGAACACCAGCGAGGCCGGGCCCCACTGGCCCATGGTCGGGATCGGCTCGGACTTCCAGCCCATGTCCCGGTCCACCAGGAAGCACGTCACGCCGTGCTCCTCGGCCAGGGCGAAGACCATGACGAAGTCGGCCTCGTTGCCGCCCGTGATGAACGTCTTCTCGCCGTTGATGATCCACTCGTTGCCGTCGCGGGTGGCGCGGGTGCGGATGTTGCGGGCGTCGGAGCCCGCGCCCGGCTCGGTGATGGCGAAGCAGGAGCGCCGCTCGCCCTCGATGGTCGGGATCAGGTAGCGCTGCTTCTGCTCCTCGGTGCCGGCGTAGAGGATGTTGTCGGCGCTGCCGCCGAACGAGAACGGCACGAACGTCCGGCCGATCTCCATGGCGATGATCGCCGACATGATCGGTCCGAGCGCCGCGCCGCCGTACTCCTCGGGGGTGTTGATGCCCCAGAAGCCCGACTTCCTGGCCTTGGTGCGCAGCTCCTGCAGCACGTCCGGGGCCAGCCCGGGGCGGCCTTCGCGCTCGTTGCGCAGCACCTCCGGCTCCAGCGGCATGACCTCCTTCTCGATGAAGGACCGGACGGTGTCGCGGATCTGCCGTTCCTCGGGGGTGAGCGAGAAGTCCACAGCCGCCTCCTGAGTATTTCTAGAATCGACCTCTAGGAAAACAGTCTTACTGTTACGGGCTTGTGTCAAGAATCAGATTCTAGAATTCGGCGCGCTACGATGGCCGCATGGCACGCAAGTCCTCGTGGGAGTGGAGCCGTACGGCCCAGACGCGTAAGAGCATGCTGCAGGCCGCTCGCGAGGTCTTCAGCGAGCACGGCTTCGCCGACTCCAACGTCTCCGAGGTGGTCGCCCGCGCCGGCTCCAGCGTCGGCAGCCTCTACCACCACTTCGGCGGCAAGACCGAGCTGTTCCTCGCCCTCTACGAGGACCACCAGGCCGCCCACGAGCAGGCCGCGGCCTCCAGCGTGGCCAAGGCCAAGAAGGACGGCGTCAGCGACCCGGTCGAGCTGCTGATCGCGGGCGCCCGCGCCTACCTGGCCGGCGCCTGGGAGCGGCGCGACCTGGTCAGGCTCTTCATCGACGGCGACGGCCCGCCCGGCTTCGAGCTGCTGCGCCGTACGCGGGGGCGCGAGTGGGTGCGCCAGAACGCCGTGCTGCTGGGCGCCGGGGGAGACCCGCTCGACCGGTTCACCGTGGCGGTGCTGACCAGCATCATCGGCGAGGCGGCGCGCGAGGTGGCCACCTCCGACACCGAGGAGGAGGCCCGGGAGATCATCGAGGCGACCATGACGCTGATCCACCGCCTCGACCCCCTCAGGCCCCTCCACGAGACCTGACGGGCGCTCGCGCCGACCGGTCGGCGCAAGCGCCGCGCCACCGGTCAGGCGATGACCGCGCGGCCGCGGTCGAGCACCACCGTCCCGTCGTCCTTCGCGGTACGGAACAGCACGTCCGTCCCGTCCACCCAGATCGACACCGTCAGCGACTCGCCGGGGAACACCGGGCTGCTGAACCGTCCCGACATCGCCTTGAACCGCGCCGGGTCCGACCCGGCCACCGCGTGCAGCAGCGCCCGCCCGGTCACCCCGTACGTGCAGAGCCCGTGCAGGATCGGGCGGTCGAAGCCGGCCCGGGCGGCGAACTCGGGGTCGCTGTGCAGCGGGTTGTAGTCGCCGGACAGGCGGTAGATCAGCGCCTGCTCAGGGAGCGTCGAGTACGTGACCTTGTGGTCGGGCGCCCGGTCGGGCGCCGCCCAGTCGTCGCGCGGCCCGCGCTCGCCGCCGAAGCCGCCCTCGCCCCGGATGAACACCGAGCTGCGCGAGGAGATGACCGGCTCGCCCGTCTCCGGGTCCACCGCCGTGGCCTCGGTGGTGACCAGCGCGCCCGAGCCCTTGTCGTAGATGCCGGTGACCTTCGAGGTCGTCCGCACGGAGCCCGCGGGCGGCAGCTCCCGGTGCAGCTCGAAGCCCTGCTCGGCGTGGACCAGCATGGCCGGGTCGAAGTCGCCGAAGCGCCGCCCCCGCGCCTGCGCGGCCAGCACGGCGAACGTCGGCAGCACCCGCTGCCCCTTCTCCGTCGTGAACTCCAGCTCGGAGGTGCCGGCGCCGACGCCGAGCGCGTACAGCATGGTGTCCTTGGCCGTCCAGGAGCGCTCCTGCGGCTCGCCCTCGAGGCCGATCACGGAGTGGTCGAGCGGCATGTCAGTCCTCCCGTCCGGGGATGCGGCCGTTGGTCAGCGCGTTCGGCGCGGCCTTCTCGACCAGGGCGGGGATGACCGAGCCCAGCTCGGCCGGGTCCCACCGCTCGCCCTTGTCGACGCCCGGACCGGCGTGCCAGCCCTCGGCCACGCTGATCATGCCGCCGCGCACGTTGAACACCCGGCCGGTGATGCCGCGGGCCTCGGCGCCGGCCAGCCAGACGACCAGCGGAGCGATGTCGTCGGGGTCGGCGCCCTTGGCGCCCTTGGGCATGAGGTTCTCGGTCATGCGGGTGAGCGCGGCGGGGGCGATGGCGTTCACGGTGACGCCGTAACGCTCCAGCTCCCTGGCCGCGATGACGGTCAGGCCGGCGATGCCCGCCTTGGCGGCGCCGTAGTTGCCCTGCCCCGGGTTACCGTAGATGCCGGAGGACGAGGTCGTGTTGATGATCCTGGCATCCACCCGCTCGCCCGCCTTCGCCTTGGCCCGCCAGTAGGCCGCGGCATGGCGCAACGGTGCGAACGTGCCCCTCAGGTGCACCCTGATGACGGCGTCCCACTCGTCGGCCGTCATGTTGACGAGCATCCGGTCGCGCAGGATGCCCGCGTTGTTGACCAGCACGTCGAGGGTGCCGAAGTGCTCGATGGCGGCCTTGACCATCCGTTCGGCGCCGTCGAAGTCGGAGACGTCCTCGCCGTTGACGATGGCCTGGCCGCCCATGGCCTCGATCTCGGCCACCACCTCGGCCGCCGCTCCAGACGAGCCGGTGCCGTCGACCTCCGCGCCCAGGTCGTTCACCACCACCTTCGCGCCCTGCCGCGCGAACTCCAGCGCGTGTCCCCGTCCGATGCCCCTGGCCGCACCTGTGACGATCACCACGCGGCCTTCGACGATTCCGCTCATCCGACACCTCGATCCTTGACCGGCTGACGTGTGAATTAGATTCTAGTATTAAAATCTAGAAAGGACAGGCCCACTTGCCGGCGACGACGAGCACCACCACCCCGATCGGTTACGCCTGGCGCACCTTGTCGGTCGTGAGCCTGGCCAGCGTGCTGACCGGGCTCGGCGGCAGCGCCATCAACGTCGCGCTCCCGGAGATCGCCCGGCACACCGGCGCCGACGCCACGGCCGCAGGGTGGATCCTGCTGGGCTTCCAGTTGACCACGACCGTCCTCATGGTGGTATTCGGGCGGCTGGCGGATTTGTTCGGCCGGCGCAGGATGTACCTCGTCGGGCTGGCCACGTACACCGTCGCCGCCCTGCTCGCGGGGCTCGCGCCGAACGCGTGGGTGATCGTCGCCATGCGGGTGGTGCAGGCGGCCGGCGCCGCCATGCTGCTCACCAACAGCGCCGCCCTGGTCAGCGACGCCTTCCCGCGCGAACGGCTCGGCGAGGGCATGGGCGTGTACGTCGCCTCGTTCTCGATCGCCGGGCTCATCGGGCCGACGCTCGGCGGCGTGCTGGCCGAGAGCCTCGGCTGGCGCTGGGTGTTCTGGTTCAACGTGCCGATCGGCGTGATCTGCCTCGTCTGGGGCGCCATCGTGCTGCGCAAGCCGGCTCCCGGGCCGCGCGAGGGCGGGCTCGACGCGCCCGGCAGCGCGCTCGTCCTGCTCACCCTGGGCGGGCTGCTGGTCGCGCTGTCGGAGTTCACCCGGCTCGGCTGGGGACACCCGCTCGTGCTCGGGGGACTGGCCGCCTTCGTCGTGGGCCTGCCGCTGTTCGTGATCAGGGAGGCGCGGGCGGCCCACCCGGTCGTGGACATGAGCCTGTTCCGCGAGCGGGCCTTCGCCTTCGGCACGCTGGCGTCGTTCCTCAACGCCGTGGCCCGCATGGGCATGGTCTTCCTGGTTGCGCTCTACTTCCAGGCCGTCAAGGGGGACGACCCCGTCCAGGCCGGGCTGAAGGTGCTGCCGCTCGCGATCGCCGCCATGATCGCGTCGGTGGTCTCCGGTTTCCTGCAGCGCCTGATGAGCGCGCGCACCCTCGCCGTGGCCGGGGCCGCGACGACCACGTGCGGGCTGGTGGTCATGCTGTCGGTGATGTCCGCCGACATCCCGTATCCGGCGGTGGCCGCCGGGCTCGTGCTCATCGGCCTCGGATCGGGGGTGTTCCTGCCGTCCAACACCACCGCGATCCTCGACGGGCTGCCGTCCAACCGGCTCGGCATCGTCAACGCCATGCGCCTGATGGTGCAGAACACCGGCAACGTCGTGGGCACCGGCCTGGTCCTGTCGATCATCACCGCGCCGCTGCCCGCCGCGCTGCACGAGGAGGTCTTCGCCGGCACCCTCTCCCAGTTGTCCGGCGGCGCGGTCGAGCAGCTCGTCACCGGCTACCAGTGGGCGCTCGGCTCCATGGCCGCCATCTCCGTGCTCACCGTGCTCGCCTGCCTGGCCCGGCGCAAAGCCGCCTGACACAGACGATACGGTGGCGGACGTGGTTGAACGCACCCCGGCAGAACGGCACATCTATCCGCGTACGGTGAGATTCGCCGACGTCGACTCCCAGGGCCACGTGAACAACGTGCGCTTCCTCGACTACCTCGAGGACGCCCGCTTCGGCATGTTCAGCATCGATCCGTACGTCGCGGGCGACGAGCCGTTCAAGGGCCTCGTCGTGACCCGGCACGAGATCGACTACCGCCGCCCGCTCGGCTTCCGCGCCGAGCCCGTGCGGGTCGAGACCTGGGTGACCGAGATCAGGCCGGTGCGCTTCACCCTGCGGTACGAGATCCGCGACGACGACACGGTGTACGTCACGGCGATGTCCGTCATCGCCGCCTACGACGTCGAGCGGGCCGCCCCGCGCAGGCTGACCGAGAGCGAGCTGACCTACCTCAAGCGCTACCAGGTCTGACCTGCATGAAGCGCTGGTGGATGCTGGCGCTGGGCGTCAACGCACATGCCGGCGTCACCCTGGGCCTGTTCGGCCTGCCCCTGGTCATGCCCGAGATCGAGCGGCACTTCGGGGTGCCGCTGGCGGTGGCCGGCGTGATCGCCAACGCCCCCGCCCTCGGCATCCTGGCCGCCCTCGTCGCCTGGGGCGCGCTGGCCGACCGGCACGGCGAGCGGCTCGTGCTCGGCGCCGGCGTGGGCCTGGCGGGCCTGCTGCTGGCGGGCGTCGCCTTCGTCGAGCGGGCCTGGGCGGTGATCGCGTTACTCGCGCTGGCGGGCGCGGCGGGCTCGGCCGCGATGGTCGGCGGCGGGCGGATCGTGCTGCGCTGGTTCGAGCCGCCCGAGCGCGGCGTCGCCATGGGCGTGCGCCAGGTCTCGTTCACCCTCGGCATGGCGATCGGCGCCTTCGTCCTGCCGCCCGTCGCCCGCGCGTACGGGCTGAGCGGCGTGCTGCTCGTGTGCGCCGGCGTGAGCCTGGTGGCCGCCGTGCTGGCCGGGATCTTCCTGGCCGAGCCGCCGCGCCCGATCGCCGCGTCCGGCCCGTTGGAGGCCGGCTCGCCGTACCGGCAGCCGGCGTTGTGGCGGGTGCACGCCACCAGCGCCCTGCACGCCGTGCCCCAGGTCATCGTCAGCACGTACGGCGTGACCTGCCTGGTCCGCCTGTACGGCTGGGACGTCGTGGCCGCCGGCCAGCTGTTCGGCGCGGCGGCCATCGGCGGGGCCGTGGTGCGCGTCGCCGCCGGCCGCTGGTCCGACCGCTCGGGCCTGCGCATGCGGCCCCTGCTCCTGCTCACCCTGGCCAGCCTGGCCGTGCTCGCGTTATTGGTGGCCGGCACCCTCACCCGCACCACGCTCGGCGCGGCCATGCTGGCCGTGGCCTCCGTGATGACCGTGGCCGGCAACGGGCTCGCCTACCTCAGGGCGGGCGAGCTGGCCGGGCCCGCGTGGGCGGGCCGGGTGCTCGGCACCCACAACACCGTGCAGAACGTCGTCTCCCTCGTCGTCACGCCGCTGGCCGGCGTGCTGATCACCGGCAGCGGCTACGGGGCGGCGTTCGCGGCCGGGCTGGCCTGCGCGCTGATCTCCCTGCCGGTGATCCCGTTCCGGGGGGAGCGGTCAGCCGGTCTGTGAGTCGCGCTCCAGCCACACCGCCGTGTCGGGCGGCAGCAGGCCCCTGCGCAGCGGGCCGCTCGCGAGCAGCACGTTGTCGTGCCCGGGCAGCGGGACGGTGTGCGTGCCGCAGTTGATCGCGCAGATCAGCGGCCCGCGGGTGAAGAAAAGCACACCCTCGGGAGAATCCAGCCACTCCACGGTGTAAGGAATCTTTCCTTGCAGGTCACGACGGATCGCCAGGGCCCGGCGGTAGAACTCCAGCGTCGAGTCGGCGTCGCCCTCCTGCTTCTCCACGCTCAGCTCCGCGAACGTCGCCGGCTGCGGCAGCCACGGCTCCACCCCGCCCGGCGAGAACCCGTGGGAGGGCGGATCGACCGTCCACGGGATCGGCACCCGGCACCCGTCGCGCCCCGGCAGCTTGCCCTCCGACTGGAAGAACACCGGGTCCTGCCGTGCGTGCGCCGGAAGGTCGGTCACCTCCGGCAGCCCCAGCTCCTCTCCCTGGTACAGGTACGCCGACCCGGGCAGCGCCAGCATCGTCAGCAGCGCCGCCCTGGCCCGCGCCAGGCCCGTGCCGGGATCGGCCGTCTCGTAGCGGGTGCGGTGGCGCACGACGTCGTGGTTGGACAGCACCCACGTCGCGAACGGCACCGTGGACAGCGTGTCGTCGATCACCTTCTTGAACGCCGTCGGCGACCACGGAGCCTCCAGCCAGGCGAAGTTGAAGCTCTGGTGCAGCTCGTCGGGCCGCACGTAACGGGCGAGGTCCTCGGGACTGTCGGTCCACACCTCGCCCACCGCCATCCGCTCGCCCGGATAGGAGTCGAGCAGCCGCCGCCAGTCGCGGTAGACGCCGTGCACCTCCGGCTGCCCCCACACCGGCGAGGACGTCGTGAACGACTGGTCGCCGACGTCGGGCAGGCCCTCCGCCTTGTACAGGCCCATCGCCACGTCGATGCGGAAACCGTCGACGCCCCGCTCCAGCCAGAACCGCAGGACGTCGAGGAACTCGGCGTGCACCTCCGGGTTGCGCCAGTTGAAGTCGGGCTGCCCGGGGGCGAACAGGTGCAGGTAGTACTGGCCGTCCTCGACCTGCGTCCAGGCCGGTCCGCCGAAGGTGGACTGCCAGTTGTTGGGCCGGTCGCGGAAGACGTACCGGTCACGGCCCTCGCCCCGCAGGGCCGCCTGGAACCAGGGATGCTCCGAGGAGCTGTGGTTGGGGACGATGTCGACCAGCACCCGCAGGCCCAGCCCGTGCGCGTCGGCGACGAGCGCCTCGAAGTCGGCCAGCGTGCCGAACAGCGGGTCGACGCCGCGGTAGTCGGCCACGTCGTAGCCGCCGTCGGCCATGGGGGAGGGGTAGAACGGGGTCAGCCAGATGGCGTCGACCCCCAGGTCACGGAGGTAGGGCAGGCGCTCGCGCACCCCGGGCAGATCGCCGACGCCGTCACCCGACGCGTCGGCGAAGCTGCGAACGTAGATCTCGTAGACGACCGCGTCACGCCACCAGGGGATACTCATGAGGCGTGTCATGCCCCGTTATGTAGGTGAGTTCACCAGACTGTGCGCCGCGTAGACCAGATAGTCCCAGAGCCTGGTCTCCTGCTCCTCGGGCAGATCGAGCGAGTCGACCGCGTCGCGCATGTGGCGCAGCCAGGCGTCGCGCTCGGCCTCGCCGATCACGAACGGCACGTGCCGCATGCGCAGCCGGGGGTGGCCGCGCTGCTCGCTGTAGGTCTTCGGACCGCCCCAGTACTGGATCAGGAAGCCCCGGAGCCGCTCCTCGGCGCCGGTCAGGTCGGCCTCCGGGTAGAGGGGGCGCAGCAGCGGGTCTTCCGCGACCCCCTCGTAGAAGCGGTGCACCAGGCGCCGGAAGGTCTCCTCGCCGCCGACGGCGTCGTAGAAGGAGGTGTCTGTCACGTTCCTTAGACTATGGTGTGCCGCGAGCAGCGGCACACCACAGGTATCAGGCGAGGGCGGCCATGGGGATGTCGGCGTCGTCGAGGGCCGTCTTGACCCTGAGCCGCAGCTCCCTCGCGACCTCGGCCTGCGCGGCGGGCACCGTCTTGGCGGAGATGCGGAAGACCAGCGAGCTGTCGGAGAGCTGCTCGACCCCGAACACCTGCGGAGCCTCCACGATCTTGGACTCGCGGAACTCGCCGTCGGCCCAGATCTCCTCGGCCACGTTCTCCAGCACCGCCCGCACGCTCACCAGGTCGGCGTCGTACGGCACAGGCACGTCCATGTAGGCCCGCGACCAGCCCTGCGACTCGTTGCCGACCCGGGTGATCGTGCCGTTGCGCACGTACCAGACGCGGCCGTCGATGTCGCGCAGCCGGGTGATGCGCAGGGTCACCGCCTCGACCGTGCCGACCGCGGGGCCGACGTCGATCACGTCGCCGACGCCGTACTGGTCCTCCAGCAGCATGAACATGCCCGCGATGAAGTCCTTGACCAGCTCCTGGGCGCCGAAGCCGACGGCCACGCCGAGGATGCCGACGCTGGTCAGCAGGGGCGCGATCGGGACCGTCAGCCGGTCGAGCACGGTCAGCACCGCGGTGCCGAGGATGACGACCGAGGCGATGCTCCTGAGCACCGACCCCATCGTCTCGGCACGCTGACGCCGCCGCTCGTGCAGCAGCGCGTCGACGCCGCTGGTCGTGACGCCCTTGCGGAACCTGCTCGTGAGCGAGCCCCCCATGGCCGCGCGGTTGACCACTTTGGTGATGACACGGTGCGCGACCTTGCGGAGCACGAACGCGAGGATCAGGATCAGCACGATGGTGATCGCGGTGGCCGCCAGTCCTGCCCACGGTGCGTTGTTGAACATCCCGGCCAGCGTAGAGCACAGGACCGTGTCTCCTTGGCAGACATCGGCGACCTGCTGCGTCACGTCAGATAGGTCCGGGAAGCCCGTGGGCGTCGTCGTGGGGGATGGCGACGGTGTCACCAGCACGTGGTGGATCCTCCTCCGGAAGCGGTTCGGTCGACTGTTTGGACCGATTCGATCCAAAAATACAGGCGACCGAACCGCCCGCCGTCACATCACGCCGGGGAAGACGGGGACGCCGGCTCTCTGGGCCGCGGAGGGAGAGAGGCGGCGCCCCGATGACGGACGGCTCGGAACGGGACACACACCCGGAAGCATGTCCCGTGCCGGTTCCGTGAGGGATCGGGATCCCCCGAACACCCGCCCGGCGTGCCGGGCGAGTGGCTTGGAGTCCGTACGGCGCACCGGCGCCGTACGGAGGTCTGGAGAAGGGTGCGGGGAGAGGGCGCCGGCCGGAACCGGCGGAGTGACCAGGGCCACGCCATGCGCGAGACCCTCCGCACCGGCCACTCCGCCGGCTCCTTCGAGCCGCCGCGGGTGCGGTGAGCCGTGGTGGCTGCGCTCCACCCGGTTCACCACGTCGTCACTCCCCCACGGCGGCGAGCACGCGGGCGACCTTCGTCGCCGCACCGGCCGGGTCGTCGGCCGTGTGCATCCGCTCGCCCCAGGACCAGCAGTACCACCAGTCAGGGATTCCGGACGCGTCGGCCGGCCGGCAGGTGACGTTCTCGGACAGGCTTGTCGCGTTCGGATTGATGACCCGAACGAAGGTGCGTCCGCTCTGCGTCTGGACCACACGTGCGAGCAACCCTCGGGCGCCGAGCTCGGACACGAGACGCTCCAGAGGTTCGAAGTTGTCGTCCCCCACCGTTCGTCCTCCCTCAGGAATCGTTGCTGGTGCGCCAAAGATGTCTCAAGTCAAGGGCGGGCGCAACGAGGGCCCCAAGCTCACAGGCTGTCGCTTCTCACTCATGGGATGTAAGAAACAGTCCCGCGGAGGACGATCCTTAACCGTAAAGTGAGTCGTGGCGTTTCCAAGGCGTCCTCATTGCTTCATCATCATGGGTAGGCGCACAGCAACCCGGGGGCTACGCTGAGTCACCAGTTGCGGACCGGTCGAGACATGCGTGAGAGGGGCCGGGATGTCCGGCAGACAGCACAGGGAGACGGAGATCGCCCGGCGGATCCGAGCCAAGGGCCTCGCCGCCCAGCGGACGTCGGCTCAGATCGCCGACGAGATCCATGAGGCATGCTCCGCCCATTTCAGCACGACCCGCATCAAGGCACACCGCCTTGCCCACGGCATCGCCCTGGCAGACGTGATCGAACAGGTGCGAGCCCTGTTCGAACGCGACTCCAAGCCGATGCCGGGCATCGGCGAGACCCTGCTCTCGGCGTACGAGAGCGGGCTCAAGCGCCCGGGTCCCGAATACCTGCACTACCTGTGCACCGTCTACCGGGTCGAGCCCGCCGCGCTCGGCTACGACGGCCCGTGCATCTGCGGCAACAGCCACCGTGCGACGCCGGCGCTCGCCGAGCAGGTGGCCGAGCGGCCGCCGCTGCCCGCCGAGCGCGAGCAGCTCCACCAGTCGGTGGACAGCGTGCCCGACACCGAGGAGGACGAGAACATCCTCCGCCGCACCCTGTTAAACCTCCTGAGAGCCGACACCGCCGTCTCCCAGCAACTCGACGGGCCGATCCTCGGCGCGTGCGAGGGCATCAGGCGCCGGATGGACGAGACGCTCGTCTCGGCCACCGTCTCGGCGGCGATGCTCGACCAGTGGGAAGAGGCCACGATCAGCTTCGGCCGCCAGTACACGACCACCGCGCCGCTGCGGCTGCTGTGCGACGTGCTGCTGGAGCTGAGCGCCGTACGCACCGCGATGTCCCGCCGCCAGCCCATCGACCTCCAGGAACGCCTGTGCCGGATGGCCGCGCAGCTGTCCGGGCTGAGCGGCATGATCCTGATCAACCTGGGCGACCACCGGCTGGCCCGCTCGTTCTTCCGCACCGGCCGCACCGCCGCCGACGAGACCGGCGACCGCGCGCTGCGCGCCTGGATCTGCGCCCGCGAATCCCTCGTCCCCCTCTACTTCGGTGACGCCCGCGAGGCACTCAACCTGGCGAAGAAGAGCCGTGACCTGGCCGGCTCCACGCCGTGCCCGGCCCAGGCCATGGCGCCGGTCGTCGAGGCCAGGGCCCTTGCCATGTTGTCGGGCGGCGAGAGCAAGAAGGAGGTCGTCGACCAGGCCAAGCGCGCGCTGGCGCGGGCCAGGAGCGCCTTCTCGCACATGAAGACCGAAGACCAGGAAGACGTCGCCTTCGGCTACACGGAGAAGCAGCTCTACTTCTACCAGGGCGACGTCCTCACCAAGCTGGGCCAGACGATCGAGGCGGAGGTGGTGCTCGACCAAGCGCTGACCAAGTACGAAGACCACATCCTCGACCAGACGCTGATCAGGCTCGACCAGGCCCAGTGCCGCCTGATCGACGGCGACGTCAAGGAGGCCGTGGCCATCGGCACTCGGGCGCTGTCGCTGGTCAGCGAGGAACATCTCACCGAGCTGATCGTGCGCCCCGCCATGGCGCTGGAGCAGGCCATCATGGCGCGCGATCCGAATGCCCCAGGACTCGACGCCTACCGGGCCGAGTTGCGCCGGTCGCGGAGGCCGCAACTGAAAGGGGGCGGTGCATGAAGCTGGCGATCAGACGTTATCGCTGGTCGGATCTCGACACCATCCTCGCGCTACACCGGATCTGCCTCGCCGAGGTGGGCCTGGTCCCCGGAGACGGGGTCTACTACGACGACGACTTTCCCCGCATCCAGGAGGTCTACCTCGCCTGCGGCGGCGACTTCCTGGTCGGCGAGGTCGACTCGCGGGTGGTCGCCATGGGCGGCCTGAAACCCGTCGACACCGACACCGCGGAGGTCTGCCGGCTGCGGGTCCACCCCGAGTTCCAGCGCCGTGGCTTCGGCGCGGCCATGCTCGCCGCCCTGGAGCGGCGTGCGGTGGAGCTCGGTTTCAGCTGTGTCAGAGGCGACACCACGCTCAACCAGCAAGCCGCCCTGACCCTGTACGCGCGCCAGGGCTGGCGCGAGCTGTCCAGGCAGCGTGTCGGCGACCTCGTGGTCGTCTACGGAGAAAAACGCCTGATTCCGCCCGCCGTCGTCGAACGGTAGGCATCGACGGCCCCACCTTCCCCCTCCATGGGGCCGCTCCCGGCGTGACGTTCCCGCCGGTCTCTCCCGTCACGGACAGTGACGGCTTTGCGGCTGTGCATCGGAAACCGGTGTGAAAGTCGTGCGCTTTTCCGCGTCGCAGACGGCCGCGGATAAGGAAGTACGAACCCGCGGGTGAGGCTCTTACCACCCGGATGTAGAGGAACATCACCGGCTGCTGGCTGTACATCTCCGGCTGCGAATAGTAGTGCCATGCTTTTCTCATGGCAGTCGTGCCCGCTCCCCGCCCCCTTCTGGGAGCCGTGCTTCTGTTGTTCGTCAGCGCCGCGTGGGGGTCGGCGTTTCCGCTGATGAAGGACCTCATCGACCGTTTGCCGGTGGAGGACCTGCTCGCCGAGCGCTATCTGCTCGCCGCGCTGACGCTGCTGGTCATCAGGCCGCGCTGCCTTCGGGGACTGTCACGCCGGACGTGGATCAACGGAGCCCTGCTCGGGGTGATGTTCGGGGCCGGTCAGACCGGTCAGGCGGTCGCGCTCGACGGCCTGCCGTCGAGCGTGTCGGGGTTCGCCGTCGGGTGCAGCGTGATGTTCACGCCGATCCTGACGCTGGTGCTGTTCAAGGCCAGGGTGCCCCGGCGGATCTGGGCGGGGGTCGTGCTGGCGCTGGCCGGGATGACCTCGTTCACGCTGCTGAGCGGGGTGGAGGAGCACGAGATCTCGGTGCTCGCGCTCGTCGTGACGCTCGGCGCCGCCGTGCTCTACTCCGGGCACACGATCATGCTGGCGCAGTTGTCCAAGCGCTCCGGGGGTTTCCCCGCGTACGCGCTGACCGTGATCCAGCTGTTCACGATCGGGGTGCTCACCGGCGGGGCCGCCGTCCGCGACGGCATCGACCTGCCGGCGAGCCTGCCCGACTGGACGATCCTGGCGCACCTGTCGGTGGTGTCGTGCGCGCTGGGCTTTCTGGCACGTTCCTACGGGCAGGCCCACGTGCCGGCGGTGCCGAGCCAGGTGCTCATGTCGTCGCAGCCCCTGTGGGTGGCGGCGATCGCGATCATCTGGTTCGACGAGCGGCTGGGCATGAGCATGGTGGTGGGCGGCGTGCTGATGGCCGGGGCGATGTTGCTCGCCCTGCCGTCCAGGACGGCCGCGCTGGGCACGGCACGCGAACGCGGGCGGCGCGAGCTGCTCACCGTCGCGGGCCGGGCCGCGAAGGCGCTGGCCGACGTGCGGGTCAAACGCGGCGATTCGCTGCGGCCCGACCGCACACCCGTGCCGTTCATCGTCAAGAGCGCCTGCGTGCACACCGAGACGTGCCCGTGGCACGCCCACGCGCTCAAGGGCGGCACGGAGCCCAGCCTGGAGCGGCTGATCGAGCGTGCCACGCGCATCGTGCACGCGAAGAACCCTCCCTCGCCCGGTTGCTGCCGGTCGGCGGGCCCGCCGGGTCCGGGGTGCTGCCAGTCCGTCACGCTGCTCGGGCGCTGTCTGTGCGACCTGATGGAGGAATCGGAACGGGCCCCCACGACCACCAGGGGGCGGTGGTTTCGCTCCCTATAGGTTAGATGGGCCATTCAAAAGGCAAGGGGTTTTTATCCATTTCCCTCCCACTTAGTCGCTATAAATCTTGATATTCGGCGGGGTGACCCAATAATGGGGAAATATCGAGAGTGGAGGGGAACGTCATGAAGCGCATCGTCGTCCGCAAACCCGGAACCGCGAGGCTCGCCGGCGCAGCCAGCGTCATTCACAAGGGGTGACCGGGTTCCATCTCACGGTCCCGGGCGAACCGCCCGACGCGCCGGAGGCCGCGCGGCTGCTGGTCCCGTTGATCGACGGGCATCGCGGGCCGCGCGGCCCCTACACCGTCGCCGCCGCCCTCCTGAGTCATCTGGTGCCACGGGCCTTGGAACGCTCCGCCGAGCTGGTGGCGGCCCACGACATCGAGATCAGGGCGGCGGCGCCGGAGCTGGCGGCGATCGTGCCCGTCAGGCGGAGCACGATCGAGGCCGGGCTGCCGGAGGACGAGCGCATTCTCGTGCCGGCGCCCCGCCGTACGCTCCGGCTGGCCAACGGGCTGGCGGAGTTCGTCCGCGACGCGGTGCCGCCCGGGTCGGCGATCGCCGTGTGCAACGGCGCGCAGGCCGACCCGACGGACACCGAGCTGCTCGAGGTCATGATGCGGCGCGTCCCGCCCGCGACGCTCGCGATCACCGTGTACGCCGGCGGCCCCGAGCCGCCGCCCGACACCCGCGACGCCGACGCGTTGTGGGCGCTCGTCGACCGGTGCGTACGCGAAGGCTTCCTGCACGCCGCCGCCGAGCTGGGGGAGCGCGGCATGGCGCGCACGGAGCCCGGCGGCCCGCGCTGGTGGCGCTTCGCGCAGCGTACGGCGACGGCGCTCGGCGGGCTCGGCCGCACCGAGGAGGCGTGGGCCGTCTGGGACCTCGTCCGGGTGAGCAGTCAGGACCCGGCGATGCACGCCGCCGCCGCGTACGGGACGGCCATGCTCGACGCCCGCCACCCCGACCCGGCCCGCCGCGACCTGATCAGGGCGAGGGGCTGGGTCAACGAGGCGATCGCGATCTCCGATCTGCTGCCCGACCCGGCCGAGCGGGCGTTCAAGCTCGGCTTCGACCGCAACGGCCTGGCGCTGATCGAGCTGCGCCAGGGCCGGCTCGACGCCGCGCTGGCGCTGGTCGAGTCGGCCATCGAGCTGGCGGGCGAGCTGGGGGAGCGGCATCCGCTGCACCGGATGGTGCTGCTGGCCAACCGGGCGCAGCTGCTGGCCGCGCTCGGGCGCGCCAAGGAGGCGCTGGACGAGTACTCGGCGGCCGTCGCCCTCGACCCCGGCTTCCCCGACCACGTCCTGGAGCGCGGCAACCTGCTGTTCCGGCTGGGGCGCCACGACGAGGCGCTGGCCGACTTCGAACGCGCCATGCGGGCCGGGCCGCCGCTGCCGGAGGCGTACTACAACCGGGCGGAGGTCCGTACGGTGCGGGGGGACGACGAGGGCGCCTTGGCCGACCTGGCGTACGTCATCGAGCTGGACCCCGGCTACCTGGACGCCTACGTCAACCGCGCCGGGCTGTTGGCCGCCGCCGGGCGTGACGACGAGGCCCGCGCCGACGCCGAGACCGGCCTGCGGCTGTCGCCCGGGAACCCGTACCTGCTCACGGTGCTGGGGCAGCTGGAGACGGAGGCGGGGCGGTTCGAGGCGGCCAGGGCGGCGCTGGACGAAGCCGTGCGGCGCGACCCCGGGCTGGCCGCCGCCTGGGGCAACCGGGGCGTGCTGCGGTACGCCGTCGGTGACCTGGAGGGCGCGGTCGACGACCTGTCACAGGCCGTGGAGCTGCAACCCCATGCCGACCTGTACGCCAACCGGGCCGTCGCCCTGCGCTCCCTGGGGCGCGTCGCGCAGGCCGAGGCGGACGAGCGGCGGGCGGCGCAGATGTCCTGATGGGACCATTGACTGCATGAGGGGGCGATTGGGGCGGGCCGCCGTGGTGTGCGCCGCTCTCGGGGTGTGGTGGTGGGCCACCGTACGGCTGGCCTGGGCCGGCGTCGGCTGCGCGGACTGGGGCTGTCTCCTGCCGGCCGTGGGGCTGCTGGTCCTGCTGAGCGCGGGCGCGGTGGCCGGGTCGGCCTTCGCGCTGGAACGCGTGGGCGTCCGCCCCGGCCGGCGCGTCGCCCTGACGGCCGCCGGGACCCTGGTGGTCCTCCGCCTCGCCGCCGAGTCGCTCCCGTCATCGACGTCGACCCTGGCCGACGCGGCCGCGTACGGCGTCGCCTGCGCCTTCGCCGGCGTTCTGGCCGCGTTCATGACGGAACCGAGCGTGGCCCGGGGCTGGCGCGTCGCCGCCCTCGCGGCGATACTCGCCCTTCTCCCCGCCGCCCTGGCCCTCTCCATCGCCCGCTTCGGCCTCTGACCTTTGCGGGGGCGTACCTCCGTTCGCTGTGTTCAGGGTCGGGTGGGGATCAGGAGGGACTTGCCGGTGATGGTGCGGGCTTCGATGGCGGCGTGGGCCTCGGCCGCCGACTCCAGGGGGTACACGGCGCCGATGACGGGGCGCAGCCGGTCGGCGGCGGCCAGGTCCAGGGCCGCCTCCGACAGGTCGCGCAGGCTTCCGGGCGGCCAGGTCACGGCGGTCACCCGAGGCTCGGGCACGGTCATCGGGCCGCCCGCCATGCCGTACGCGGAGAACCTTCCGCCGTCCTTGAGCAGGGTCTGCGCCGCCGCGCCGATCTCGCCGCCGACCCCGTCGAAGACCAGGTCGAGCCCGCCGGTCGCGGCGCGTACGACGTCGGTCCAGCCCGGGTCGGTGTAGTCGACGGTCAGCTCGGCGCCGAGGCTCGCGGCCAGGTCGCGCTTGGCCGGGCTGCTCGCCGCGCCGACCACCCGCGCCCCGGCGTCGCGGGCGAGCTGGACGAGCAGGCTTCCCACGCCGCCCCCGGCCGCCTCCACCAGCACCCACTCGCCCGGTGCGGGCGCCGCCGCCCGCGTCAGCCCCACCGCGGTACGCCCGTCCGCCAGCAGGGCCACCGCGGCCTCGGACGACAGCTCGCCGGGCACCGCGATGACGTCGCCGGCCGCGGCCACCGCGCGCTCGGCGTACCCGCCCAGGCCGCCGAGCGTGGTGACCACCCGTGTGCCCACGAGCGCGGGGTCCACGCCGTCGCCGGCCGCCGACACCGTACCGGCCACGCCGTTGCCCAGGACGGCGGGCAGCTCGACCCGCCGCGGCCCCCGGTCGGCCCGCACCTGCGTCTCCACGAACGTGATGCCGGCCACCTCCACCTCCACGAGCACCTGCCCGGCGCCGGGAACGGGATCGGGCACCTCCTCCACGACGAGCGCCTCCGGGCCGCCGTACCGTCTCAGGACCACCGCGCGCATGCGACACCTTCCGAATCGGAGCGAATTGCTCCGTTCACCTTATCGGAGCGTTTCGCTCCGCACTATCCTGGACCGCATGGGCACACGCGGCAGGCAGGCCGAGGCGAAACGCAACGATCTGCGCCTGTTGGCCGCGGCGCACGAGGTGTTCACCAGACAGGGGTTCGACGCGCCGGTGTCCGCCATCGCCAGGCAGGCCGGTGTCGGCATGGGCAGCCTCTACCGCCGCTACCGCACCAAGGAGCAGCTGCTCCAGCGCCTGTGCGTGATCGCCATGGAGCGTACGGTCGAGGCCGCCGAGACCGGGCTCGCGCACGCCGACCCGTGGGAGGGCCTCGCGCTCTACGTGCGCACGTGCGTGGCCAACCGGTCGGGCGCGCTGGCGCCGGTCGCGGGCACCATCGAGGTGACCGACGAGATGTGGCGCACCGCCCGCGAAGCGGACGAGGCGGCCGAGCGGCTGGTCACCCGGGCCCATGAGGCGGGCGTGCTCAGGCGCGACGTGACGATGCTCGACATCTCGCTGCTCATGGAGCAGTTCAGCCGCCCCGCCCCCGGCCCGCCGAGCCCGGAGCACGACCACGTCAGGCACCGACTGCTCGCCATCGCGCTCGACGGGTTGCGCGCGCCGGGTGCGACCGCGCTGCCGGGCGAGCCGCCCACCCTGGAGTGGTACGAATCGCGCTGGGGCGACGCTCCGTAGCCACTACGGTGGTGGCCGTGGGCTTCAACGAGTTGATCGACAAGCTTGATCACAGTGCCAGCGTCCAGGCGGCGGGCATTAGGCGCGGCTACGGCGGGCCACCCGCCCGTGAGGTGAGCTTCACCGCGGGCCTGACCCGTATGCGCTGCGCCTCCCTGCTCAAGCCGCTGTACGCGTGGGTGAGCGCGGCCCGCGTGCCCGACGCGCGGTGGCGCGAGCTGGCCGAGCCCGCCGTCGTCGTCTCCTCCAACGCCGACACGATCGGCCTGTGGCTCGGCGTCGGTCCCCGCGTCATCCTCGACGACCTGCGCGAACGCACCGGTGTGCGGTGGGGGTTGCCCAACGGCGACCCCTCCAGGTTCGGCTCCGTCGAGGTCACGGCCGCCGAGGTGGCCGCGGCGTACGCGGTGTTCGCCCAGAGCGCCGCCGCGGGCGATGCGGCGGCCGGCGAGGTGCTCGGGTGGATGCGGCAGGTGAGCGAGACGCAGGCGTTCGGCGCCCGCGAGGCGACCCGCTCGCCGGAGGCCGCCGTCAAGTGCGGCTGGTACGGCGCCCCCGACGAGACCACCCTCCGTACGCACGCGGTGGCCCTCCTGCCGCGCACCGGCACCAAGGTCACCGTCATCGTCGCCCTGACCGCCCTGCCGTACACGGACGCCCGCGACCGCGAGACATACCGCACCAAGGTCACCCAAGGCCACGCGGTGGAAGACATACACGAAAACCTCGCCGGCGACCTCCTCCGCAACCTCATCTCCACCACCCACACCGAACTGGGCCACCCCTAACCCCCGGCTGCGCTCACAGAGGGCTCAACCACTGGATCCGGCCTATCTGCTCGTCCACGCCCCCACTCACACCAGTCCTCAGCCCCGGCGCACCCCCACTGGACCTCAGCCCACACGGTCGGGGCACACCCTCGGGACCTCGGACCATGGGCCGGGCACCCTCTCCTGGGCCTCAGCGCACGTGGTCGGGCACACCTCGGCTGGACGTCAACCCGCGTGGCTGGTTGGGTTGCGGGCTGGGGCTGGTGATCTCAGGTGGGCCGAGGTCGGTGTGCGTGGGGTCCGCTGGTGTGAGGGTGAAGGGTGGCGATCGGCGTGAGGGTTACGGTGCTGGGCGGGTGTGGGGCTTGGCCGGCGGCGGGGGAGGCGTGCAGCGGGTACCTCGTCGAAGAGGACGGATTTCGGGTGCTGCTCGACATCGGGTACGCGACTTTGCCCAGGCTGCTGCAGCATGTGGCGGCTGCTGACGTGGACGCGGTGCTGGTCACCCACGGTCATCCCGATCACTGCGCCGATCTCAACCCGTTGCTGCGCGCTCGTGTGCTGGGCGACTCACCGGTGGCGCCGTTGCCGGTTCACGCACCGCCTGGGGCGCTGGACGCGGTTCTCGCTCTGGACGGGCCGCGCATGCTGGCCGGTGGGTTCGTCGCGCACGACCTGATGCCCGGCGTGCCGTGCGAGATCGGCCCGTTCCGTCTCGACGTGTTCGATCTGCCGCACCACGTGCCCGACGCGGGGCTCCGGCTGACCGGCGGGAGCGGCCGGGTGCTCGCGTACACCGGCGACACCGGCCCCTCGCCCGACCTCCTCTCCCTGGCCAGGGACGCCGACCTGTACCTGGCCGAGGCGACCTACCCGGAGCAGGTGCCCGAGGAGGACGCCCCGTACCTGTCCACCGCCAGCGACGCCGGCCGTACGGCGGCGTCGGCGGGCGCCGCGCGGCTCGTGCTCACCCACTTGTGGCCCGACACCCCGCCGGAGCCCGCCCTGGCGGCGGCAGCGGCGTCCTACGACGGCGAGCTGTCGGTCGCCGCGCCGGGCGTCACTGTCGACCTGGGCTGAGGGTGCCGTGCCGGACGTCACCGTCGGCCGGGCTGAGGTCGCCGCGCAGCCCGTCCGGGAAGGGCGCGAAGTACGTCTGATCGCGTACGTACCCACCGGACTCGTCGGCGGCGTGCCGGTGCAGCAGGGCCGCGGCCTCGCTCAGCGGGACGCGGCCCGCCTGGTAGGCGTCGATGGCCCGCAGCACCTCCGCCCGGCGCTCGGGGTCGAGCCCGAGCATGCCGAGGCAGTGCTGCAACACGTTGACGTTCCTGCCGACGGTGACGGGAGCGGCGAGCGCGCGCCGGAACACCGCCGCGTACTCCGCCGCCACCTCGCCGCGCGGCCGCGTGCCGGCGGCGGCCACCATGCGACCGGCCTCACGGTAGAGCCGAGGGTCGTGGGCGAGCAGCTGCATCTTGTGCCGCGCGTGGAAGGCGACCAGATCGCGCGGTCGCCAGTCGCCCTCCAGCAGCGTACGCAGCCGGGCGTGCGCGAAGACCCGTTCCAGGAAAGCCTCCCGAGCCGCCGGGTCACGCACGTCCTCCTCGCGCAGGCACCCGTCGGCCGCCGCGCCGGAGACCCAGTCCACGTACGGGCTGAGGGCGTCGATGAGGTCGCCGCCCTCGTCGAGCAGGCCGGCGCGGACTGCCAGGCGAGGGCGTCCACTCGTCCCGTGATGGGCGGTCACACCGCTCATTGCAGCGCGGCGGAACGGCCCCGGGCAACCAAACCCAGGGAGATCCCGGCGGTTGACCTGGAGTGAACTCCACTGCGTACGGTGATGCCATGAGCACGCCACAGCACAAGATCGGGTCGGGGTTCGGCGCCAGGAGCACGGCGGACGACGTGCTCGACGGGGTCGACCTGTCGGGGAAACTGGCGATCGTCACCGGCGGCTACTCGGGCCTCGGGCTGGCGACCACCCGCGCGCTCGCCCGAGCCGGCGCCCACGTCGTCGTGCCCGCCCGTCGCGTCGGCCCCGCCGAGCAGGCGGTGGAGGGCATCGACGGGGTCGAGGTGGACGAGCTCGACCTCGCCGACCTCGGCAGCGTACGCGCCTTCGCCGAGCGCTTCCTCGCCACCGGGCGCAGCGCCGAGATCGTCATCAACAGCGCGGGCGTCATGGCCTGCCCGGAGACGCGGGTGGGGCCGGGCTGGGAGGCGCAGTTCGCCACCAACCACCTCGGCCACTACGCCCTGGTCAACCTGCTCTGGCCGGCCATCGCCCGCGGCCGGGGCCGGGTGGTGTCCGTGTCGTCCGCAGGGCACCGCCGTTCGGGCATCCGCTGGGACGACGTGCACTTCGAGCACGGCTACGACAAGTGGGTCGCGTACGGCCAGTCGAAGACGGCGAACGTGCTGTTCGCCGTGCACCTCGACCGGCTCGCCCGCGACCAGGGGGTACGTGCGTTCGCGCTGCACCCGGGCGGCATCCTCACGCCGCTCCAGCGCCACCTCGCCAAGGAGGAGATGGTGGCGGCGGGCTGGATCGACGAGGACGGCAACCAGGTCGAGCCCAGCTTCAAGACGCCCGAGCAGGGCGCGGCCACCCAGGTGTGGGCGGCCACGTCACCGCAGCTCGCGGGCATGGGCGGCGTCTACTGCGAGGACTGCGACATCGCCGAGGTCACGCCCGCGAGCGCGCGGTCCGGCGTGCGCGACCACGCCGTGGACCCCGACCAGGCCGCCCGCCTGTGGGCGCTGTCGGCCGACCTCACCGGCATCAACGCCTTCAACAGCCACTGAGCCATCCACTGAGGCGCCCGCCGGGTGACCCGCCTACTGGCTCACCCGTGAGCCGCCTGCTGATCACCCGCCGGGCCCGCCGTTCCCGACGGTTACCGTTTCATCGCGCCGTCGGCGATGGCGTCGGCGGCCTCGCCGATGGCCACGCCGACGATCTCCAGCCGGCGGACCAGCTCCCGCTCCTTCATCGTGTCCGCCGTGATCTCCCCGGAGTAGATCCGCGAGATCTCGTACTGGTACATCTTCCGGATCACCCCGCCCACCTTCTTCGCCTCCAGGGCGTTCAGGATGACCACGGACGGACGCGAGGAGAGGTCGCGCACGGCGCCCTCCAGGGCCTCGATGCCCGCGATGACCTGGTCCAGCATGGGAGAGAAACGGATCTGGTCGGGCACCCGGTAGAGATGCGACTCGCGGACGAAGTCGCGCAGCGAGTCGAGCACGTCGTCGATCGAGCGCGAGAGCCGGAAGAGATCCTCCCGGTCGATGGGGGTGACGAGGGCGTTCTTCAGCTCTTCGACGAGGCGGCCGCGTTCCTCGTCGCCGAGGTGCTCGATCGAGCGCATCTGCTCGTGCGCGCCCGTCCTGCCGACCTCGCCGCCGATCATGGCCATGGCCAGCCATGCGCCTTCCTTGGTGGCCTGCAACTGTCCGAGCAGCGCCTCGGTGAGCGCGCTGTCCATGCGACCGCTCATCAGGTCGCGGATACGCCGCAATCTCTTCATCGCCCTCCCGCTTCCGAGGAGCGCGTCTCGTGGAGACATGCCACTCCTTCCATGGCGCTCACGCGCCCCTTCTCACGCCACTTCCAGGCTCGCGAAACCCTTCACCAGCAGGGCGAGGCACCACCCCAGCAGCCCGCTCGCGGGCAACGTCAGCAGCCAGGCCGCGGCGATCTTGGTGGCGGCGTACCAGCGGACCCGGCCGCCGCCGTGGGAGACGCCCGCCCCGATGAGGCCGCCCGCGACGGCCTGAGTCATGCTCACCGGCATCCCGGCGGCGGCGCACGCCATCACCGCCGCCCCGGCGCCGATCTCGGCCGCCACGCCGTGCGGGGGCCTGGAGACGATGATCTCCCGGCTCAGGGTCCGGCCCGCCTTGGGCAACCCGTACATGGTGCCGAGCCCGAACAGCACCGCCACCAGCACCGTGTACTCCACCGGCGCCCCGGAGAACCCGAGCGCCACCATGAACACGGCCAGCATCTTCTGCCCGTCGTTGGCCGCGTACGCGAGGGTCTGCAGCAGGAAACCCGCCGAGTGCCAATGTCGCAGCGCCGAGGCCCGCGCCGAGGCCACCAGCACCCGGATCATGGCCCAGCCCAGCATCCCGCCCACGATCGGCGCCGCCACCCCGAACGCCAGCACCAGCGCCACCGAACCCCACGAGACCGGCAGCCCCCAGCCCAGCCCGGCGCCCGTCAGACCGCCCACGACGGCCAGGGTGAGGCTGGTCGGCCGGCCCAGCGCGCTGAGCAGCATCACC
This sequence comes from Nonomuraea aridisoli, assembly GCF_003236395.1. Classification (GTDB taxonomy): domain Bacteria; phylum Actinomycetota; class Actinomycetes; order Streptosporangiales; family Streptosporangiaceae; genus Nonomuraea; species Nonomuraea aridisoli. The sequence goes on along the minus strand of NZ_POUD01000036.1, from coordinate 15,084 downwards.
ACGGCCAGCGAGGCGACCACCGCGATGGCCATCGCGATCCGCCCGCCCGGATCCTCGAACGAGGCCAGCCTGGTCACGAACGTCAGCGCCACCTGGTGCGTGAAGAGCGGGATGACCGCGACGAGCACGACGAGGGTGAGGATCCCGGTCGCCGGGCGCACCGTGGGCAGCTTGAGGCCGGTCGCGAGCAGGGCGCCACCGTCGTTCATCCCGGACACGACGGCGAACAGGCCGGCGATCAAGGCCAGTACGACGACGTCCAACGGCACGCGCTCCATCCCGCCCCACCCACCTGGGGCGGGACATGCTCCACTCTCCTACGACCTCGGAAGGCTCACACATGCCCAGAAAGGCGGCAGTAGTTCCCCGTCCCGCCACTCCCGAATTCCGGTGTTTTGCTCGGTAATGTCAGATAACTACCCGAGATTGGGCGAAAGACCCGCAGACCTGAAGCGCTCACCGCGAGGCCGTCACCGCGGGTACCCTCGATCGAGGCCAGGAGCCGCCACCGTCTATGCCCGCGAGAGTGAAGTCATGACCAGCCCCGCCGAATACATCCTGACGCTGTCCTGCCCCGACCGCCCCGGTGTGGTGGCCGCCGTCTCGGGCCTGCTGGCGGGCCGCGGCTGCAACATCATCGAGAGCCAGCAGTTCGGCGACCGGGTGGCCGAGCGGTTCTTCATGCGGGTGCAGTTCGCCGGGCCGCCCGGAGAGGACGAGCTCAACGCCGCCTTCGCCGCGCTCGCGCCCGACTTCGGCATGGAGTTCACCCTGCGCGACGTGGCCAGGAAGCCGCGGGTGCTGATCATGGTGAGCAGGTTCGACCACTGCCTGAACGACCTGCTCTACCGGGTGCGCTCCAAGGCCCTCGACATCGAGATCGCCGCCGTCGTCTCCAACCACCCCGATCTGCGGCCGCTCACGCAGTCGTACGGCATCGACTACCACCACCTGCCGGTCACCCCGGAGACCAAGGCCCGGCAGGAGGCCGAGGTGCTGGCGCTGGTCGAGCACTACCAGGTCGACCTCGTCGTGCTGGCCCGCTACATGCAGGTGTTGTCGGAGAACCTGTGCGCCAAGCTGGCGGGGCGGGCCATCAACATCCACCACTCGTTCCTGCCGTCGTTCAAGGGCGCCAAGCCGTACCACCAGGCCTACAACCGCGGCGTGAAGCTCATCGGCGCCACGGCCCACTACGTGACCTCCGACCTCGACGAGGGGCCGATCATCGAGCAGGAGGTGGCCCGGGTCAACCACAGCCACTCGCCGGAGGACCTGGTGGCGATCGGCCGTGACGTGGAGTCGCTGGTGCTGGCCCGCGCGGTCAAGTGGCACGCCGAGCAGCGCGTCCTCCTCGACGGCCACAAGACCGTCGTCTTCCCGCGCTAGCCGCGCCCCTCGGCGACGGCGCCGACGAGGAACGGGCCCGCGAGGAGATCGCGGGACATCGGCACGCCGGTGATCAGGGCCGCCAGCGCGAACGTCCGCGCGATCCCGTGGTCGTCGATCGTGCCGAACCACCCCCACAACTCCACGGCCACACTCCATTCGCCGGCCGCCACCACCCCGGCGTAGCCGCCACCGGCTCCGCCGTCGGTCTCCTCGACGAACTCGTGGACCGCCTCCTCCAGCTCGTCGAAGCCCATCTCCCGCCCCGGCGGGCCCTCGGGGTCGAAGCGCCGCAGCACCTCGGCGGGATCGACCCCGCGCAGGAAGGAGACGCAGTAGATCACGTCGAGCGGGTTGGCCGGGCTGCCTTCGGGGGTCTCCAGCCAGCGGTAGGGGGCGAGGGGATCCGTCGTCATGCCACCGGATCCTCGCAGCCCCCCACCGACAGAACGGCCCGGCGTCACGGGCGGTACGTGCCGAAGAACCACAGGTTGCCCTGCGGATCCTCGCAGGCGTACTCGCGGGAGCCGTACGGCTGGTCCACGAGCTCCATGGTGACCACCGCGCCGGCGGCCTTCGCGCGGTCGTGGTGCGCGTCGACGTCGTCGACCGCGATGTAGATCCCCGGCCCGCCCGGCTCCCCCCGGCCGAGCATGACGATGTCGTCGCCGACGAGCAGCTCGGCGTGGTGGACGGCGCCGGAGTCGTCCTCGGAGACCTCCCGCACGCGGAACCCGAACGCGGCGGTCAGGAAGTCGACGGCGGCCTGGCAGTCGTGATATCGAGCGAGTGCGTAAACGGTGCGCATGACCTCAGGATGCCGAGGCGGCGCCCGCGGGTCTTGGACGAATCTGACCTGGCGTCGTGTCGCCCAGGGCGCGGAACTCCCGGTTCATGTGCGCCTGGTCGTAGAAGCCGCACGCCGCGGCCACCTCGGCGAGGGGCGCGCCCGACCGCAGCAGCCGCCGCGCCCGCGCGAACCTGATCACCCGCGCCGCCGTCTTCGGCGGCAGCCCCACATGGTCGTGGAAACGGGCGACGAGATGGCGGTGGCTCCAGCCGAGCTCCTCGGCCAGCGACGACACGCTCACCCGCCCGCCCGACTCCAGCAGCCGCGCCCACGCCCACGGCACCTCGGGCCGCAGCGGGGGACCGGCCGCGATGCGCTCACGCAGCAGCCGGTCGGTCAGCGCCAGCCGCTCCCGCCACGACGACGTGCCGGCCAGCCGCTCGACGACCAGGCCGGCCCACGGCCCGAGCAGGTCGCCGACCGGCACGACGAGGTTGGTCAGGTGGCGCATCGGGACGCCGTACAGCCTCCTGGCCCCGAACGGCGTGAGCACCGCCTCCACGCCCTCGATCGGCCCGGCCGTGCGCGTGACGGTGAACCGGTCGCCGAGCCCGCCGGTGAACGCCGTGACCCGCCGCCCGCCGGCCTCCATCGGCGCGCCGAACGCCAGCACGAGCACCGCCCCCGGCTCGGCCGCCTCCGACCGCGTCACCGGCGCGGCGTAGTGCTCGCGGAACGCGCACAGCCGCGTGACGTACGGCCGGAGGCCGGCGCTGGGGGCGGCCTCCACCATGACCGGCCCCAGGTCGCTCATGGTCTCGACTACAGGCCGGTGTGCCGGGCCAGGAACGTGAGCGTGTCGGCCGACAGGTCCACCGTGCGGCTCACCGCCCGCGCGCCGTGGCCGACCTCGGCCTCGTTGCGCAGCAGCACCGGCCGGTCCGCCGTCGAAGCGTGCTGCAGCGCCGCGCACATCTTCCACGCGTGCAGCGGATGCACCCGCGTGTCGGACTGGAACGTGGTGAACAACGTCGCCGGGTAGGCCACCGCCTCCTGGACGTGGTGGTACGGCGAGTACGACAGCAGCCAGCGGAACTGCTCGGGGTCGTCGGCCGAGCCGTACTCGACGTTCCAGGTGGCGCCGAGGCCGAACTTCTCGTACCGGATCATGTCGAGCAGCGGCGCGGAGCAGACCACGGCGGCGTACAGCTCGGGGCGCTGCGTCAGCGCGGCGCCCACCAGCAGGCCGCCGTTGGAGCCCCCGGAGATGCCGAGCTGCTGCGGCGTGGTGACGCCGGTGGCGATGAGGTGCTCGGCGGCCGCGTGGAAGTCGTCGAACACGTTCTGCTTGTTGCCGAGCATGCCGGCGCGGTGCCAGTCTTCGCCCTCCTCGCCGCCGCCGCGCAGGTTGGCGATCGCGTAGACGCCGCCCGCCTCCACCCAGGCCAGGATCGACGCGGAGTAGCCGGGCGTCATGGACAGGCCGAAGCCGCCGTAGCCGTACAGGATCGTCGGGCGCGGGCCGCTCGCCTCGCCGGCCGGCGAGATGATCAGCATGCGGACGTCGGTGCCGTCATGCGACTGGTAGACGACCTGCTCGGTGCGGACCTGCGGCACCTCGACCGCGCCGGGGGAGGCCGCCCAGAGCGTGGTCTCGCCCGTGCGGGCGTCGTAGCGCTGGATCGTGGGCGGGGTGGTGTTGTCGGTGTAGCCGAACCACGCCTCGTGACCGCCCTCCGGCCGCTCGGCGATGCCGCCGATCGTGCCGAGACCCGGCGTCGGCACCTCGCCGACGCGCTCGCCGGTCTCCAGGTCGTGAACGGTGATCTCGCTGATCGCGTGGCGGGTCCAGCCCACCAGCATGACCGGGCGCTCCAGGTCGTCGAGAATCGCGAAGTCGGACAGCACCGCCTCCGGGTCCTGCGGGATCAGGTCGCGCCACGTCTCGAAGCCCGGCGTCGCCGGGTCGGTGACGCACACCCGCCCACGCGGCGCGTCACGGTCGGTGTGGACGTAGAGCCGGCCGTCGCGGCCGAACATCAGCCCGGTCTGCGCGTCCACGCCCTCCTGGACGACCTTCAGCTCGGGACGGTCGATCGGCGAGGCGGTCAGGTCGGCGACCCACAGGTCGTTGCGCGGCGCGGTGCCCTCGCTGGCCGACACCTGCAGCCAGCGGCCGTCGCGCGAGACCGAGACGCCGTAGTAGTTGGTCATCTTCAGGCCCTCGCCGAAGATCATCACGTCGTCCTCGGTGGAGGTGCCGACGCGGTGCAGGTAGACGCGGCGGTGGAACTGCGTCTCGTTCTCCGGCACCTCGGTGCTCGGCAGCCTGCGGACGTAGTAGAACGCCTCACCGCCCGGCATCCAGGCGATCGGGGAGTAGCGGCAGCGGTCGATCGGCCCCTCGACCCGCGCGCCGGTGGCGACGTCCATCACGTAGAGGACCGACTCCTCGTCGCCGCCCACCGAGATCTGGTACGCCAGCAGGCGCCCCTCCTTGTCGGGCTGGACGGCGTCGAGCGTGGTCACGCCGGACGGGTCGATCGCCATGGGGTCGATCAGCGGCCGCTCGGTGCCGTCGGGCTCGACCACGTAGTAGACGGCGTGCTCCTGGTCAGGCGTGCGCCGGGAGAAGAAGTAGCGGCCGCCGCGCCAGGCCGGGACGCCCACCGAGCCCGACCTCAGCAACTCGGCGATGCGGCTCTTGAACCGCTGCGGCCCCCGCTCCCTGGCGTACAACTCGGCCTGCGCGAGCAGCCACCCCTTGGTCTCGGGGCTGTCGGAATCCTCGAGCCACCGGTACGGGTCGGGGACGGGCGTGTCGTGCAGGATGTCGATGATGTTTTCGCGGCGTGCGCTCGGGTACGGCTCTCGCGTCATGCAGGGAACCCTATGCCAACGGCGATGCGTAAAGCGCTGGTAGAGGGGGCATAAAACGTACCGTGCGTCCCTCTGGTCATCCCGGGTCCGAAATTTTTGGGGTGGCGGGGACCACGGTGCAAACGCCAGACTTGGTGACAGGACGGTGCCGTGGTGACCATCCGCTGGACCGTCCGGCGGAGGTCCACGTGACGGAAGCACGAGTGCCCCAGGAGGGGCCGACAGTCGGGACATGCCGCGGCATGTCCCCTTTGATACCCGCGCGGCAGGGAGAGGCCCGATGATGCGCCAAGTCCTGCTGCTCAACGCCACCTACGAGCCGCTCACCACCCTCTCGCTCCACCGGGCCATCGTGCTCGTGCTGCGGGAGAAGGCCGATGTCGTCCACCGCGACGGCCGGGGCGCGGTGCTGCGCTCCGCGAGCCGCACGCTCGACGTGCCCTCGGTGATCAGGCTCCGCAGATACGTCCGCATCCCCTACCGATCCCGCATCCCGCTGACCAGGGCCGCCCTCATGCGGCGCGACGACTACCGCTGCGCCTACTGCGGGCAGAAGGCGGAGACCATCGACCACGTCATCCCGAGGTCCCGGGGTGGCACCCACACGTGGGAGAACTGCGTCGCCTCCTGCGTGAGCTGCAACCACAGGAAGGCCGACAAGTACCTCGAGGAGCTGGGGTGGACGCTGCGCGTCAGCCCCGCGGTGCCACGGGGCGCCCACTGGCGGCTCATCGGCGCCTCGCTCATCGGCGACCCGCAGTGGGCGCCCTACCTCGAGGCGGCCGCCTGAAACGGCATTGAGCGGGAGGTCCGCCGCCTGACAGCATGAGCAGGCATGTGGACCTTCACCTCGGACGTCGAGGAATACGCGGCGGTCGCCGAGCCCTTTCTGCTCGGCGACCCCGTGCGTCACACGGTCGCGCTCACCGTCCTGGCCGACCTGCGGGCCGGCCTGCCCGTGAAGCATCCCCTGTTCGGCTGGTGGACGTCCGGCGGTGAGATCCGCGGGGCGGTCTTCCGTACGCCGCCGCATCCGGCGGGGCTCTTCGCCGTGCCGGTCGAGGCGGTGGCCCCGCTCCTCGCGGCGCTGGAAGGCGGGGTGTCCCAGGTCGTCGGCCCCGTGGAGGTGATCTCCGAGGTGGTACGCCTGCTCGGGGAGCCGTCGAGAGCCGTCTCCGAGCGGCTCTACCGGCTGGTTGACCTCACCGTCCCCGACGTGCCGGGGCGGGGGCGGCTCGCCGTGCCCGGCGATTTCCCGCTGCTGGTGAGCTGGTACCACGCCTTCGGAGCGGAGGTGGGGATGGGCGAGGCCGACGTGGCCGAGCGGGTGGCACGGCGGCTGTCCGGCCGCGAGCTGTTCGTGTGGGAGGACGAAGGGGCGCCGGTCTCGCTCGCCGCCCTCTCCCCGGCGTGCGGCGGGGTCTGCCGCATCGGGCCCGTCTACACGCCGCCCTCGCGCCGCAGGCGCGGCTACGGCGCGGCCGTCACCGCGTACGCCAGCCGGATCGGCCTCGACGAACGCTGCGACCAGGTCGTGCTCTTCACCGACCTGGCCAACCCGACGAGCAACTCCGTCTACCGGTCCATCGGCTACCGCCCGATCTCCGACTACGCCCACCTGACCTATGCAGAGTGATGCCGTTACCCTTGGTGCCATGCCGCGTTACGACTTTCGCTGCCGCGCCTGCGGTTCGACTTTCGAGGTGTCCCGTCCCATGTCGGCCTCCGACGATCCGGCGAGCTGCCCGGAGGGTCACGACGACACGGTGAAGCTGCTGTCCACCGTCTCCATGACGGGCGGTGCCGCCGCGCCCCGCCCCGGCGGGGGCTGCTGCGGCGGCGGGTGCTGCGCGTCCTGACCCGCCGGGGGTGTAGGGCCGGGGCGCGGGTACGCCCACGTCTCACGGAAGGCCCGGCTGCCGACCAGCCGCCGGGCCACCGCCAGCCGTACGCCCTCGTCGACGATCTCCTCCTCGGCCAGCGCCCGCACGGCCAGCCGGGCGAGGCGTTCGACGGTGTCGACGCCGGTCGGCATGTCGGGGCTGCGCTCCGACAACACCGCGACCAGCAGCTCGTGCCCGCGCACGTCGAGGCGCCCCACGCTGTTGACCGTCCACAGGCCGTCGTGCAGCTCGGTGGGCAGCCAGCCGTTCTTCAGCGCCACCTCACCCGTCCGTGCGACGGTGCCGACGCCCCACGCCTGTGACGGCGCCACCGACGACATGAGCTCCAGGGCGTAGCGCCGGGCACGGGCGGAGAGCGGGCCGTACGGGTCGGTGAGCCGCTCCAGCACCAGGACCTGGTCCGACGGCCGGCTGCGCGTCCACCCCGACAGGAAGCCGGGGCCTGGCCGCGTGTGGTGCGCGCCGATCCGGTCGAGTGTCCGCGCCAGGCCCCATCGCCCGCCCACGGTCACGTACAGCAGGCGCGCGCAGGTGTTGTCGCTGTGGCGGATCATGCACGAGACGAGCCGGCGCTCGAGCTCGCTCAGCCGCTCGCCGCCCTTGGCCATCAGGAACGCCAGCAGGATGTCCACCTTCGCCACGCTGGCCAGCACGAACGGCGCCCGCTCGTGGAAGGCGTACCGGATCCCGGTCGTGCGGTCGTGGACGGCCAGCGCCGCCCGCCCCGGACGGTCGCGCAGGTAACGGCCGAGCGCCCGGTCGAGGGCCCGCCGCTCGGCCGCCGGCAGCGCGGAGACCTGCCGCGGCGCCTCGGGCGCCGCCGGGGCCGCCCGCGCGGCGCAGCCCGGCAACACGGCCAGCAGGACGGCGAACAGCGTGAACTCCCGAACGCGCATGTGCGGGAGCCTGCCATCCGCCGTCCCAACGGCCGGGGGAGGGCCCGGTCAAAGCCCGGTTAGTTCTGCGGGCTCACGCGGCCGCGGTCGTGCGCCGCTTACGCCGCTGGAACGGCAGGAACCGGTCGGCCAGATGCGGACGGGACGGCGTGAGCGTCGGCTCGACCGCGATGATCCGGTCGAAGCGGAACGCCCTGATCGCCCGGCGCATCCGGCACACGCCCACGAGATACCAGTATTCGCGGTGGACCAGGCAGGTCACCGGCTCGACGTCGCGCACGGTGATCGTGCCCGAGGCGTCGCGGTAGTGGAGGCGGATCATGAGACGGCTGGTGATGGCGTCGGCGATGAGCCGCGCCCGGGAGGCGACGTCGGCGGGCAGCGGCTCGGTGAGGGTCGTGAGCGTGGTGGCGATGACGTCGTCGTCGAGCTCCAGGTGCTCGAGCGCGTGCTGCAGGCCGCGCCTGGCGGTGACGGCCTGGGGGCCCGCTCCGAGGTGAGCGAGGGAGAGGGCGAGGGCGGCGATCTCGGCGGTCGTCAGCGGGCGGGAATCGTGCTTCACGACTGTCGTCATACCCCAAGAATAGGGATCCCGACCGACATTTTTCGAAAACCTGTGCGGGGTCACAGGGACCCGTACGGCAGGCGAGAACCCAGTCGCCTGCCGTACGGGTGCGAATCAGCGGGACAGCTGGGACAGGTCCCGGGAGGCGCCCGTCGAGGCCGAGGTCGTCATCGCCGCGTACGCCTGCAGGGCCACGCTCACCTTCCGGTCGCGATCACGCGGACGGTAGCCGCCCAGCTCGGCGAGGAGCCGCTCACGCCGAGCGGCCAGCTCGGCCTCGGGCACCCGCAGCTCCATCGAGCGGCCGGGGATGTCGATGTCGATGATGTCGCCGTCCTCGACCAGCGCGATCGCGCCGCCCTCGGCCGCCTCGGGAGAGGCGTGGCCGATCGACAGCCCGGAGGTGCCGCCGGAGAAGCGGCCGTCGGTGACTAGGGCGCACACCTTGCCGAGGCCCTTGCCCTTGAGGAAGGAGGTCGGGTAGAGCATCTCCTGCATGCCGGGGCCGCCCTTGGGGCCCTCGTAGCGGATGACCACCACGTCGCCCTCCTTGACGCGCCCGCCGAGGATGCCCTCGACCGCCTGCTCCTGCGACTCGAACACCACCGCGGGCCCGCTGAACGTCCAGATCGACTCGTCGACGCCGGCCGTCTTCACCACCGCGCCGTCGCGCGAGATGTTGCCGTACAGGACGGCCAGGCCGCCGTCGGCGCTGTAGGCGTGCCCGATGTCGCGGATGCAGCCCGCCTCACGGTCGAGGTCGAGGTCGTCCCAGCGGTTGTCCTGCGAGTAGGGCTTGACCGTGCGGACGTTGCCGGGCGCCGCGTGCCACAGCTCCACGGCCTCGGGCCGCACCGACGGCGAGCGGACGTCCCACTCGGCCAGCAGGTCGGCGAGGGTGCCGCCGTTGACCGTGGACACCTCGCGGTGCAGCAGCCCCGCGCGGTCGAGCTCGCCCAGGATGGCCGGGATGCCGCCGGCGCGGTGGACGTCCTCGACGTGGTACTTGTTGGTCGCCGGGGCCACCTTGCACAGGCAGGCCACGCGCTGCGAGATCTCGTTGATCTCCTTGAGCCCGAAGTCGACGCGGGCCTCGCGGGCGGCGGCCAGGATGTGCAGGATCGTGTTGGTCGAGCCGCCCATCGCCACGTCGAGCGCCATCGCGTTCTCGAACGCCTCGCGGGTGGCGATCGAGCGCGGCAGCACCGACTCGTCGTCGTCCTCGTAGTAGCGGCGGGTGATCTCGACGAGCCGGCGGCCGGCGTCCTCGAACAGCTTCTTGCGCGCCTTGTGCGTGGCCAGGATCGTGCCGTTGCCGGGCAGCGCCAGGCCGATGGCCTCGGCGAGGCAGTTCATCGAGTTGGCGGTGAACATGCCGGAGCAGGAGCCGCAGGTCGGGCAGGCGCTCTCCTCCATCTCCAGCAGCTCGGCGTCGGAGACGGAGTCGTCGGCGGAGGCGATCATCGGGTCGATGAGGTCGAGCTTCCTGCCGGGCGTCTTGCCGGCCTCCATGGGGCCGCCCGAGACGAAGATCGTCGGGATGTTCAGCCGGAACGCCGCCAGCAGCATGCCGGGCGTGATCTTGTCGCAGTTGGACACGCAGATCAGCGCGTCGGCGCAGTGGGCCTCCACCATGTACTCGACCGCGTCGGCGATCAGCTCGCGGGACGGCAGGGAGTAGAGCATGCCGCCGTGGCCCATCGCGATGCCGTCGTCGACCGCGATCGTGTTGAACTCGCGGGGGATCGCCCCCGCCTCCCTGATCGCCGCCGAGACAACGTCGCCGACCTCGCGCAGATGCACGTGACCCGGCACGAACTGGGTGAAGCTGTTGGCCACCGCGATGATGGGCTTGCCGAAGTCGCTCCCGGCTACGCCGGTCGCCCGGAGCAGGGCCCGGGCACCGGCCATGTTCCTGCCGTGGGTGACTGTACGTGACCTGAGGGCGGGCATTCGCATCTCCCATCGTTGGCGAGTCTTCACATGGTACGACCACTGCCCGGCAACTGAGACGCGTGTCCACGCATCGGACGGTCGTCGCCGGAACGCGTGCCGGAACTCGTGGGTGGGAGATTCCGATGAGCCACGGGACAGCCATGTCGACGGTTTCGCCCGGGCCGGCACGTTCCCTCACACGATAGACCGCCCGAGGGAGCGCACCGGCCAGGGCCGGGTTACCGCCCGGCGGGCAGCCGCACGCCGGTGAGATGGGTGGCCTGGCCCACCAGGTGGTCGTTGGCGTCCCACACGCTGACCGACTGGTCCATGCGCTCGCCGCCGACGTCCGTGGCCGACAGCCGGACCCGGACCGGCCCGGGGGCGGGCAGCCTGCGCAGATACGCCGACAGCGAGATCGTCAGGAACCACCCCGTCAGCCCCAGCTCCGACGCGATGGGCGGCCCGGGGTCGAGCGTCACCAGCAGGCTCACCGGGTCCCAGTCGGAGCCGTCGCCCAGCCGCTGCCAGGACGCGATCACGCCGTTCCCGGCCGGCTCGCCGAAGGCGAACCCCAGGTGGCCCGGATGGACGTGCTCCTCCAGCACGCCCATCAGCGGCACCCGGACGCCGAGGCCCGGAGGCTCGACGGGAACCCGGAAACACTCCTGCTCGGGCGGGATGTCGACCGGCTCGTGCGCCGACCACCAGGGGCCGGAGTCGTCCAGCACGCCCAGCGTGACGTGCGCCTCGACGCACGTACGGCCCTCCTGCGTCAGCGACGCCCTGGTCTGGGTCACGCTCCTGCCGATCCGCAGGGTCTCGACCCGCACCACCGCCTCGCCCGGTTCGGGCGGCCCGATGAAGGAGCCGGTGACCGCCGTGACATGCGGATGATCGGCTCCCGCGCTCTCGCGCGCGGCTCCGGCCAGCACGGCCAGCAGGTAACCGCCGTGCAGCCGGGTCCCGATGCTCCAGTCCGCGTCGAGCGTGACGCCGAAGGCGCCGTCCCCCCGGGTGGTCAGTGCGGTTGCTTCTTGAAAAGTCCCCATATTTAGCAATCCCTTCCACCAAGGCGCTCAGGTTGACACCGTTAACCTGACGGTGTCAACCTTCATGCGTGACCATGAGACGCGTACGCGCCAGACGAGGAGAGGGAGCGCAGCTCCGCGAGGAGCTCCTGAGCGCGGCCGAGGAGCTGCTGGCCGAGGCCGGCACGGAGGAGGCCCTGACGCTGCGCGCCGTCGCCGCCCGGGCGGGCGTGTCCACCCCCGCCGTCTACCTCCACTTCGCCGACAAGGAGGCCCTGGTCGAGGCGGTCTGCATGCGCGTGTGGGGAGAGCTGGGCCGGCTGTTCCGCGACAACCTCGGCGGCGACCCGTGGCCGGCCATGGGCAGGTGCGCCCGCGCGTACATCCGGTTCGCCCTCGACCATCCGGTGCAGTACCGCGTGCTGATGATGCGCCCGTCAGCCTCGCCGGGAGTGCCGCCCGCCGCTGCTGAGGCGTTCGGGCACATGGTGGACGCCGTGTCGGCCTGCATGGAGACCGGCGTGGTGGAGGGCGACCCCGCGGAGGTCGCGCTCGGCCTGTGGTCGGCCCTGCACGGCTGCGCGTCGTTGATGATCGCGCAGCCGTCGTTCCCCTGGCCCGACCGTGAGGCGCTGATCGACCGCGTCGTGCGCGTGGCCGGATTCGGTACGGCGCTCTACTCCCGGCTGCCGCGCGACCTGCCGCCGAGCGAGGAGCTGGCCGCCCGCTTCGACGCCCTCGGCGCGGAGCTGGCGGCCGGAGAGGGTCAGTCCTCGCCGTAGCGGGCGGGCAGCACCTGGGCGGCGATGTCGTAGAGCCGGTCGATCTCGGCGTCGGTCAGCGCCCGCTCCCGCTTGGTGATCCACCTGCGCGCACGGTCGCCCTGGTAGACGTCCACACCGCGGATGGTCATGATCTTCCATGGCACGGGGGGGCCGTAGATGGCCAGCGAGGGCACCACCGTGACCTCGCGGCCGAACGCCTTGGTGATCAGCTCGCCGGCCTGGGTCGCCTCCCACCTGGCCTCGGTCAGGCGCTCCTTCTTGTCGAAGGGGCCGTGGAAGAGTTTCTTGCCCATCTGCACGCGTACGGGCAGGCGGCGGTCCCACTTCTCCGAGTCGACCGCGTACACGCCCGTCGGGCCCACCACGAGGTGGTCGATCTGGGCCTCGCTGCCCGGGATCGCCCTGGCGTGCAGGGTGCGGTAGCCGTTGCGCTCGAGCTTGCGCAGCTGGCCCTCGGTGCGGCGTTCCGCCACGGACGTGCGCCGCCAGGCCGGCACGGAGGAGTTGGTGCGGGCCCGGTAGACCGCCTCGGCGATGGCCGCGATCACGCCGGCGGTCACGCCGATGCGCCAGTCGGCCACGAGGAACCCCACCACGACGCCGACGCCGAGCGCCAGGATCGCGCGGTTGCGCAGCCGGCGGAAGCGCGGCTGGCGCAGCAGGGTCCCCACGGACGCGCGCTCCACCGGCGCGTACGTGGAGGTGGGCGCCGAGGGCTTCGCGGTGGCGGTCTGCTCGCTCTCAGGCCGGTCGCTCACCCAGATCGGTGACGCGTTGTGACCGTCTTCTCGCTGGTTGTCGGAGTCCACGTAACTCACCGTAGCTCGGAGATCGAAATGATTCCTAGTGTTGCCGCGTCCATAGTTTTATGGCCCGGCTCATCGTGTTCCACCCGGGATTTCGGGGTATGTCTTAGGTTCATCTTCTCTAGAGATGCCCTGCGACACCTAGGATCCTAACCTGCTGGAGGGCGTCCCGATCATGTACGGCACGACGTGGGTCTGGTCCGCTCACCTTGCGCGGTTTACGGTCGAGTCGTGAACAGCGCGACGGAGATTCTGCTCGCTCTCATCGGGATGTCCATGGGGCTGTTCGTGCTGATCAGCCTGCTGGTCATGGTGCCGGGCCGCGGCACACCGCGCCACGTCGACTCCGGCCCCGTCTGGCTGGGCGGGCCCGGCCGCAGCGAGCGCGGGGTCAGCACGTCCGACCCGGTGCTGACCGACCGGGTGCCGCGCTGGGCGGACAGGCCCGGCAACGACTGGGTGGCCGCCGCCGAGACCGCCGAGCCGGGCGGCCGCACCGGCGGCGCCTCGGCGGGATGGTGAGCCATGAGGCCGCTCACCGCGCCCCAGGCCGACGACGTCAGGCAGGCGTTGCTGACCGCCGAGCGGCGCAGCGGGCTGCGGTTCGGGCTGTTCCTCGGTAAGCCGGAGGACGGCCGGCGCCACTTCGCCGAGCGCCTGCACGCCGCCCTGGACGAGGAGGCCGACGACGCCGTGGTGGTGCTGGTCGACCTCGACGGCCGCGGCGTGGAGATCGTCACAGGGCAGAACGCGCGGCGCAGGCTCTCCGACGGCGCCTGCCGGATGGTGGCGATGTCGATGGCCACCGCGTTCGGCGCGGGAGACCTGGTGGGCGGGCTCCTGTACGGTATCGCCGCCCTCGGCGAGCAGGCCACCGCCCGCCGGTAGATCACCCGCGTTCAAGCGGGCCGCCGCCCGCCGGTAGCCACCCGCGTAGGTCACCGTCCGCCGGTGGTCACCCGCGTCCGAGCAGGGCGGTGATGTGCTCGCTGACGTCGCGCAGCAGGGTCGCCGGCTGGATGTCGGCGGCCGCGATCGCCGAGAACAACGACGGCAGCCCCGGCAGCGGGAACCCGTCGTCCTTCAGCGCCGCCGTGCCGACCGAGTTCTTGTCGAGGACCGCCCGGCTGCGCTCCCAGGCGTCCAGCACCTCCTCCGGCGACGGCACCCCGAACCCGTGCCCCACCGGCGCGGCGTGACGCAGCCGGACGAGCGGCGTCTCGGCGAAGGCCAGCGCCGTGCGGGCCCGCGCCTGCAGGTCGGCGCGGACCTCCGGCTCGATCCAGTCCATGGCCGTGCACGGGTTGCGGCACGCGGCCACGCACACGCCCAGCGCCCCCGCCACCTGGCTGTGCTGCCGGTCGAAGTACGCCCGCCACCCCTCGGCCGGCTCGGCCGCCACCCGCAACGTCCTGTTGGTGGCCGACTGCTCCGACTTCGTGTGGTCGCACTCCCGGTCGCCGATCACGCCGAACCTGCTCCCCGGCGCGCTCAGCCCCTCCGGCCAGCGGGCCGGGTCTCCGGCGTGGCCGAGATGCGCCTCGAACGCCACCAGCGGCAGGTACTCGCCGGCGATGTGGACCGCGGCGATCATGGGGCTCAGCTCGCGTCGGTGCCACCGTACGGCGATGACCTCCAGCAGCAGCCCGTAGGCGGGGCGCAGTGACTCCAGTGCCCCGCGCGGCTGCTCGCGCGGCGTCTGCGGCATGTGGCAGGCCCGCGCCCGCCGCCGCAGGCCGGCGGGCACGCCCCGGGCCTCGGCGGCGAAGTCCTCGGCATCGAGCGAGAGCAGCCGGTGCCCGAACTCGCAGACCTCGGCCACCTCCGAGTCGGACGTCAGCGCACCGAGGTCGGAGAAGGCATATCTACCGGCAAGGGCTACGAGAAGGTCACGAGTCGAGTCCACTCGACGACTTTCTCATGATCTGCGTGCGATCACGGACATCCCGCCCTGGTGTCAGTTGCAGGGCGAACGGACGCACTGCAACTCGCCCGGCGGGCGGCTCAGGGTCGGCTCGGCCGTCGGCTCCTCGGGCCCCGGCGGCGTGGTGGGGGGCTGGGACGGCTCCTGCGACGGCTCCTGCGACGGCTCCGGCTGGGAGG
>NZ_POUD01000369.1 GCF_003236395.1 Nonomuraea aridisoli | reverse complement strand
CCCGGGCCCGGGCGCCCACCTGGCATCCCCAACCGCCGACCCGCCCCCCGCTACGACGTGGGCAAAACCGTCAGACGGGGCCGCACCCTCGCAGTACTACAACAATCCGGAGGATAAAGAACAAGCTAACCGCCCACGGCTCTTGACGCTTCCGAGGAGGGCGCGGTGTTGGCAGCGTACGTGTTGCTCGAATTCGAGCAGCACGAGCGTGGGGTGCCGGTAAGAAACATGTCATGAGCCCTAAACGACGTTGATCTTGGAACGGACAGGGCCGCCGCTGAACATATGGGGAAGCCCCCGGTCGCCTCTTCGGAGGCGGGCGGGGGCTTTTCGTGTTTGATCGGGCCTTACACCCATGTGTAGTTCTGGTCCGTGACCGCTGGGAGAAGGGGATTGCCGGGCGGGGCGTCCGGCGTGGCCAGTGCGCTGACGGCCGTCCCGATCAGCGGAAACAGCGGCAGGTGCTCCGACTTGCGGTAGTTCACCCACTCGATGACGCCCGCCTCGCTGCTACCGTCCGGCAGGTCGTCGTACTCGACGGTGGCCAGGCGTGCGCGGACGTCCGAAGTGATGTGGCAGCGGAAGATCATGTGGATCTTACGCGGCGGCGGCGTCGGGCCGGGCCGCGTGACCATCTGATCCTGGATCCAGCACAACTCGGGCGGGGGGGGCATCGCCGTGGTGGAGGACGAGTTCCTCGTCGAGTTCCCGCCACAGCGCGTCGAGCAGGTCCTCCCCGGTGGCCACGTTGCCCCCGGGCGGGGTGTAGTGGGAGCCGGTTGGCCGGTCTCGGCGGATGAGCGCGATGTCGTCGCCGCAGAACACCAGAGCGCCAGTGCGGATCTTCACGCGCGCGAAGGGCGTGGTGGTGGGGTCCGTCATGCACGCCATATTGCACCGCGCAGGCCCGGCTATCAGGGAAACGAAACCCTTCCCGAGAGGCCTGCGCGGGGCGACGGTTCAGGCGGTCGCGAGCAGGCCCGGCATGGCCAGGCCGGCGCGGCCTTGGTCGAGCGTGAGGTGCTCCAGGTCAACACCGGTAACGGTGTACCGGCGAAGCCGGGTGCAGGTGCCGCGCATGACCGGCCGCAGGTCGCACGGGTCGAGCTCCTCGATGACGAGGGTGGGGGTGGTGGTCGTGTCGTTCTTGCCGCCGGCGACCGCCAGCGGCAGACGTCCGGCGGGAGCAAACGGGATGGGGGCGATCCGCCAGATCGGGCCGCGCACACTGGACAGGCTGGCGGCGCCGAAGCCCCTTTCCTCCCTTGGGGTCATCGGCTCGCCGTCGAGGGAGACCAGGCCCCGGAACAGGCCCATCGCCCTGCCTTGGTTGACGATCTGCCCGGTATCGATGGTGAAGTCCCGGGAGAAGAACGCCGCGGCCGGATACCCGGTGAGGTGCAGGGCTTCGGGTAGCTGCGCAGGAGCGGGATGACGCTCTCGCTGAGATGGGCGCCGGCGCAACGGTCCACGCCGTCGCCGAGGCCGGCCGCGATGGTGTCGAGCTGCGTCAGCACCGCATCGACGTCGGAGTAGGTGGCGTGAGGGAAGCGGTCGCGGCGGCCGAGGCCGCGGGCAGCCTTGTAGGCGAGCAGCGCGTTCAGGACGTGCCGGGTGGCGTCGGTGTAGCCCGACCGCTTGCGGTTCTCGGTGGCCGGGTAGAGGTGCAGCGCGGTGAAGGTTCCGTCGCTGTGGAAGTCGGGGTCAGCCGCGTAGTAGTCGCCGTCGGCGTTGGAGAAGCGGAACATCCTGACCGCTCGCGCCCGGTACGGCACGTCGAGGTGGCCGCCCAGGACGGCTCGCACGGTAGCAGACTCGGCGTCGAGCTGGTCGCCTACCAGGTGCAGGTAGCGGCGCCCCTCGGTGGAGAACACCGGCTGAGTGCGCTCGTCCAGCCGCTCCACCTCGGTCAGCGGCAGCTCGCCGTCGTGCTCGTCGAGGGAGACGAGCAGATGCGGGCCGCAGGCCAGCACGTGGCGGCCGTCGATGACGGTGTCGGTTAGGTCGGCGAGGCCGAGCAGGGGTGCGAAGCGCATCTCGACGGCGGCCGTGGCGGGGCCGTGGCCGAGCTGGTCGAACGCCGACCGGTAGGTGGCCAGGGCGTGCGCGAAGTCGCGGACGAACTGGGCGCGGCTGGTCGCCGGATCGGCGCCGGTCCAGCCGATGGTGTACGGGGTGAGCGACAGCCGGATCCCGTCGAACACCTCGGCGTGCTGGTCGGCGATGCGCTGGTGCATCTCGACCAGGCGCGGGTTGAGGCTGGAGTAGCCCACGCTGGACACGCGCAGCCGGACGCCGAGCACGTCGCGCGCCAGCCCGCACAGGGTGTCGAGGTGCGGTACGAGAAGACGTCGTTGTCGAGGTAGGGGAACAACACGCCGGGCCGGTGGATGCGGCCGCCGGCGATCTGCAGGTCACGCTCGGCCGCGACCTGGGCGAAGGCGCGGACGAACGCGGTCAGTCCGGGCTCGGTGAACAAGCCGCGTGAACGCGTCGTCGGGCAGGGCGCGCAGCTGGTCGAGCAGGGACATGGAAGCGGCGGTGACGGAACAGGTGGTGCAGCGCGGTGTGGACGCGCGTGATGAAGGTGGAGGCGCGGGCGGGCCCGTCGAACGGCTGGTTGGCGCCGCTGGTGATGCCTTCGACGGTGGCGATCTCGGCGCCGGGGTGACACACGATGTCGGGGCCCGGGAGGTTGGCGAGGAGAACCTCTCCGTTGTCGGTGTCGGCGTCGGCCGGGTGCGCTCCGGGCCTGACCCAGCGCAGCCGGTCGTCGTGGCTGAGCCGGTAGACGCCCGGAGGGTGGCCGGGGGTGATGCGGGCCGGCCCGTCGTGGCAGAGGCGGGCCTTGACGTAGAACGGGCCGCCTGCCTGGCTGGCGTGGGCGATGGTGTCATGGTTGAAGTCGTCAGCGGACCCGAGCCAGGTCGGCCGGCCTCCGAGCATCACGGCCAGGTGGGCGGCGATGAACGGCGGCAGGCCGCGACGCTGCTGGTTGACGGCGGACACCTCGGTCGTGCCTGGTTGCGCCAGTTGATCTCGTTGGGGTAGACGTGCCCCTCGGCGGTGAGGATGGCGTCCAGGCCGAACAGCCCTGCCGCGCGGTGCCGCCGCCACGCCCACTCGGTGATGCGTTCGGCGCACTCGACGAGCACGGTGGCCGCGCCGGTCGGCCAGGGCCGCGACCAGTCGTTGCCCGCGCTCTTCGCCGGCCCGATGCCCAGCTCGGCCACCCCGACCGACTTGTGCGAGGGCCGGTCGACGTACACGCTGACGCCGCCCTGACCGTCCGGGACGCTGAGCACCGTGGTGTTGGAGGACCAGCCGTCCACGAAGGCGGCCACGCGGTACGGTCCCCGCAGCCGCGCGGCGTCGTCCAAATCGCGTTCGCTGGTCACGAAGACCGTGCCGCGCCCGCCCGACGTCGCCCCGGACTGCACCACCACCGTGTTGGTGCCGACCGCGCGGCGTAGCTCGGCCAGGTCAGGCAGGCGATCGACGCGGACGGACGGGATGCGCACCGTGGCGGGGACTCCGGCCGCGCGCAGCAGGTCGTTGAACGCGGGTTTGGCCTCGATCGTGTCGCGCAGCTCGCCGTCGGTCGCCGCCACGGTGCCGCTTGCGGCCGCGAGGTCGCGGAGAAGCGGCGTCGCGTACCAGGCGGTGACGATCGGCCGGTTCAGCGTGCGCAGGTGACGGTCGGCGTCGCGTCGCATCCGTGGGAGCCAGTCGTGCCGTTCCTGCGTGGAGCGGATGAGGGTGTGGTCCTCGGCGGCGGCCGCCGTGCGGGGCATGGCAGCAGGCCACGCCCGGTAGCAGCCGATGCTCAGCGTGGGCCGGAGCTCTTCGATGGCGGCCGGGCCCGTGTAGCTGGTGCGTAGCGCGGAGGTGAGCCGCTCGACGGTGACCAGCGGCCGGCCGGCCAGCGCCGCGGCGAGTCCTTCGCGCGCCTGGTCCACGATGGCGCTCATCTGGGCGAGGTCGGTCATCACGCCGCCTGAGGGTGTGCGACAGGCGTGGGCTGGATGCGGTGCGCGACCTCGGCGGCGATTTCCGAAGCGATGTCGGCCGCGCTGCGCAGCGAGGTGTCGTAGATCCTCAGGTGGGTGTGGCGTCGGCCGACGCCGCGCACGAGAGTGGTGTTGAACGTCGCCGCGAACGATGGGTCCTCGACGGTGCGGCGGTCGTTGGCGTCCGCGTCGTCGCGGATAGCCAGCCGCTTGGCCCGGGTCTCCACGGGGGCGTGCAGGTAGATCGCGAGGTCGAACGGGGCGAGCAGGCGAGGCCAGCGCACGGCCAGGCAGGCGGCCAGGTGCGGGCCGCTGGCCATGCCGAAGGCGACGCACCGGTCGGCGTACCCCTCTTGGATGATCACCTGGTCGGAGCGGTCGGGCGGCGACAGCCGCACGAGCAGGCCGTCGAGGAGATAGCCCGGCCCGAGCAGCGCTGCCGTGATGAACCCGGAGTCGGGCTGGCGCACGCGAGGCAGGCGGCGCAGGCGGGCGGCGAACGGCTGGATGCGGCTCAGCATCCAGCGGTGATCCCGTGCGGGGATGCCGCGTTCGTTGAGGGTGGAGGTCAGCTCACGTACCAGCGTGGATTTGCCGGTCAGGTCGAGCCCGTCGATCAGGATGCGCATCGGTCCTCCTGTGGTCCGGTTGCGCCCAGAGTGAGCAGCCGATCAGCGCAGGTGAAGAGACGCGGCGTTGCCTTCGGTTGCCTCCTGGTTGCTTCGAGTTGCCTCCTCGCTGGTGAGGCTTCACAGTCGGGAATGGGCGGAACACACTGAAGGGCAGCCCTCGACGAAGGGGACGCGACCGTGGACATCGCCGTGACTCGTCACCCGCTCACGGTGCTGCTCGACCGCAGGCACTGGACATATGAGACGTTTCTCTGCAAAGTCGCTCACCGTCACCGCGCCCGGGGGTTCGGCGGGCTGGCCACCCGGAAGGAGAAGGTGACCAGGTGGATCGCCGGCGCCGCGGTCCCGCAGGTCACCGCGCAGCTCGCGATGGCTGATGTTTTCGGCGTTCCGGAACGGGAGGTGTACGCGCGTGGCTGGGCGCACTGGCTCCTGGCCGCTTCTGACGACGATCGCGCGCTCTGGGAGTCGCCCTGGACGCCAGCGGGTAGCGTCACAGTACTGGACATGGTTGGAGGGCCAGTGGACCGTCGCGGCTTCTTGATCGCATCTACCGGCACACTGGCGGGCCTCGCCGCGCAGTGGGCGACCGCAAAGCCTGCGTTGGCCGTCCGAGGAGGACGACGGATCGGCGCCGAGGTCGTCACCCAGCTCGACGCGCGCTTAGCTGCGCTGCGGCTGCTCGATGACGAGATCGGCTCGGCGCACGTCTACGAAGCGGCCACCACGGAGATCCGGCTCATCCGCAGCCTGCTCAAGCAGACCTCGCACAGCGAGCAGGTCGGCCGCAGGCTGTACGGGGCAGCAGCGGAGGCGTGCCGGCTGGCGGGCTGGTGCGCCTACGACAACGGCAACCACGCCGACGCGGAGCGGCACTTCATCGCCGCCCTCCGCTCGGCCGCGAGCGCCGGCGACGACACGATCGGGGCGTTGACGATCGCCTTCTGGGCGAACCTGCGTTACGCGGGCGGGGACCCGCGTGGCGCTCTTGATCTGCTCGACGGGGCGCTCGCCTCGCGACGCATCTCCTCCCCGCGCGTGGTGGCGCTGCTGGACGTGCGCCGGGCCCGCGCGTACTCGCTGGCCGGCGAGCCGGTGCAGGCGTACCGGGCGGTGGAGAGCGCTTTCGCGTCGTACGACAAGGCCGCGCCTGCTGGCCAGGACCTGCCTGCGCTGTACTGGCTCAACGCTGGGGAAGTGCACCAGAGCGCGGGCAGCGCGGCCCTCAGCCTTGGGGAACCACGCAGGGCGCTGGAGCACTTCGAGGCCGCCCTGCACGGGGACGACCCGTACGACACCCGGCAGGAAGCGCGCGGCGCGGCGATCTACCTGGCGCGACGGTCGGAGGCGCATCTCGCGCTGGGCGATCTGGACGCCGCGGTGGAGGTAGCTGAGCAGGTGGTCCGGCTGATGGGCGGGGTGGAGTCGGCGCGCGGGACGAGCGCGCTGGAGGATCTGCGTGGCGGCCTGCTCGATCACAAGGAGGTGCCGGTCGTGCGGAACTTCTTGGAGCTGACTGCGTAGGCACGGGGCGGCCACAAGGACGACGACGCCCGCCTTCCCGCAAGGGGGAGGGCGGGCGTTTTTCGTCATGTCGGGGGTCGAGGAACCGGCGGACAGCCGTTGGCGCTGAGGAAGGATCAAGGCGCGCTGACGGATGAAAGATCGTCACTTGTAACGCGCGTCAATCACCCGCCAAGCTGGCGAATCTTCTCCAGCGGGTAGGGGGCCTGCCTGCTTTGGCGCTGGAACGTGCGGTAGAAGTCGGACATCACGGCGGCGATCGGCGCGTGGCGGGCAATGATCGCCGCGGCCTCCTCCTGGATTCCTGTGGGACGCTCGCCCTCCGCATAGGCGCGCACCCGCTTGTAGCGCCCCTCCCCGTCCTCCCTCCGCAGTCCGTACAGAGCAGTGACCAGCCAGTCCACCCGATACTTGGCGGAATAACAGCGGTCGTAGGTCTGGTGCCGGCTGAAGAAGTCGGCCTCGTTCTGCGACAGCTCGAATCCGGAGGAAATAGCGAGGCCGTAGTCGGCGAAGTAGAGGCGCTGGCCATCGGTCAGGATGTTCTCGAAGTGCGCGTCGAAGTGCAGGAGCCCTCGGCTGTTCATGAACGAGATGCCGGCTGTCAGTTCCCTCTCCACCATGGCGCAGGCTCGGTTGGCGGCTTGGTCGCCTGCCTCGACCTGGGCGCCCAGCCACTGGTGCAGGTTCTGCGGGATGTACTCCAGGAACAGTGCGACGCTCGCCGAGGACTGTTGCAGAGCCTGGATCCGGCGGCGTACCTGCGATCCGCCGCCCCAGTAGGCGACGGCCCGGTCGATGTCGGCCAGTTCTTCGGGCAGGGGCGTCGAGTCTGGCAGCACCCGCCAGTGGTACGTCAGGGGGAAACCCTCGTGTTCGGCCGCGAGCACCCAGTTGGTCGTCATGGTGTGCACGGCGAGCTCCCTCCAGACCCCGAAGCCCGGCCCGCCGACGCCGTAGTGGCAGAAGGTAGGCAGGTCGAACATGTTCGCCGTGGACCGGACATGCTCCGGTTGCCTCTCCAGATCGGTGAGAGGCACCCGCTTCACGAAGACCGGGGTTCCGGCGATCTCCAGCAGGGCCGACTTCCCGCCGATGCCGGATCCGAGCGGCACGGCCGTGTCCACGAGTTCGCTCAGGGCGCGGTCACTGCATAAGGCCAGGGATGTGGAGACGGCACTATGGGCGGTCAGACGCGCAGCGCGCGACATGTCAGGACACTTCACTGCGGCTTTCACCTGGGTACGGACCTCGATTCTGTAATGGCCACACAGTCGCGCCGAGCGCAAGGTCGCGTCCCAGATGCG
Source organism: Nonomuraea aridisoli (assembly GCF_003236395.1). Classification (GTDB taxonomy): domain Bacteria; phylum Actinomycetota; class Actinomycetes; order Streptosporangiales; family Streptosporangiaceae; genus Nonomuraea; species Nonomuraea aridisoli. The sequence goes on along the minus strand of NZ_POUD01000369.1, from coordinate 109 downwards.
GTGTAAATAGATCACGAGCGTAGGTTCCGTGTTGAACCGCCAAGTTCGCACGAAAGAGGTCCCACGCTCGTGACCCGTCGAGTATCGCCTACCCAGGCCATCCGTGCCG
>NZ_POUD01000368.1 GCF_003236395.1 Nonomuraea aridisoli | reverse complement strand
GGCCTGGCGCAGGCACGTGGCGAGGCCGGCGATGACCAGGCGGGCCAGGGGGAAGAGCTCCTGCGGCGTGCTCGTCACCACGACGGCGGTGACCTCCGCCTCTGGGGGCGCGGCACGTACGGCGTCCTCGGCGGCCGACAGACGGTGCAGGCCGAGCACCGCCACCACCCCGTCACGGGCCGGGTGAGCCGGCTCGCCGGTGACCGCGTCGACCGCCTCGGGCGGCGACCACGGCGCGTCGGTCTCGCGCACCTCAGGGACCATCGGCGCGACCGACCACCGGTCGCCCAGGTCGAGGTCGGCGAGTTGCTCGCACACCCGGATCACCCCGAACGGGTCGACGAACCCCGGCGCCGCCGCCGCGAGCTGCCCCGCCCCCTGCAGCACGGTCAGCACCGACTCGGCCAGCCGCACCAGCCGACCGTCCGGCTCCCTGGGCGGGCGCAGCCGCTCGAGGGCGAGCCCGAGCAGCACCGCGTTGAGCTTCATGAGCTGCGCGTACGGCTTCTGCGTCAGCTCGTCGGCGAGGATCTCGGGGATGACGTCCACACCCAGCCGGCTCGGCGCGTGCTCGTCCTCGGTCATCAGCGGCAGCCGGGTCACCCACGCGCGCGCCACCTGGCTCAGCGCCTCCCGCACGGTCAGCGCCGGCTCGGCGGGCGGGTGGACCGGGGCGCGCTCGGCCAGGTCGGCCAGCACGGCGAAGTAGAGCGCCCGCTTGCCGGGAAAGTTGGAGTACACCGCCCCGCGCGTGAGCTCCGCGCGATCGGCGATGGAGTCGATCTTCGCCTCGCGGAATCCGCGCAACGCGAACTCCTCCCTGGCCGCCGCCAGCACCTTCGCGCGGTTGCGCTCCTGCGCCTGGGCTCTGCTGAGCCGGACCATCGCCCTCCTCGTTGCCGTGTGCTCCCAAAGCAGGATACCGTCAACATTCAGATGATGGGATCATTCGAGATTACGGAGTGGTGATGGGCGACGTCCCCGAGATCGACCTGACCGACCCGGCGGTGCTGGGCGACCTGGTCGCCGCGTACGCCGAGGCCCGGGAGGAGTCGCCCGTGGCGCGGCTGGTGGCGCCCGGGTTCGGCCCCTTCTGGGCGGTGACGCGGCACGAGCAGGCGCGCGCGATGCTGGGCGACCCCCGCCTGGAGATCAACGAGAACAGCTTCATGCGCCCCGACGTGCCGGAGCACTGCCTGCGTTACATGCGCACGATGTCCGAGATGAACGGCGCCGAGCACGCCCGCCTGCGCCGGCTGGTCGCACCCGCGTTCACCCCGCGCCGGGCCGCCGCTTTCGCGCCGCGGATCGAGGCGATCGTCGAGCGGCTCCTCGACGAGCTGCCCGCCGAACTGCCCGATGGCGAGCCCGTCGACCTGCTGGCGCACTTCGCGCGCCCGCTGCCGATGGAGGTGATCTGCGAGCTCGTCGGCATCCCCGCCGCCGACCGTCCCCGGTGGCGCGAGTACGGCGCCGCGGTCGCCTCCGGTCACGGCGAGAAGTTCCGCGAGGCCATCCCCGCGATCATGGAGGGCGCCCGGGCGGCGGTCGCCAAGTGCCGGACCGAGCCGGGCGACGACCTGGTCTCCGACCTCGTCCGCCTCATGGAGGAGGACGGCGACCGGCTCTCCGACGACGAGCTCGTCACCCTCGTCTGGCACCTCGTCCTGGCCGGGCAGACGCCGACGAACCTCATCGCCAACGCCGTCGTCACCCTGCTCGCCCACCCCGCCCAGCTCGCCGCCCTGCGCGCCGATCCCGGCCTGATGCCGCGCGCCGTCGAGGAGCTGCTGCGCTGGTGCGCCCCGGCGCTGCTCACCGTCCCCCGCTTCCCTCGGGAGGACGTCGAGATCGGCGGCGTCCGCATCCCCAAGGGGGAGCCGGTGACCGCCTCGATCACCGCCGCCAACCGTGATCCGAGGGTGTTCGCCGAGGCCGGCACGTTCGACGTCACCAGGGAGCCGGCGCCGCACCTGGGGTTCGGGCACGGGCCGCACTTCTGCGTGGGGGCGTCGCTGGCGCGCGTCCAGACCGGCGTCGCGCTGGGGGCCCTGCTGCGCCGCTTCCCCGATCTCGCGCTCGCCGGCGAGGTGCGGTACGCGCCCGACCCGGGGACGCTGCGGCCGGCGTCCCTGCCCGTGACGCTGCGGCCGGCCGGTTGAGCATGGCGCGCACCGGCAAGGGCGGCGACCTGCGCTGCTCGTTCTGCGACAAGGCCCAGGACGAGGTGCGCCGGCTCATCGCGGGGCCGCCGTCCGTCTACATCTGCGACGAATGCGTGGGGCTGTGCAACGAGCTCATCGCCGAGGAGGGCGCGGCGGAGACCGGCCGGCCGCCCGAGCCGCCCCGGCCGCGCGAGATCCACGCCTTCCTCGACCAGTACGTCATCGGCCAGGACGACGCCAAGCGCGCCCTGTCGGTGGCCGTCCACAACCACTACAAACGCGTCCGCGGGGCCGCCGGTGACCCGGTCGAGCTCGGCAAGTCCAACGTCCTGCTCGTCGGGCCGACCGGCAGCGGCAAGACCTACCTCGTCCAGACGCTCGCCCGGCTGCTCGACGTGCCGTTCGCCGTCGCCGACGCCACCGCGCTCACCGAGGCCGGGTACGTCGGCGAGGACGTCGAGACCATGCTGCTGTCGCTCATCCGGGCGGCCGGGCACGACCTCGCCAGGGCCGAGACCGGCATCGTCTACATCGACGAGATCGACAAGATCGCCCGCAGGGGTGGCGGCAACCCGTCCCTCACCCGCGACGTCTCCGGCGAGGGCGTCCAGCAGGCCCTGCTGAAGATCCTGGAGGGCACGGTCGCGAGCGTGGCCCCCCAGGGCGGCAGGAAGCACCCGCAGCAGGAGTTCCTCCAGATCGACACGACGAACGTGCTGTTCATCGCGGGCGGCGCGTTCGCGGGGCTGGGGGAGATCGTCGAACGGCGGCTCGCCCGCCGCGCCGCCGGCTTCGGCGCCCTGCCGCCGGCGCGCGACGACGACGACCTGCTGTCCCAGGTGATGCCGCAGGACCTGCTGGCGTACGGGCTGATCCCCGAGTTCGTCGGCCGTCTGCCGGTCGTCGCCGCGCTGCGCCCGCTGGACGTCGCGGCGCTGACCCGCATCCTCACCGAGCCCCGCAACGCGCTCATCAGGCAGTACCGCAGGCTGCTGGAGCTGGACGGGGTGGAGCTGGTCGTCGAGGAGGACGCCGTGGCCGCCGTCGCCGAGCAGGCGCTGCTGCGCCGCACCGGCGCGAGGGCCGCCCGCGCGATCCTGGAGGAGGTGCTGCTCAACGTCATGTACGAGGTCCCGAGCCGCGACGACGTGGCCCGCGTCGTGCTGACCCGCGACACGGTGGTGCGCAACGTCAACCCCACGCTCGTCCCCCGCGACGGCCGCGGCCCCGCCCGCCACGAGAGGTCGGCCTAACAGTGCGTCCCTCACGGTCCCCGCCCGGAACCGGACTCAGGGGTCTGGTACGCTCCCAGAAACCGGACACAGTGGTCCGTTTCTTGATGGAGAGACCTTCGCATGACGACCTTTTCGCGCCTCAGCGACGCGCTCCGGGAGCTCGCCCTCGAGCCGGAGCTCGAGCTGGGCGAGGCGCTGGACAAGTACTACGCTCCCGGCTACGTCCACCGCAGCGACGGCAAGGCGCTCGACCGCGCCCAGTTCGCCGAGATGGTGGCCGGCATCCGCAGCCGGCTGGCCGGGGGCACGGTGACCGTGCTCGACGAGCTCCGGGACGGCTCCACCTACGCCGAGCGGCACGTCTTCGAGGTCACCATGGTGGACGGTGCCACGCTCAAGCGGGAGATCTTCGTCTTCGGGTCCTTCGCCGACGACGGCCGCTTCCAGGAGCTCAGTGAGACGGGGTTCACCGTCGGCCCGGACGAGACCTGCTGACGGCGGCCCAGAGAAAGGACGACGACATGCCCCGTCTCGCGGATCCCGATCCGAAGACCGTCCCGGACGACGTGCGCGAATTCCTCGCCCAGCTGCCGCCGGACCCGTTGGTGAGGATGCTGACCCACTCGGCCGGCACGGTGAAGCCGTTCATCCAGCTCGCGAGGGCGCAGTTCAGCTCGCTGGAGCTGCCGGCCCGCTCACGGGAGCTGGTGATCCTGACCGTGGCCGAGTACGCCGAGTGCGCGTTCGTCGCGGCCCAGCACGGCCCGATGTCGGACGCGGCCGGCGTCGACGAGCGCACCCGGCGGCTCATTCACGACCGGGATCTCGACAGTCCCGAACTGCCGGCCTCCGACCGGGCCCTCATCCGGTTCACCGCCGAGGTGGTGCGACGCCCGCGGGTGCCCGACGACCTGTTCGAGCAGGCGCGGCGGTTCCTCAGCGAGCGTGAGATCGTCGAGGTGCTCCAGGTCGCCGGCTACTACTGGGCGTTCAGCCGGGTCTGCACCGTGCTCGACGTCGAGCTCACCCAGGTGTACGGCGCCGGCGAGGCGCTGCCCGACGGCACCTCCCGCGGGGACGCTGCGGCACACTGAGCCCATGGCTTCCTCCGACCTCATCCAGGCGCCGGCCGGATCGGACCGGTCCCCTCGGCGTCAGGACGCGCGCCGCAACCACGAGAAGGTGATGGCGGCCGCCCGCGAACTCTTCGCGCAGCACGGCCTTCAGGTGACGGTGCCCCAGGTGGCCGAACGGGCCGGCGTCGGGCGCGCGACCGTGTACCGCAGCTACCCCACCAAGGACGACCTGATCGTCGCCGTCACCCGCGAGCAGTTCCAGGAGCTGGAGGAGCGCACGCTCGCCGCGCTCAGGAGCGAGGACGCCTACCAGGCGCTGTGCGCCTACATCCCCGACATGCTCGACCATCTCCTCCGGAACCGGGGGCTGGCCGCCGCGTTCTTCGAGGGCAGACTCGTTCCCGCCGGCCGCCTGCTCGGCCTGATCGGCCGGCTGGTCGAGGCCGCCAAGGCGTCCGGCCAGGTGCGCCAGGACGCCGATGAGCGGGATCTGCGCGTCGTCCTGTGCGGCGTGATCAGGCAGCTGATCGTGCTGGACGAGTGGGACCCCGCGGTGTGGCGCCGCTATGGGGATATGGTTCTGGGCGCGTTCCGGCCCTGAACAGACGAAAGGCCCCCATGTCGGTTTTTTCATCATCTAGCACCACAATCGTGGCTCGGTTGCGTGCCGCCGGGTGCGTCTTCGCCGAGGACGAGGCCGCCCTGCTCATCGCCGCCGCCACGCCCGGCGGCGGCGCCGATGAGCAGGGCCTGGACGCCCTGGTAGAGCGGCGCGTCGCCGGGGAACCCCTGGAGCACGTGCTCGGCTGGGCCGAGTTCTGCGGGCTGCGGGTGGCCGTCGAGCCCGGGGTGTTCGTGCCCCGGCCGCGCACTGCGTTCCTCATCGAGCAGGCCGTCGCCCTGGCGCGGGAGGTCGCGCGGACGCCCGTCGTGCTCGACCTGTGCTGCGGCACGGGCGCGATGGCGGCGGCGGTGGCGGCGGCTCTGGCGGACGCCGAGGTCCACGCCGCCGACCTCGACCCCGCCGCCGTGCGCTGCGCCCGCCGCAACCTGCCCGCGGCCCGCGTCCACGAGGGTGACCTGTACGAGCCGCTGCCCGCCGCGCTGCGGGGCCGGGTGGACGTCCTGATCGCCAGCCCGCCGTACGTGCCGTCGGAGTACGTGGGGCTGCTGCCGCCCGAGGCCCGGCTGCACGAGCCGCTGACGGCGCTCGACGGCGGCGGCGACGGCCTCGACGTCGTCCGGCGGGTGATCGCCGGCGCGCCCGCCTGGCTCGCCCCCGGCGGACACCTGCTGGTGGAGACCGGCGAACGCCAGGCGGAGGCCACCGTCGAGGCCATGACGAGCGCCGGCCTGTCCGCACGGGCCGCCTACTCGGACGAGCTGGACGCCACGGCCGTCATCGGGACCCGCGTTCCTTAGCGCTGTTAAGGTGTCGGCGATGACACCGAAGGGACTGGCCCGCGACACGGTCGTGCGCGCGGCGCTGGAGCTGCTCGACGAGACCGGTCTCGACGGCCTGTCCATGCGCCGCCTCGCCGCCCGCCTCGGCGTGCAGAACCCGGCGCTCTACTGGCACTTCCGCGACAAGCAGGAGCTGCTCGACGAGATGGCCCGCGAGCTGCTCGGCCCCGACATGGGCGGGCCGCGCGCAGGGGAGACCTGGCGGGGGTGGCTGACCCGGCGCGCCCACCGCTACCGCCGCACGCTGCTGAGCCACCGCGACGGCGCCCGCCTGGTCAGCGGCGCCGACCCCGGCCTCGACGTCGCCCGCGCGTTCGAGCGGGAGCTCGCGACGCTGGTGGAGCTGGGATTCACGCCCGCGCAGGGCCTGCACGCGATCGGCGCGATCAGCCACTACACCCTCGGTTTCGTGCTGAACGAGCAGGCCCGGCGCGAGCGCGCCGCCGGCGGCGACGACCCGGCCGCCGTGTACGCGCGGGAGTTCCCGCTCACGGTCGCGGCCGTCCGCCAGGGCGGCGCCCCCACCAGTGACGACGCCTTCGCGTACGGCCTGCGGCTCATCCTCGACGGCGTCGCCGCCCGCGCGCCCTCGGCGCCGGAAGACCAGCCGGAAGACCAAGCGTGAGATTATCCGCCCTGCTCAGCGGCCTGGCCGCCGTCGTGCTGGCCACCGTCATGCTGGCCACCGTCATGCTGGCCGCGTGGGGCTGCCCGCGGGGACGGCCGCGGCGGCCGGCCTCGGGAACGGCTCCGTGCACGTCTTCACTCTGCCGGATATTTGATTTCGCCCTTTTTGCTGTACGGCATGCCGTTGTCCGTTCGTGGACTTCCCCGGTGATCCGCGCTTTCATGTGCTCCGTCAATTTCCCCAGGCGGAGGCACGAATGGCTCGTAAGCGCAAAATCATGGAAATCGCCGTCGCGTGCGCGGTGGTGGTGTCCCTGGCCCCTCCCGCCGTCGCGGAGCCGCGGCGCGAGCCGCTGCGGATCACCCGGTTCCTCGGCGAGCAGCGCATCCCCCACATGACGCGCTTCGCGGGCACCGTCGTCGGCGGGTTGTCCGGGATCGACCGCAACCCCGCCACCGGCGCCTGGTACTTCATCTCCGACGACCGCTGGCGCTACAACCCCGCCCGCTTCTACACCGGCCGCCTCGACATCGACCGCGCGACCGGCGACTTCACCGGCGTGCGCATCACCGGCGTGACGACGCTGACCCGCGAGGACGGCACGCCGTACCCCGCCTACGGGCAGCCCGGCTCGGCCGACCCCGAGTCGATCAGGTTCGACTCGTGGAGCGGGCGGCTGCTCTGGGGCGACGAGGGCGACCGGCCGAACACCTCGAACCCGGATATCCCCATTTCTCAGGGGGCCGTTCGCGCGACGGACGTTCAAGGGCGCTATATCCGCGAATTCCCGACGCCGACGAATTTGCGGCTGACGAATACGGAAAACGGCCCTCGGCGTAATTTCGGATTCGAGGGTCTCGCCGTCACGGCGCGCTCCATCGCCGCCGTGACCGAGGGCCCCCGCTACGAGGACGGCCCCGTGCCGACCGCCGAGCGCGGCGCCGTCGCGCGGCTGACCGTCTGGAAGCGCGAGGGCCAGGTGCGCGCCCAGTACGCCTACCCGCTCGACCCGCTGC